>NZ_CP015412.1:660548-990822 GCF_001750165.1 Pseudoalteromonas luteoviolacea
AATGCATGTTGTTTTGGGTCTCATTGTCCATTTGCGCTATGGTCGAAGATACCGCAGCCACACCTTCAGATTGCTCTTGGCTGGCGGAGGTAATTTCTGTGATCATCATATTGACCTCTTTAACGACGTGAATGAGTTGATTGAAGGTGTCACCTGATGCTGATACAAGTTGGCTCCCCTTGGCAACGGCTTGGGAGCTATCTTGAATAAGCCCTTTTATTTCTTTTGCTGCAGAGGCACTGCGTTGTGCTAGGTTTCTAACTTCACTGGCAACAACAGCAAACCCTCTACCCGCCTCCCCAGCTCTAGCCGCTTCCACAGAGGCATTAAGAGCCAGCAAGTTGGTTTGAAACGCGATTTCATCAATAACACCAATAATGTCTGAAATTCGGCTGCTGCATGATTCTATTTCATTCATAGCTGCAACGGCATTCGTGACAGTTTCGCCGCCTTGTTGTGCTTTTTCCATAACTTCGTCAGCATGATCAGAGACATCTTTAGCACTTTTTGCATTTTGTTGTACTGTGACGGTTAATTCTTCCATCGTCGATGCCGTCTCCTCAATACTTGCTCCTTGATTTTCGGTACGTTTATTGAGCTCTTCGTTACTACTGGCGATGCTTTGTGCGCCTTGGTAAACATTGTTTGAAGCTTCGGTGATCTCTTGTACCATACTACTTAGGTTACTCATCAGGCTATTCATGGCGTCTTTTAAAATATTAAACTCTGCGCCCAAGTCTTCATCAATGGTATGGGTGAGCTCTCCGCCTGATAAAGCTATAATGGCTTGTTTGATACTTAAAATAGCATGTTTTCTTGCGGTGATGTCTGAAGCGTATTTAACGACTTTAAACGGATTGCCTTCAGCGTCAAAAATGGGGTTATAGGAAGCTTGGATCCAAATTTCTTTGCCATTTTTAGCAATACGTTTGTACTCCCCGCTGTCGAACTGACCCTGCTTTAGCCGTTGCCAAAACTGTTGATATTCTTGGCTATTAGCGTAATCAGCTTCTGCAAATATTTTATGGTGCTTGCCTTTTATTTCCGCCAACATGTAACCTGTTGTCGCTAAAAAGTTTTCGTTAGCATCAATGATGGTGCCATCAAGGTTAAACTCAATGACCGCTTGGGACTTATGGATAGCGGCGAGCTGGCCGGCAAAGTCCGCGCTTTGTATTTTTTGTGCGGTAATATCTGTGGCAAATTTAACGACTTTGAAAGGTTTACCATTAGCATCAAAGATAGGGTTGTAAGTGGCTTGGATCCAGATCTTCTTACCGTTTTTACCGAGTCTTTGATACTCACCAGAATCAAACTTACCCAGATTTAATTGCTGCCAAAATTGATGATAGGACTGGCTTTTTGCATAGTCATGCTCTGCAAACATACTGTGATGTTGCCCTTTTATTTCATCCAGGGTATATCCCGTAGCCTTTAGAAAGTTGTCATTGGCAGTAATAATGGTGCCGTCCATATTAAATTCTATCACCGCTTGTGATTTGCCTATGGCTTGCAATTGCCCTTCGTAATTTGCAGCTTGGCGTTTTTGTTCTGTGATATCGACAGCATACTTTACGACTTTAAAAGGCTTGCCATTTAGGTCCAAGATAGGATTGTAAGAGGCTTGGATCCAAATCTCCTTACCGTTTTTTCCTTTGCGTAAATATTCTCCTGCACAGTAGCGCCCTGCATTTAAATGAGTCCAAAATGCGGCATATTCGGCGCTTGCTGTATACTCCGCATCTGCAAATATACTGTGATGCTGGCCTTTGATTTCATCTAGGGAATAGCCCATGGCGGACAAGAAGTTGTCGTTGGCATTAATAATGGTGCCATCCATATTAAACTCTATCACTGCTTGAGATTTACTAATAGCTTCGATCTGGCCCTGATAGTCTGTCGCTTGTTGTTTCGTTTGAGTAATGTCGGAGGCATATTTGACAACTTTATACGGCATACCGTTGGCATCAAAAATTGGGTTGTATGATGCGTGGATCCATACTTCTTTCCCACCTTTTGCCAGCCTTTTATATTCACCGGTACTAAACTGTCCCTGATTAAGCTGTTGCCAGAACACTTTATATTCGTCGCTTTGGGCATAGGCTG
This sequence comes from Pseudoalteromonas luteoviolacea, assembly GCF_001750165.1. NCBI lineage: Bacteria > Pseudomonadati > Pseudomonadota > Gammaproteobacteria > Alteromonadales > Pseudoalteromonadaceae > Pseudoalteromonas > Pseudoalteromonas luteoviolacea. Next base: position 662,655 of record NZ_CP015412.1, read on the forward strand.
GTTCAGCAAACATGCTGTGATGTTGACCAACGATGTCGCCAAGTGAGTAGCCCATCACTTGCAAGAAGTTATCGTTGGCATGAAGGATGGTGCCGTCCATATTGAACTCTATGACTGCTTGCGACTTATTTATCGCTTCTATTTGTCCGAGGTGATCAAGTAAAGCATGTTTATATTCTGTGATGTTTGCCAGCAATAAAATGTAGCGATGAGTACGTGATGACTGATCATAGCTGGCGTGTATATTGGCTCTGAACCAGCTGGTCGCGCCATGCTCATATTGTACCTGTAATTCAAGCGGCGCATGGCTGTCGAGCTTGAATTGAGTTTTTATTATTCGGCTGTAATGTTGCATTTTCAAGTCAATATTTGGGCAGCCTATTTCCTTTAAAAAGTGTGGATTTGCATGTGTGATTATCCCTTCGTCATTCAGTTCTAGAATGGATTGTTTTTCAAAAAAGACGCTAAGTTTGGCTTCAAGAGAGATTAATTTCTGACGATCTGTCCTTGATGAAAATATCATAGGGCACCTAGTGAATAAATGTTGTTATTAGTCAGAAATATAGTAGAAATTTACTTGTGCGCCACCAGATAAGTTGATTGATAAACTCTGCGTTTAATTTGGTAATTTTATGAATGACTTACGTTGTGAGGTAAAAGGTACACAAAGAAAAAAAGCGCACCAAGGGTGCGCCAAAAGTCTTTTAAGACAGGGAAATCAACATGTTAAATAACTACAATCAACGGCTCTACATTCTGTAGGTGTGTATGTGTTTACTCAACGAGGTAAAGTCTATCGAAAACTTGTGTTGCAATCCCGACGCAGTGTGCAATTCATTGTGAGTGCTTGTTACGCTTTGTAACTTTCGTTTCAAATACAGCCTTTTTGAATACAAAACTAGCCTTAAACTGAATATAGCAGCTTTGACTTCATGGTTTTTTGTTCGTACAGTCATGTTCTTATTTAAGAAACATAGAACAGACTTGCTTGCAAGGAGGTATGTATATTAATGACTTTACCTGATATGCAATTAACGTCACTGGGGTTGCATCATTTTGCAGGGCTCCATAGAGCAAGCAACAGTATTGGCGCAAAAGGCAAGTGTTATATTGGTGTTCCCTATCTTCAAGGCGTTAAACTTCCTCTAATGGCTCGTATTGATATGCGTGATGTAACAGCGCGCTCAGTTTATCTGAGTCATTAAACACAGTACTGTCAATGCCCTTTACACTTACCCCTGGCGTCCATGAATTCATTACCGCCGCGCCGCGGAGTATGTTAAGGTCGGTCAGCTTAAGTTCTATAGTGCGCTGTGGTATATGAAGTTTGGTGAGTTGTCGTTGTAATATGCTCATCATGGTCCCTTTGAGCATTGGGGCTTTTGGCCAAATAATGGTGTATCCGTCCCAAAAAACGAGATTCCAAATTGTCCCCTCACTTATCTTTGTTTGCTCATCAACAAATATTGCATCATCAAACCCTTTTTCTATTGCTCTGTGTAAATAAAAGGTTTTGCCAACCTCTCCTACATGCTTTATGTCAGGTATAGGTCGCTGGTGTTCAATCGCTGTGAGGTGTAACGGTCCAACGGGGCCGCTTGAAGGCGCACTGGTACGCACGAGTACTTGCGGCAGTGTGTTCATACTGCGTGCAGTAAATTCACCGTGAGAAGAGTACAGTGTGATAATCAGAGAGCAATTTAATGGACTTTCCCTAATTGCATCTCTGATGTAAATACGTATCTGCTGATCTGACAGCGCGTTATTAAATAATCTTTGCGACGCTTTACTTAGACGCGTTAAGTGTAAGTCTATACCTCTTACTTTTCCCTCTCTCACTTGCATCGCACTGAAGTGTGCAAAGCCAGAAAATGCTAAAGGGTTAAGTGCCGAGTTGGTTTGGTACACACCATTGATAAAGGTATTTGGTGAAAATTCATTATTAGTCATTGTGTTATTTCCATTGAGTCCATATTTAGGAGCCAATACGATAAACCCTGACAGTGCTGTTAGGGTCAAGGAGTAAAGATGAGAATTGGCGAACTATCTGAGCAAAGTGGTGTGAGTGTGCGCATGCTTCGGTATTACGAAGAGCAAGGGCTGTTAACACCACGTCGTACCGCCGCAGGGTATCGCGACTATGATCAGCGTGAGGTACTATCGTTAGAGCGCATTAAATTGCTAAGTTCAGCGGGTATGACGCTAAGCACCATATTACAATTTTTACCTTGTATTAGAGGCGAGCGGCCCATTTTTGAACCTTGTGACGAGCTGAGAGTGCTATTACACAGCCAGCTAAGAGAGGTTGATGAAAAAGCGGCTCGCTTAGCAAAAAATAGAGCTGTGTTAAGTGGGTTCATACAAGAAATTGAAGCAGCTGATAAAGTATAAGTTAGCTGCTCTATCGTGCGAGTTTTAGTAGGTCGACAAATTTACGTATTTTTGGAATATGTATGATGTCACAATGCACCAATATCCAAGTGTCCACTTGCCACATGTCGCCTATGGGTAATATGTGTAGCATCGGGTTGTTTTGTGCAGCTTCTTTTGTACTAACAGAGATCCCACATCCTGCATGAAGTGCATAGTCGAGCACTTGGTGAGTATTGCTGGTGGTGAGAATATGACTTTTCTCTACCTGTGTGTGGATCCATTCATTCCACGGCAAATGTGCAATGCGTTCGGAATTGGCGATAAATTTATGCTGTGACCAATTGTCTTTTGTTGGCAAGCCATGTTGTTCTACATATTTTTGATGTACACACATGACCACCTCTATGCACTGGAATGGGATCACGATATTATCCAGTGTGTGCGGCTTCTCACCCATACGAATGGCTAAGTCTGCTTCTCCATACTCTAACGCATACTGTCGTATATCCTCTAAGATCTCGAACCTTACGTTTGGGTATTGCGCTTGGAATTGGTTTATCACTGGGAATAACAATTCGGATAGCTCATTGACACAAGTGATTTTAAGCACACCGTTCATCATGGCATCTGAATTGGTTGCCTTATCAACAAACTGATTAAATTGTATGTCTGTAATTTCTCCCAACCGCATTACTTCCAGCCCTGCTTCTGTTGGAATATAACCTTTGTCATTGCGTTGAAAGAGTTTGATGCCTAAGTGTGCTTCTATGCTATCTATTTGCCGCATGACTGTTGAGCGGTGTATACCCAAATCGGCTGCTACGGCGCTAAGCGTTCTTAGCTTGGCTAATCGGTAGGCGGTTTTAAACTCAGTCCATTTATCCATGATATGTCTCAATGGCGAGCGTATTGAGTTTGAGCAGGTTGTGATTGCAAGTGGGTCTAGATATCCGACTTTGCCATTAGCCAAGAGCATGGATGCACATAGCTTGAATGACAGAGAGGCTGAGCTTAGACAGCATTATGCGCAGCTTAAAGACGCAACTGAGATATTAATTATTGGTGGGGGTGTCGTTGGGGCAGAGTTGGCAGGTGAAATTGCTTATACCTTCAAAGATAAAGTGGTTACCTTAGTCCATAGAGATAAAGCACTACTCTCTGGCTTTAGTCAAAAAGCACAGCGCAAAGCACATCAACAGCTGGAAGAACTAGGTGTACAGATTAAGTTAAATAGCGATTATCAGCTATGTACCAAAACTCAGAGCTACCAAGATAAGCATTCAACTGATACGTTAAAGCCTGACATGGTGTTATGTGCGACGGGCACCAAACCGAATAATGCATTTTTGCAACAAAACTTCTCATATATACTCAATAGTAAAGGTTTGATTGTGGTGAATGACACGCTTCAAGTTGTTGGGAAAGAAAATTTTTATGCACTGGGTGACATTGCCGATGTGGGCGAAGCTAAACTGGGATATTTGGCAGTGGAGCAAGGTAAATACTTGGCTAAAAGTATAGTGCGAAAGCGCCAAGATAAGTCGGTAAAAGCATATAAACGTAATCCGTTTATGGCGTTAGTTCCCACGGGGCAAAAAACGGGCATAGTGCAAACGCCGTTTTTCACTTCAACCTGCAAGCACCTCGTTAATATCAAACAAAAAGATTTGTTTATTACTAAGACCTATAAAGCGTTTGCAAAGTAATACTGAGTCATAGCGATATGTGATACTTTTCTGAAGATGGGTAATTTGTCTTGGACGAGATAGGGCTTACTAATTGATTAGTAAGCCTAGGCGCTTATACGTTACATTTATATCAAACGCAGTTAGTTAAACAGGACAAGCAAGTCAAAGCTGGGTTTGAATATGTTCCATCAGCTACTTGTGTAGTCTGCTTTTTGTGGGTTTACTGATCTTGATTGAGATTCTTGAGTTTTTGCTTTTTTAGTTTCATCTTATGCTCCTTATTTGAATTATCTCTAACAGAGTTGCATAAAAATCACACAGCTCACAGTGGGTAAATTTAATACCGCTTTTGGTGGTTCGAGATAGATACTTGCACGGTGAGAGTTTTAGACTTGAGTGCTCAACAGTTTTGAGCTGCCAGAAAATCCAAACTTTTCGTACAGGCTGTGGGCATCATCAGTGACGAGAAATTTAAATTTAGTGCACCAACGTGGATCATTGACGATCGTCTCTGTTAACCACACTCCGAGCCCTTGAGATCTATGATCTGGGTGAATGATCAGATCGGCGATGTAGGCAACCGTTGCAAAATCAGTGACGACTCTTGCAAAGCCGATTTGGTGATCTTGATAAAAGAGCGAAAAGCACTCACTGTTTTCTATAGAGATTTTAATGATTGCCAAGTCGCGGTTACTAGCCCAGTAGGAGCTTTTTAATAACGATTCAACCTGCTCGAGTTGAATGTCTTCTCGTAAATCACTAATTCGATAATTGTCTTTTTTGTATTGCATGATCTCTGACACACATTTGTTGTTATTGTAATCAGTAGAGTGCACGATTTTTTGATGTAAACCAAGTGCAGGGTAGGTTATTAGCTTTTTGGATAAGCGCTCAGCGCGATAAGTTATCATGCCACTCACTAACATGAATAGATTGGGTTATGTTAGTGAGCTGGTTGTATTAGGTATTATCCGCCACATGGGCTACACACTGCCCATGAATTACAAATACCGTCTAGGTGGGAAACTAACTTAGTCAGCCTGACTTGCTCTTGGCCGACAAATTCATGGGTGACTTTATTTTGTGTTGTAAACAAGACATAACCTGGTGCATCACCAAGCTCTATATCTTCTGGATCTGACTCTATAAAATCTGCGCCTGGTAATTTTTCAGATATTTCATTTTGCTGTTGTCTGCTAAGCGGCCAATCCTTAAATTCCAGATAAAACTCAATAGTATGTGTGGAGTCAAAATCAAAGGCTCTTTCGTCTAGTACTTTGAGTACTTCTCCATCGGCATCTGCTGGCCACGTGTGTGTAGTTGTCATAAATACGTACTTTCCTACTTATCGATCTATTCATATAAGTCGTATGACAAGTCAATAAATTTACTTTTTTGTGGTGATCCGTCACAAATAGTATGGCTAGACTAATTATGTAAAGTTCGAAAGCGGCTAGGATTTATATACATCCTTGGTTTTCAGCATGTCGTATACGCGTTTTTCTCTGACTTCATCAAAGCCGACTGCACGCACGTAATCTTTGGGGTTTGAAAATGTGCCAAACAACAAATCCCACAGGGCAAGTCCATAATTTTGTTTGTGATGCATGTGTTTGTGATGAACTCTATGCATTTCGGGTCGCTGAACAATAAAGCCTACCCAGTAAGGTGTTTTTAAATCTGCATGGATATAAATATTATAAACAGCAGCGATGGTTAAGCTGACGCCAGTGCCGTATGCATTTAGCCCTAATATTAGATAACAACACATGGCGTTGAGCAAGGTCGCGGCGACACTGTCAAAGGGATGTAAGTAAAAGGCGGAGAGTGATTCTATACGGCGAGGACTATGATGTAGCTGATGAAAAGTGCGCCATAAAAAGTCAAATTTATGCATCGCCCTATGCCACCAATACGCAACGAAACTGGTTAACATAAACCCGATCACACCTTGGGTGAGTATACTCATTGACCCTAAGTTCAATAACGATATGTGATTAAATCGATCGGTGAATATCAGCCCTGCACCGATTGCACACATGGATTGAAAGAAGCTAATACCAGATGCCAGGATCAGCCAGCGACGATCGCAGCTATTTTTAGATGCGGGTGCAATGACTTCTAGGGTAAAAACTCCTATAAATGTCACGAAGATGATGAGTAATGTAAGAAGTTCCATTTTTTATCTTGTCACCTTGGCAGTCAATAATAACGATAAGGCTACAATAAATAGCTGCACGTGTTCTGTTCAAACCACATTACCTAAATTTGCCACTAAATACTAAATAATATCGAAGCTTTTAAGCTAATTCTGTTCATATCAATCATGGGGCTTGATGTTGAATGTGGTTTTTCATGTTTTATTTTATTGAAAGGGCCTGTTTCATTGGTATCGAAATGCAAAGGGGCTTTACACCCCTATTAAATCTAAGTCATGCAATTTGATGAGTGTGATAGAGAGATTTAAAACGTGAGCTTAGTAGGCTCCGTCACTGTATATCAACTCATAGCTGTGGCTATAAATTTCTAGGATATTGCCAAATGGGTCTTCCATATAAATCATGCGATATGGCTTTTCACCGGGATAGTAGTATCGAGGTTCTGCCATGCGCTTTTTGCCACCAGCTGCAACAATGCGCTCTGCGAGTTCTTCTACATTCGGGTCTTGTACACAAAAATGAAAGATACCGGTTTTCCAATACTCAAAGTTGTCATCTGGGTTAGTTTGGTTTTTGAATTGAAATAACTCTACGCCAATTCTGTCACCCGTTGATAAGTGCGCAATTTTAAAGCGGTCCCAATTTGCACCAAATACATCTGTACACATTTGGCCAATGGCACTGTTGTCTTCAGTGATCTCAGTTGGTTTCATGATTAAATACCAACCCAATACTTGGGTATAAAACTCAACAGCCTTTTCAAGATCTGGTACTGAGATACCAATATGGGAAAAATTTCTTGGATAAACCTTGTTCATAAAATGTGCTCCTCAATGTGATGTGAGCAGGTTACAAATCAAAGTTCATTAAGTAAAATTATCAATAATTATAATTTTGAGTACAAAGTGTAATGATTAATTTGATCTGGCTGCGCACTTTTTGCACCTTGGTTGAAGTCGGCCATTTCACGCGCACCGCACTGCAGCTTCACATGACACAATCTGGTGTCAGTCAACATATGAATAAGCTAGAGCAACAGTTGGGCAAAACACTGTTGTTACGCGAAGGAAAGCAATTTTCACTCTCTGAAGCCGGTGAAAAGTTATATGTGCATGGGCAAGATATTCTTCATGGGGTATCTTCGTTGGAAAAACTGATTGGGGAAGACCCCGCTTACGTAGGTAACGTGCGAGTGATGTCACCTGGCAGTGTGGGGTTAAAGCTGTATCCGAGTCTACTGAATTTACAGCAGCGCTATCGCGACCTCACGATTGATTACCGGTTTGCCCCTAATCGTGAAATCGAGCAGGCCATTGCTGGTAAACACGCCGATATTGGTTTGATGAGTAAAAAGTCCAGCGATGTCAATGTGCATTGTGAGGCCATTGCTCAGGAGCAACTATTACTTGTGACGCCAAAAAACTTGGCTTCTCCTGATTGGCAGTCGCTTAGTACTTTGGGCTATATCAACCACCCCGATGGCAGTCATCATGCCGAGTTATTACTTGGTGCCAATTTTCCTGAGTTCCAGCATAGTGACTTACTAAAAAATCAAGGCTTTTCAAATCAAATTGGATTAATTTTAGAGCCTGTAGCAAGAGGTTTTGGGTTTACGGTATTGCCTGCCCATGCTGTCGCTGCCTTTGCACAGCCAGAGCTTATTGCGGCTCACCCTTTAACACATCCTGTTTATGAAACCGTCTATCTAGGTATACATCGACATACCGCGCAGCCACAACGCGTCAGTATTTTGATTAATGAGATTAAAGGGGGTTTGAGTGAAGAAACGCAAATGGGTGGTGTATAGGCCCCCACTTACCTTGCGTTTAACTTATGCGTGCATAGCATGCTTTGGAAAAATTTGTCTAGCTCAGCGACTCTATTTGGTTCTAATGGTGGCCCTTTTTTACTCCCTTTAAATTGGCTCAATTGCGCTTCTATAAATTGGTTCAGTTCGGGGATCTTTGGACCCAGTGTTTTTTCTGTTGCGCGCTTTTTCGCAGCGACGAGCGAGCAAATCTTATCGAGTATTATGGTGTCATCAATCACCTCGCTTGCCAGAGTTTCGAACTCGATAGGCGGTGGGCAATTAAAGCGTTCTATCCATTTTACCGCGCACAGTGCACGCAACACGTAGAGGTACTTCTTATACGATACTAAGTCAGCCTTTAAATGCTCACGATAGTTGTTTTTTGCCATATTAAAATAGTGATAAATCCCGCGATCAATTTTATAGTGCGCTTTAAATAGAGACACAGCTTGATGTTTAAAGTCACCACTGTTCACATACACAATAGACGACTGCAGCCATTCTCCGATAGCAGGGTTTGATGCGTGCAACAGCTTAAGTGCTTTTCGCACATCCCAGCCATTGATGTCGATGTCATCAACTATGGGGTATTCAATAACATCTCTTTTATCTTCTAGCATTACAGACAAGTACCAATCCTGCTTGTGAACATAGATAAAGCGTACATCAAAGTCGCTATTTGGTGACTCAAACCCCCATGCACGACTGCCTGATTCAATGGCGTAAAGGACCTTTACATTGTGCTCTCGTTCCACATTTTTGATACGAGCCATAATTTCATCATGGATTTCTGGTGTAATTTTATTTATTTTTTCAGTCATAACTAATCCAAATACACTTTCCAAAGTGTGTCGCTGAGCTGCTGCGTTTTGATACAAACTCCGCTGAGCTGTGATATCACATCGATGTTGGTAACTGTATGGCTACTGAGCACATTGGTGGTAAAACTGCCGTTGCCAGCCAATGCCATAGGTAACAAAAGTTGATCAGCTAAATGTTCTTCTACCGCAGCCCCTGACTTTAGGTAGTGTTTGAGTGACTTGACTGTTCGCCTAGCGACTTGCTCTGCGCGAAGGCCAAGCTCACCCATTTGCTCGAACATGGCTATTTGGTGTTTAGTCCCAATACTCAGATGAAAGCTATTTCCTTGTCCAAATGCTTTTGCCTCAAGAACTTCTGTATTAGGCGCATGCCATCCTAATAGTTGTTTTGCTTCTTCTATCTCTCGCTTTGCCACCGAATGCTTAACCCCAGCAATGATAGATAAAGCGCGGCAGTGACTTTGTTGTTGTTCAAGTTCTGCTCCCGGCTTTTCGAACATACACGGAGATAAGCTGTCGATTGGGGTGATGTCAATTTGCCAGCTACCTCCCCCTGCAGGGAAAAAGCCTAACTTGGTGGTGCTAACTTGGCAGTCTAGTCCCATAGATTTGAGCGCAGGTAAAAATGACTGCTCAAAAAAGGTTAATGATGGTGACATACCGTTGTGCGTCCCACCGTGCAGGATGACTTTGGATGCTTTACCTGCGAGTGCAAGGGGTAACAAAACTGTTTGGCAAACTAGCACTGTGCTGCCAGCAGTGCCTATTTTAAATTCATATTCCCCGGGCTTGGTAGTAGCAGGTGTAAATTTAATGCGCTGCGAGCCAAGCTCTGCGCCTTCAACAGTGGCATCACAGATTTGCTGTGCTGCAAGCACACACGTTAAGTGCTGTCGCATCAGTCCAGGTTTCTTTCTGCCTGCGCGAATTTTTTGAATTTCTATGGGCTGATTTAACAGCATAGATAAGCTTAATGCTGTTCTTAAAATTTGTCCGCCGCCCTCGCCTTTAGAGCCATTAATTATAATTGTTTTTTTGTTCATTCTTAACCTTTTACACAAACTACTTGTTTTAATGTGTGTACAACTTCGACTAAGTCTTGTTGCGCCGCCATCACCTTATCTATGTCTTTGTAGGCATGTGGGATCTCATCAATCACGGCTTCATCTTTACGGCATTCAACACCCTTGGTTGCTGCGACCTGATCTGCAATGTTAAACACTTTTTTTGCTTTGGTACGTGACATGACACGTCCTGCACCATGGCTACAACTATTGAAGCTATCTGGGTTTCCTAAACCTCGAACAATATAAGAGCGTGCCCCCATGTTACCCGGAATGATCCCCATTTCTCCTCGCTCTGCACGTAAAGCCCCTTTACGAGTGACATAACACTGCTTGCCAAAATGTTCTTCACGAGAGATATAGTTATGGTGGCAATTAACCGCAACATCCATGGTATCAAATTGTATAGGGATTTCAGCTCGCAGTGCTTTCAATGCATTAAACATCATAATTTCACGATTTTTGGCCGCGAAATCTTGCGCCCATTCTACCGCCTCAACGTAATCATCAAAATAGGTACTTCCCTCTTTTAAATAAGCGAGATCCATATCAGGCAAGTGTTGTTGGTGGCGCTGCATTTCTTTTTTAGCGAGCTCTATAAAATAAGTACCGATACGATTACCTACCCCTCTACTGCCTGAATGCAGCATTATCCAAACGTGCTCAGTTTCATCAATACATAGCTCCAAAAAGTGATTACCTGTACCCATGGTACCTAGGTGGTTTATGTGATTACTTTTTGCAATCGCTGGATGCTTGGCACAGATCTGATTAAATCGAGCCTCTAATTTAAGCCATTGTTGTTCGACCAATTTGGGAATATTACCCCAGGCACCTACGTCGCGCTTTCTACGGTTCGAGGTACGCCCATGCGGCACCGCTGCTTCAAAGGCACTGCGGATCGATTTTAGGTTGTCGGGTAAATCGGCTGCTTTTAGTGTGGTGCGGGTTGCGACCATACCACAGCCAATATCGACACCCACGGCAGCTGGAATAACAGCGTCTACAGAGGGGATCACACTCCCTATGGTTGCGCCCTTGCCTAGGTGAACGTCTGGCATAACGGCAATATGGCTATGTACTATGTCCATTGCTGCAATATTGTCTAGTTGTTGTTTTGCCGCACTTTCAAATGGCACCCCTTTTGTCCAAGCCTTAATAGGGTGTTTATTGCCGGTTTGTAATACTTCGTAGTGAGACTTACACATTCGTTTCTCTCCTTTGTTGCTGATCTCCAAGGTTTACCACGTTATTCATCAACCCATCTAACCCGCCGTAGACGGTCAAGCTCTCTATTTTGTCAGCAATCTTTTCTAGTGCCTCTAGCTCTTTTAATCGCATTAAAGTAGGGTTGTTTTCCATGACCTTTGCGGTGTTGTGCAAACTACGTGTTGCTGCCGTTTCTTCTCTGCGTTTTATTACGTTTGCTTCAGCGGCTTTTTGCGCTTCAACGACCTGATTCAAAATTGTTTTCATCTCTCCAGGTAAGATAATGTCTTTCATACCCACGTGATTTAGCTCAACTCCCACTGCATGTAATCGCTCATCAACGATGTCCTTGACGGTTTCGTTGATATAGAGTTTATCAAGCAGTAAGTTGTCTAAATCTTGAGTGCCTACAGCCTCTCGAAGTGCTAATTGTAAAGCGTTATAAGCAAATGATTCGATGTCTTCAACACTTTGCGCTGCGAGTTTGGTATCGATAATTTTGATACTTGCACTTAAATTAATTCGCAGACTTACTCTGTCTTTACTTAAGATTTCTTGACCCGATACCTCTAGCATTTGTGTTCTACAATCAAATACCTTTAGTTCAATATTGTGGTTAAACTGCCATAGTCCATAGCGTCCCGGTGGTAGCTCTCGTACCAGCATGTTATTAACATATAAAAGTCCGATATGGTCACTTTCAATCGATACATCAACAATTGGATCGCTCACTTTTGTTGTTGGTGCTTTAAACAGTTTGCTGGCGTTATTGAGACCAGATTGGTTAATACTTGTTAAAAGGTTGTCCTCTACATACAGATTGTTACTGATATCGACCCTCTCCATATGGATATCACCAGCCTCTTTCCATAGATATAGGTGCTCCCCAGGAGGCACAATGCCTTTTAAGACTTGATTGACATACAATAGTCCCACTTCTTCAGGCCCCAGTACTTGATGAGAAATGCTAGTGATTCCTTTATGTTTGTCATAGATATCTGCTCCGGCTTGTGCTGAAACTGTGCGACAGTCAAAGGTTTGTAATTCAAAATCGCGATTGAATTGCCATAGGCCATAGCGACCAGCCGGTAGCTCGCGGACAAGTTCGTTGTCGGCAAATAAAAAGCCAATGTGTTCACGTTCAATGGTGATCTCATAAATCGGCTTACATGCCGAGGTTTTCGGACTTTTAATTAGCTTTGAGGCCAGATTAAGCCCTGCTTTTTCGATGAGCTTTAAGGTGGTTTCTTCAACGTAAAACTGTTCACTGATGTCTATTCGTTCTAAGCGGATCTCACCTGCATCTTTCCAAAGGTATAAGCTCTCTCCCGGCGCAACAACTCCTTTCAAGGCGTCATTAAAATACAACAATCCAACTTCTTGCTCAGCCAGTTTAAAATGACTGATATGTGCATGAAGATCTGAGTGTGTGTGGTACATGCGAACTGCATCAGGCGCAGCAAAATATAATGAGTCTATGCTGTAAGTGATAAACTCAAGTTGATTATTAAAGTCCCAAAAGTTGTGCTTACCAGGGCCGAGTACGCGCTCAAATTGCTTATTTTTATATACGAATACGCGCTGTGTGGGTGAAACAGTGTGTTGTTTTCTAAATTTCATTTTTTTTCCTTATAAAGCATCGTAACGGCCAACTAGCTATTTACAATTTGGCTAAGTAACAGCGTGGCTGGGGAGCTTCCGGCTTGCCAACCACGGGGTTTACTTAGCAAAAATTGCCTTAGTGTTAGCGGCGGTTACTTGCAAAGTAATGAGCTATTTAGCTCAAATATTTTTTTACATCATCATGAGATAAATTTAATTCTTGGTGATTAGAGCGGGATTTGAACCCGCAACCCACGAATCTAAGTCGCTGCTCTACCGTTGAGCTATCTATCAAATAAGGGGAGTTGAACCCCGCACTTGCGTGCTATCCAAATCAGTCTCTTGACTGAGGTAGCCAATATCGGAATACGTGCTTACAGAGTAAGTCGCACCGCTGTGTTATCTCGAAACACGACATCATGCTACGAGGTTACTATTCCAAGGTATGTGCCAAGCTGAAAATAAATGTAAGATTTATTTTTTAACTTGTTGTTTTTTATAATTTAAAAATTTATTTTGGTTGTTTTTTCTTTAATTTTTACTTGTTCTTTTTCCTCTTAAATGTTTCCATAAATATATTGTTGTATCTATTTGGATATGGTTGTGAAGGAAGTTGTAGCAGTAAGTTTGTTAGGCACTCAGTTAGATTTTGTGGGTAAGCGGGTTGATCGTTGGCACCGTTGGCGGCCAAATGTATCCTTGGTGAGCCAAGAAAACCTCATTATTAATAAGCTGTATTTATTGCATGGTTCGCGCAGTCTGCGGCTTGCTCATAATGTCGCGGTGGACATGGAAACGGTATCGCCTGAAACATCCGTACAATTGGTTGAGGTTAACTTTGATGATCCATGGGATTTTGGTGAGGTGTATGCCAAATTGTATGACTTTTGCCAAACGATTGAGTTTGATTTAGACCATCAGGAGTACTTGTTTCATATTACAACCGGGACGCATGTGGCGCAGATCTGTAGCTATCTGCTCACCGAGAGTCGCCAATTTCCAGGTAGATTAGTACAAACATCTCCTGATCCAAGCAATGACAATAAATCTGTCGGTCAATTGCATACTATAGACTTAGATCTGTCTAAGTATGATCAGTTAGCGCAGCGGTTTGATATTGAGCGCCAACAGGGTGAGAGTTTTCTTAAAGGCGGTATAGAAACAAAAAACGTAGCGTTTAACCGTTTAATTTCTCAAGTAGAAAAAGTGGCGATACGCTCAAGTGCGCCAATTTTACTGATGGGCCCAACTGGTGCTGGAAAAAGCCAATTGGCTGACCGGATTTATCAATTGAAGAAGCAGCGTAATACCCTTCAAGGCGACTTAGTTGTGGTTAACTGTGCGACTTTAAAGGGTGAAAATGCCATGGCGGCGTTATTCGGTCATACTAAGGGGGCGTTTACGGGCGCGTTGCAAGCACGTGAAGGGTTTTTAAAAGCGGCGAATAAGGGGTTGTTGTTTCTTGATGAGGTTGGAGAGCTGGGGTTAGAGGAACAAGCAATGTTGCTTCATGCAATTGAAAATAAAAAGTTCTACCCTGTTGGTAGCGATCAAGAGAGCCACAGCCATTTTCAATTAATTGCTGGCACCAATCGAGATTTAAGCGCGTGTGTTGCTGATGGTTCTTTTAGAGAGGATTTATTGGCCCGTATCAATTTATGGACTTATCACTTGCCTGCTCTGAAGGATCGGCGTGAAGATATCGATGCCAATATAGACTTTGAGTTGGATAAATATAGCCAAGAGCATGGCCGTCGCGTTCGCTTCAATAAGGAAGCGCGTTTAGCATATCTTAAATTTGCCCACAGTGAGCTGGCAACTTGGCAAGGTAACTTTAGAGATCTGGGATCGTCAATGATCCGCCTTGCTACGCTTGCTGACACTTCTAGGATCAGCGCGACTGATGTGACTGACGAAATTGCGAGACTAAAAAGTGATTGGCAAATACATCAGCCTAATAAGCACAGTTCTTGCTTAATTTCTATTCTGAGCGACGAGCAAATCGCACATTTAGATGCATTTGATCGCCAACAATTAGAGTATGTCGTCACCGTTTGTTTGCAAAGCCCTAGTATGGCAGCTGCGGGACGCGTGCTATTTGATGTCAGTAGAACTCAAAAAGCCACCATCAACGATTCCAGCAGATTGCAAAAGTACTTAGCAAAGTTTGGCATTAAGTGGCGAGATATTGCAGCCTTCAAATAGAGCGTTGTCCGTGTAGGTAATTGTCTGTAATAGCCCTTTACAGAGTTTTTACTACACTAAACAAGGAATTAGTGACGCAAACTAGAAGGAAAACGACAATGCGAGTTGTGAGTATATTGTGTGGGATTTTGCTACTGGCCAGTTGCAGTAGCCCTAAGCCAATAAAAAAAGCTGAAGTGATCACGGCTTATTCAATGCTGGCCCCTAGCAAATCAGGTGAAACACTGATTTATGTGCGTGCCATCATTCCGGGTGTTCAGAGTACAGATCAAGTCTGCCCTTTACTTGAAAGCGAAAGTGGAGAGCGCAGACAGATGAAAATCCGTGCTTTCCACCCCGGTAAAAACTTTCCAATTACGGTGTGTGAATCTGCCGTGCAGGCCGGTATTGCATATCAGGTAGGCGGCACCGAACTGCAGTTTGATGCAATGACACTCAACCCTAAGCGTATTCAGGTTTATGGTGACTCTGGCTGTAAATCACATGTATGTGATGGCAATGGGCCTGCGGAGCCGTTTAAAACCTTGATTTCCCAAGGAGCTAAGCGTGATGTTGACCTTATTTTACACATGGGGGATTACAATTATAGAGGCACCAGTGGCAGCATCAGTAAAGGCGTTTATGCGTACGATGCGGGTGATGGAGGGTATGGCGGAAAAACCTGTGGGTTAGAGGAAACATATTATAGTCAAAATGCGCAAGGCAGCCCAAAACCAGATACTTGGCGCGCTTGGCGTGCTGATTTTTTTAGCGCTGCCGATGCGATTCTGACCAAGGCTCCTTGGGTGTTCGCAAGAGGGAATCATGAATTGTGTAGCCGCGCAGGGCCTGGCTGGTTTTACTTTTTTGGCCCAGGTTCTGGCTTGGATCAAGGCATAACTCAACGCGCATGTCCTACACAAGGAAAGTTTTCGCAGCCTCTAACTTCAGCTGCCTCAGCCATTGCGATGATAGATCCATATATGTTGAAGCTAGAAAAGCTTAATATTTGGGTACAGGATTCAGCTAATGCATGTGATGATCGGTTTTCAAATGCGTTAACGGCGCAATATCAGAGTCAGTACGAGTCTCTACAGAAGTTTGCGAGCAAAAACCCTGAACAGCCGATTTGGACGGTAACACACAGGCCGCTGTGGGGGGTGAACAATGTAGCAACTGACAATACGTTAAATATTATGTTGCAGCGGGCGCTAGCTGACACACCGCTTGGACATCTTCCGCAACAAGTCGCTTTGGCATTATCGGGTCATATGCATATTTATCAGTCATTGAGTTTTGATAAGCAATACAAACGTCCACCACAAATAGTGATTGGAAATAGTGGGGTTAGTATGAGCGAGGAGCTACCCTATACGAGCTTTGAGGCTGTTGTCGATGGGTTAGAAGCCAATGGCAACGAACAAGCCAAGTTTGGCTTTTTAGAACTGGAATTAGATCGTTATTCTGGATGGTATGGACGCTTTTTCGATGAGCAAGGTGAAGCATTTTTACGCTGTGACTCGCAGTTTTCTGCACGCGATGAGCAAGTTTGTCAGTGATTGGTAGCTATGTTCTGAGTTAAGTTAAATTAAGTATGGCGTGATGAGTGAGGGTCTGAGTCGCGCCACTGTACACTCAGTGTTAAAGTCAAGTCTGCTAACTGCACAGTGGTTTGAGTGCGTCTGATAAAAGTTCAAACAGTCTCGACTCTTTTAAACGGGAGTAACTTGTCAGAACGTGCTCAATATCGCGTTTTTTCCCGCCAAATTGATAATATGCTCTTATGACAAGTTCAGCTCAGTTAACGACCTGATTTATCTGATGTTGGCTGCTGTTCATCAAATTGAACTTTTAGCCAGTTGTCTTCTTTATCAAAATACAGTGTTTTGACGGGCCCCAAGCCTCTGAAATTAACTAGGTTGATTTGTTCGGGCCATATATCTCTTAAAGCACCATGTCGCATTTGTAAACCTAGCAGTGGCGCATCTTTTTCGTACTGTGCATGTTGATACACTCTAAAATACTTTCGATCGACTTCAAACGTGGGTTCTGATAAAGCCAATGCTTGGCCATTTATACGTCTCAGTGACGTATGAGTGTATACATACTCAGAAAATTGCTGCTGTACTTTTTTATCTTGATAAATATTTTTTGTATCATTAAATAGATGTACTACCGCATGCTCTAGGTCGTGCATATGAAATCGATATTCTATTTGTATGTGTCCACTCTCTGGCAATATTTTTGCTGTCGCTAAAGACACTTTTAACTTGTGTGCCTGTGCTGGTGTTATCCAAACTAAGCTGAGCCCGGCAAAAAGCCAAGTTCTCATAAATCCAACTCCTTATATGGAAAGTGATAGTGTATACTCACTTACATATAGTTTACTGTATTTTTTTAATTTATGAGAGGATTATTGTGTTTTTTTCCAATACGTTGCAAGTAAAATGATGGTTTTTTGACCTTTATTTTGTGTTGTTATATCGTAATTTTTTAGGTGATGGGAATATAACTTTAAATATATCAAGGTATTAATCTCATTTGTAATAAATTGTATAAACTAAAGTTTGGTTCAGAAATTGTTCAGCTCAATCTATTAGGCTATAACAAGGGCCAAAAGTGATGAAAAAATGACAATTTTCATTGTATGCCAAGTGTACATTTTTCGTATTTATTGTCTCTATTTTGAAAAAAAATTTAAAAACCCCAAGTTTACTGTTGATATTTGGCATTATTTATCATTAAAATCGCGCTCTTCCTTATTTTGGGTAAAACTGGCGTTAGTTTTGCTCATTGATTAATACCCGTTTATAGAAAAAAATGTGGTGAGCAGTATGGACTTTTACATACTAAAAAAACAAGAGAAGCTTGTAGCGATACCTGCTGACGAACAAAATTGTAAAGCGTACATAGAAGATGGCTATTGTTACGTTGACAAAGTAGCTGCGTGTAATGAACGAGCTGCGATTAAACGCTTAGAAGCAAAGCAAAATAAGCTTTATAGAGCACCCATGCTGCTACTTTTGGCTTTACCGCTATTAATTTTCGCTTGGTGGCGATTGAGCTATTAATAAATAGGCCCAAGCAATGTTATATTAGCGTTCCTAATTAGGAAAGGAACGCTGTATGAAGGTTGTACACACGTCAGACTGGCACCTCGGTCAACAATTTTACGAACATAATCGTTTTGAAGAACATCAGGCTTTTTTAAATTGGCTTATTCAAGAGCTAGTCGAAGTTGATGCTGATCTGCTTGTCGTCAGCGGTGATGTTTACCATACAGCTACCCCGCCAGCGGCTGCTGAGCAACAGTTATATACATTTATAAAGCATGCGAAGTCAGTTTTACCACACATTCATATTGTGATTATTGCGGGCAACCATGACTCCGCCAACCGTATTGAAACCGCAAAGCCATTATTACAGCAATTTGATACACATGTTGTTGGCAGATATAACAAACATGCACCTGAAGATGTCGTCAAACGGATCGAAACGCGCGCCGGTGCCGTGTATGTGGTGGCGATGCCTTTTTTACGCAGCGCTGATATAGCGCATGTGGATACAGATGATTCAGGTTATGCACAAGCGGTGCAGCAGGCGTATCACCAAGCATATGAGCAGATCCATGATACAACCATGCCAGTAGTCACTTTGGGTCATTTACACGCTAAAGGTGGAGACATTTCTTCAGATTCTGAGCGCAATATAACCATTGGTGGGTTTGATTCTATTCATGCTGATGTTTTTGGGAGCACCTCTGATTATGTGGCGCTTGGCCACTTGCATAAAGCACAAAAAGTAGCTAACAACGATGCGATTCGATACAGCGGTACACCTTTTCCTATGTCATTTTCTGAGCGCAACTATCAACATCAAGTACTACTGGTAGAGTTTTCTGGAAAGCAAGTATTAGAGATCACCCCAAGATATGTGCCCAGACATAAGCAAGTCATCTTATTGCCAGAGAAAGGTGGGGCAACATTAGCAGCGCTCTGCCAAGCGATTCAAGATTTAAAGTTGCCTACGGATGCTACTGCGCCCAAACCTTATTTAAGGTTACGGTTGAACGCCAATGAAACCGACAGCCAATTTCGTCACAAAATTGAACAGGCATTGATTGGTAAACACGTCCATTTTTGCGGCATTGAGCGTGTCTCGCAATCTACAGACCATGAAAGCGCTGTGTTGTTTGAGGACTTAAGTAAAGTCAATGAGCTTGCCCCTCTTACTTTGTTAGAGTTGGCTTATAAAGAACAAATTGATAAGGAATCTGCGTTGCCACAAGAACTACAAGCGTGCTTAGAAACAGTATTGGTTTCATTAAATGAGCAAGGAGATTTATGAGGATCCTCACAATTGAGGTTAAAAACTTAGCCTCATTGCCAGAAGCGCACATTGACTTTAACGCTGCTCCTTTAAAAAATACCGGATTGTTTGCGATTACGGGTGAAACTGGAGCAGGTAAAAGCACTTTATTGGATGCCATTTGCCTTGCGTTTTACGGTAAAACTGCACGGCTGAAGTCTGATTCAAAGAATAAAGTCGCATTTAATGGCGATGAAATTAAGCTCAGCGACCCACGACACTTATTGCGAAGAGGCACCGTATCCGGTCATGCGCAGGTCAAGTTTATGGCGCAAGATGGCGCGCAATACACAGCGCGTTGGCAAGTAGCCCGTGCCCGAAATAAAATTGATGGTCGCATTAAAGAAGCGGAACTTATTTTATTGGATGCTTCTGGTGAACAGGTGTTGGCGCAAAAGTCTAATGCGAAGCAAAAGTTACTGCAATTAATTGGCTTAAACTTTGAACAATTTACTCGCGCAGTGTTGCTTGCTCAACACGACTTTGCCGCATTTTTAAAAGCCAATGCTGACGAGCGAGCACAATTGCTGGAGTGCTTGACTGCGACTGAACAGTTTAGCCGAGTCGGCAAAGCGATTTTTGAGTTTCATAAACAAAAATCTGAGGCGCTAACATCATTTAAACAAAAACTCGGTGACATTGAACTACTCAGTGATGATGAATTGGTACTAAAACAAGATCAATTGACAGAGTTACAGCAACAGCAAAATCAGTTGCAGGTAAAAGCAAAGGAGCTAGACCTGCATCTAGGGTGGTACACGGCTAAATCGAAATTAGAACAACAAATTACGGCTTTGACGAGCAACCTCTCGGATCAAGAGGCATTACTTATCGATCGCAGCGATGAATTAAAGCGTGCGTATTTAGCGCAGCTAACTCAGCAGATAGCAGATAATCGTATACAAGCGAAGCAATTAAAGGCGCATATAGCACGTGCACAAGAAGATTTAAAAACACTGGCAGCCCAAGATTTGCAAAGTGATATTGCAGCACAAGACAGTGTTGTGCAGGTCAATATTGCGCAGCTATCGAGTGCAGAAGCCTTGTTAGAAAAGCATCAGCCAGATATTGCAAAAGTCAGAGAACTTGATCAAGTACGTAGTGAACATGCCAAATTTGCAGCTCAATTTAAAGAGCAAATTGCACAGCAGCATGTATTAGAAAAGCAATACGTACAAAGCCAACAGACCCTGCAAGCGCAACTAGCAGCACTGGAAGCTGAAAAAAATCAGCTTGATGCGAAGCTAAGACAATCACCCAAACTAATATCTTTGTGTGCATCGTGGCCGCAAACTTTTGAAGTGCTTCAACAGTATTTACGCGAGTACAGTGACAGACAAGCGTTATTGACCGAGCAATCTGCACTCCAGGCGCAGCATCAGGCGGCACTTCAAGCTGTTATGCAAGTTCAGCCGCAGTGTGTAAATATCGAGCAGCAGGTGAATGCGGTTCAGGCGGAAGTGAATCAACTACAACATAGCTTGGGCGAATTAGATTATGAAAAATTGCAGTTTCAGCGCTCACAGTTAAATAAAGCGCAACAAGCGCTTGATCAGCAACATTTATTAAACAATGAACTAGTGCAGTTGCAGGCGCAAATTGATGGTCTTCGACATCAGCAGCATAGTGCAGAAGCGCAGAGAAAAGACGCTGAACATCAGGATGAGCTAACTCGTCAGCAGTTGAACTTAACGCAGGAAAATCTGCATCAAGTAAAGTTACGTGCCAGTGATAATATTAGTGCCTTACGCGGACAATTAGAGCATGGTAAAGAGTGTATGGTATGTGGTGCTACGGAGCATCCTTACCGTGTAGATCACATCGACAGCCACTGGCAGCAATTGATCCGAGACTTTGCTAGTCAATATCAGGCCGCAGAAAAAGCACGCCAGCAAACACAAGCTCGCTATCATGAGGTTGTGTCTCACCTTGAGCAAATTAATGGCCAGTTACAAGCTGCATTGCAACAAAAAGCACAGCTGATGAATAAACAGCAAGTTAATCAAGCAGTACTAGATGAATTGCCTGAATCACTTAGACACGTGGATCAACACACAGAGCAGCTGCGGCTAATTGATGAGCAGTTAGCTTTGTACAGTGAGCTGAGTAAAACTCAGCAGCAGAAATTTCAAGTACTACAACAAAGTCAACAGCAGCTTCAAACTTTACAGAGTAGTTTGACACATCATCAGCAGCAGCTTCAGGCTATTGAGCAATCACAAACGACATTAAATCAAAGGGATAATGAGCTCATTCAATCTTGCGAGCAATTGAGCAAAAGAGTTGCTGAAGTTTACGATGATGAACAGTGGCTTACACAGTTTACGAATGCGCCTGAACCTGCCATCAATATACTGTCTGATCAAGTGAATGTGCTCAATACTCAACAAGATCACTATGCGCAGGTCGTTAAAAATATTGAGCAGTGCATACCCCAGCAACAAACTACGCAAGCTCTACTCGATAAAGTAAGGCTGCAATTACACAACTTAAATGCACAATTGAATGAGCATCAACAGCTTTCTGAGCATGCAGAGATACAGCGTAGTGCATTGTTGGCATTGGATACGACGCCAGAGCGGTGGCACCAGCAGCTGCAAGATGGAGTTTCTGCTATACAGCAACAAGTCCAATCTCACAAAGATAAACTTGCTCAATTAAATAAGCAGCATGACGAGAAAGTACTGCGGCAGGCCCATTTGAACCAGCAGGTAGACGAATACCAGAGCACCTTAGAAGAAAACCAACTGCGATTTTTAGATTGGTTTGCGCATGCACAACAGCAACATCCCGTACTGACCGAAGTTTTGGTTGAAGAACTGTTAGATTGGCAGCCTGCGATATGGCAGCCTTTGATAGAGCAAGCCAAGTTGCTTGAACAGCAGCGTGATACTACGAAATCACAGTTGGCGCATGTTAAAAGTAACTTAGTTGACCACTTAGAGCACGCTAAACCTGAGCGCTTACTTTCAGAAATAACGACTGCACTGAACGATATTAATGAGCAACAGGCTCAGTTGCAAACACATATCGTCACCGTATCTGTGGCATTGCAAGCTCATCGAGATAACGCCGAAAAGCTCCAGTCTCAGCAAGGTGTGTTACAGCAAATGCAAGCTGATTATGAGCATTGGCATTTATTAAATCGATTGTTGGGTGATGCGACAGGTAAAACAATGCGTAATTTGGCTCAAACGCAAACTTTGAAGATTTTACTGCATTATGCCAATCATCATCTAGCTAGTTTGTCGCGCCGTTACCGCCTTACCGTGATTGGTCAGTCGTTGGAAATTGCGATTATCGACCGTGACATGGCTGATGAGCAACGTAGTGTAAACACTTTGTCTGGAGGTGAGTCGTTTCTAGTGTCGCTTGCGTTGGCATTGGGGTTAGCATCGTTGTCTTCTAACCAAGTGCAAATTAATTCTCTTTTTATAGATGAAGGGTTTGGCACACTCGATCCAGAAACATTGAGTGTGGCGTTGGATGCACTGGATGCTCTGCAGTCACAAGGCAGAAAAGTGGGCGTGATCTCTCATGTGGCGCAAATGACAGAACGAGTTGCAACACAAATTAGGATTAAAAAACAGTCCGGTGGTTATTCTACTGTGACAACAAAGGAAAGTTAACGAGGAGATTTATGCCGACATTCACAGGTGACGAAGCCCTGAGCTATGACAAACGAATTGGCAAACTGGTGCCAGGCTATGAGCTATTGCACCATACTACCGCCGCGCAGCTAAGTGTGATACTTGAAAAAGAAGCGACTCTGCTTGTAGTGGGGGCTGGTACAGGAAAAGAAGTCATTGAACTTGCAAAGCTCAATGCTCATTGGCGTTTCATAGCGCAAGATGTTTCAGCGGATATGCTCAGTATTGCAGATCAAAATTTTACTAACTTGGGACTCAATGACAGAGTGACCATTCATCATGGTCCACTTGAAGACGTGACTTATCAAGCAGATGCCGCTTTATGTATTTTGGTTATGCATTTTGTGAAAGACGATGGTGGTAAAGCTGCGCTCTTGAAGCAAATTAGTACGAACTTACGCCCTAATGGGTATCTGTTTTTAGCCGATCTTATGCTACCCGATACAAGCTTTGAACGTGCGGCCCAATTGCAGTATTGCCAAACTGAACTGGGGCTATCAGAAGCGGGTGCGAAGACTATGCGAAGTAATTTTCAAGAAACATTTTACCCGGTAGACAATGCTCGATTAACTGAATTGGCTCACCAAGCTGGATTTGGCTCCCCTACTTCCTATTTCAAGGCACTAGGCTTTAGCGCCTATACGATTGCTAAACTTCCCTGATCAGTTCAAGTTTGTTTTGATAAGCGTAACCAGCTTAGTGATTTTAATATTGCTGAGCTGGCGATAGTCAAAATAAGGGCACACGATGATTTTATTTACATTATCTATGGCAAACTCTTCATCTAACCACACTATTGAGTGGGTTAAATCGTGATCTTTTAAAAGCTGCTTGGCGTAAGTACGCCCTGCAATAATATGCCATTGATAGTTGTTTTGAGCCAAATCAGGCGGAGAAAACAACAGCGCTTCTTGTGAAGCTGCTTGAAGTAAAGTGGAATCTCGATATTGTTGCCATGTTTGAGCTGTGTGCGCACCGTTAGTAAAATGATGATCTGGATGCTGTAGTTCAGCGATAAATTTACTGTACACGTTAAATAATTTGCGCCATCCATTACCACACTCTTGGTTGATATAGTCTATCTCTCCTGGCTGTAATGGCATGACATAATTGATATTTTTATATTTGACAAGATTTGGTCTATTTTCGACATACACAGCCAATATGCCATGTGATGCCCCAAACCCGTGAGTTAGTATTTTCATGAACTGTAAAGTAATTTCAATGACTTAATATTATGCCAGCAAATAGATCGCGTGGCGCGAACGGGTCGTATAGACCACAATATTAATTGTATCAGTCTAATTAGCGATATAGGAGCTGTGTGTTGAAATTGATTCCTTTTTTAAAAGTGTGTGTATTGGGGGCTGTATTTTTATTGACCGCATGTACCGGAGTGCCAGAAGGCGTTGCGCCAGTAAAAAACTTTGACCTGCAACGTTATCAAGGCATGTGGTACGAAATTGCGAGACTCGATCATCGTTTTGAACGAGGTATGCAAAATGTGACCGCAACATATTCATTAAATCAAGATGGCAGCGTCGCGGTGGTCAATCGTGGCTATGTGACTGATGAAAACACATGGAAGCAGGCCGAAGGCACTGCCAAATTTGTGTCTGATGAAAGTGTCGGTCATTTAAAAGTCTCTTTTTTCGGGCCTTTTTACGGCAGTTACGTAGTTTTTAAATTAGACCAAGCACATTATCAGTACGCTTACGTGACCAGTTATGATAAAGATTATTTGTGGTTATTGGCTCGCACGCCTCAAGTGCCAGAAGCTGTTTTGCAAGACTTTCAAGAGACCGCAAAAAAACTTGGTTATGCGATAGATGCATTGATTTACATGGAACATCAAGATGTTGAACCACTGTAATCCCCCTTTACAGTTACATTGATAATGTCTTTATTGTGACCAAAAAGATTAATATTTCATAAACTTAATTGTCATTACTTCCGGTCAGGCTAGTTGCGCTTATAAAAACCCAATGTAGCAACAAACTAATCGGAGTAATAAACATGAAGCGCATAGCCTATTCGTTAATCGCCACTGCCGTCGCTTTGGCATTAACAGCATGTGATGGTGATGATGGTGCACAAGGTGTTCAGGGAGAGCAAGGTGTTCAAGGTGAGCAAGGCATTCAAGGCGAGCCTGGTTCAGCTGGTGAAAATGGATCAAGTGGTGTAGACGGTAAAGATGGTGAGAATGCGCAGCCTAACCTAAATACAGGGGCAGGTTTGGTGCGCATTGCAACAGTGCCTACTGGCTCGGAGGTAACGGGAATATTTTTAACTGAGCAAGGTGACCTGTTCTTTAATGCCCAGCACCCAAGTGATAGCAATACTGCTGAAGATGACTTTAACAAACGCCCATTTAACACTGGTACTGTCGGTGTGCTTACTGGCGTGAATTTCAACGAATTACCGCGCAATTTGGTTGATGCGCCACTTCATTCAACTGATTATGAAAAGCAAACCGTGGTCACAGCAATTGGCCAATATCAAATATTGGGTCAGACGGGAGATAAGTTTTCCGATCTTGGCGATAAGGGGTTAGCTGGCGGTTTAGGCGTAATTTACGGCATGACTTCTGGTGATGAAATCATTAAGAATGATATGCCAGATTTTAACGGTTTCATTTTTGAGTCCGACTCATCAGGTTATTTATTTACTAACTGGGAAGATTACCCGGGCGGAATGAGCCGCTTAAAGATGTCGAAAAGTGACAGCGGTAAGTGGAATGTAGAAGAAGCGATGATGCTGGACTTTGATGCTGTCAAAGGCACAGCAGCTAACTGTTTTGGTTCGGTATCTCCATGGGACACGCCTTTAACGTCTGAAGAGTGGATCGTAAACTCAGAAGTGGATACGACCACAAATCCTGAGTGGAATGCACCAGAGGTAAATTCACGTTTAACGCAATTTAGAGACTTTTTAGCACCTGAATCTCCAAATCCATATCGCTATGGCTATATTGCAGAAGTTAAATCCCCATTGTCAGACAAACCTGTTGTTGAAAAGCATTACACTATCGGTCGTTACGAACATGAGAACGCTGTTGTAATGCCTGACCGACGGACCGTGTATTCATCACAGGATGATACGGGTGGTGTGCTATTTAAGTTTGTTGCTGATACCGCGGAAGACCTAAGCTCTGGGACTTTATATGGCGCGAAACTGACTCAAGACAAAGGGTTAAATGATCCTGCGGTTACTGGGTTTGATATTGAGTGGGTAGAAATCGCATCAGGCACGAATGCAACGATCCTTGAATGGATTGAAGAGTATGATGGTATAACACCTGAAGCATATGTTGAGGGTAAAACGAATTACATTGCGATGGCTGACGTGCAAGCCTGGGCTGATGGTAAACTGACCTATCCAACCGCCGAGGAAGGTGGTTCTCCAGTTACTGCTGGTAAGCCAATGGATAATCGTGTGGCGTTTTTAGAGTCTCGTCAGGCTGCACGTTTGAAGGGCGCAACAGCTGAATGGCGTAAACTCGAAGGGTTGGCGATTAACCACGACCGAGTTCTTGAGGCGATCAGTGGACAGGACGTGATAGAAGGTGAAGTCGTAGATAAAGCGTATTTATATATCGGGATTGCTGATATCAATAAAACCATGGTGGATGATAAAGGCGATATTCAATTGTCATCTCGTGTATTGAGCTGTGGTGGCGTTTATCGTGCTCATATCGACAATAATTACAGCCTAACGCGCATTGAACCTGTGGTAATGGGATCGACTTACCGTTCGTCACTTGATGAAAATGAGCGCTGTGATGCTAGCTTATTAGCACAGCCAGACAATGTAATTGTTATGCGTGATGGACGTATATTGATTGGTGAAGACCACAGTGCGGATTGGAAATACAATAATACCTTATGGATGTATGACCCAGAATCAGAATAAAAACTAACGACTAGGCGGTGCTTTGCACCGCTTTTTTGGCACTAAAAATGGAAGTCATACAAATGCAATACCGATTACATATTTCGACAGTGGCTTTGACCATTGCATTGAGCGGTTGCTCTGATGTACTTGAACAGAGCGAAATTTTACCAACTAACACAGCGCAAGCAAATCATACAGCGCTTTATCGCATTGGCGATGAGATCCCTGCAACGGCTTATCTAGCGCATGATGAGGTTTATAATCCCGAGTCGGTTATCCCGCCACAGTGTTACACGAAGACAGATGGAGTTAATAACCCGTGTTATGCTTGCCATCAGTCATATCATGACGAAAAAGCACGTCCAAATGTGATGAAAGACGGTGATTTACAAGGCGATTATGCGTTTTCTGATCTTGGTCTAAAAAACCATTGGAAGAACTTATTTATCGACCGCACAGACTTGATAAAAGGGATCTCAGATAAAGAAATTACTAACTGGGTTGAGCAGGATAACTATACCCCTTTTATTGAGAAAATGACAAAGCGCAGTGATTGGCATGGTGAAATAACACCGCTTGAAAACTTGGCTTTTCCGGAAAAAGCGTTTGATGAACAAGGCTTTGCTCGTGATGGTAGCGGTTGGGTTGCATTTAACTACAAGCCTTTTCCAAGTACATTTTGGCCTACCAATGGTTCGACTGGGGATGTAATGATAAGGCTCCCTCGCACTTTTCAAACGGTACAAGGTCAATATAGCAAAGATGTATATCTTGCCAACTTGAGTTTAACTGAATTGGCGGTTAAAGGTTTGGAAGCTATCTCCGTGCCACTTGTTTCAGAGCGAGTGATTGGTCAAGACTTAAATGGTGATGGCAAGCTAAGCCAGATAACTCGGATTACGAAGCAGGCACGTTATGTGGGTGATGCGCAGGATGAGTTGGCCTATATGCTATACCCTGAGGGCACAGAATTTCTGCACACAGTACGTTATTTAGGGGTTGATAAACAAGGCAATATCTATAACGCTCCGAGATTGAAAGAGTTACGTTACATGAGAAAGCATAACTTTAAATCAAAACAAGAAATTGCAGGCTCTTATTACCGTGAAGCCAAAGAAAAAGAGTTTGAGAAGCTGCCTGTAACACTCTATATCGGCGATAAAGGGGTGAACAATACGTTTGGCTGGACAATCAATGGTTATATTGAAGATAGTCAAGGTGAGCTTCGTCCACAGCATGCGCAGGAGTTGGCATTTTGTAATGGGTGTCACAAAACGGTAGGGGCAACATACGATCAAACCTTTTCATTTGCGCGCAAGGTTGAAGGTGCAGCTGGTTGGGGCTATATCAATTTAAAGACGCAAACGGATGTGCCTAATGTGGGTGAAGAACAAGGTGAGTTCTTAACTTATATGTCTCGAGTGGGCGGTGGGGATGAGTTTCGCCAAAATCAAGAAATGCTCCGAAAATGGTTCACTGGGGACAAGGTTGATATGCAAAAAGTTGAACAAGCTGTGAACCTTTATGAGCTGATAACACCTTCAAAAGAGCGCGCGCTAGCTTTAAATAAAGCTTATTTGACCATTGTTAAAGAGCAAAGTTATTTATTTGGCCGTGATGCGACGCTGGTGAAAGCGAAAAATGTGCTTGAAATAGTGGATGATTCACAAGCACCTTTGCAGCAAGACAAGCAATTTAAATGGGATATGCAATTAGACTGGTCTAAAAATTAGATGTTCCTAAACCGCGATATCTGAAGAGGTAAATACACTTACCCCCTCAGATATCGCGGTTTGTCCACATAGATCAAGATTTTACTTACTTAGCTTTAAATTTGAGCACACATCTTGTTAAAGTGATAAATCACTGCACTAAGATTGCGGCTTTATTATCATGTTGTTGCTCTGTACTCGTCTTTTTTATCTTGAGATCACATTTTTACTAAGTGAGAATCATAGAGATCATATTTTTACTAACTTGAACATTGCTTACTTAGTAAAAATTTGCATTGACGCATAATAGATCACTATTTTACTAACTCATTACGATATTTGGCGCCTCATCTACTGATATATAAATGAAGTGTCTAATTTTCAATGTTTTATCTTTCCTAATGATTATCATAGATCATATTTTTACTAACATGAAGTTTGTTGAAAGGCGGTAGAGATCATATTTTTACTAAGTTGCTCTATACAGATCATATTTTTACTAACTTTAGATATGCGATTTAAACGAGAGATCAGATTTTTACTAACTTCTGATGAGAAAAGTAGTCTATAGATCAGATTTTTACTTACTTACGTTAACTAAATCGCAAGCGAAAGAGGTTAGATGGTCGGGCTTCAGAAGCTCAGGTAGTAAAATAATGATCTCAGCGGCTGATATTCATTCAATCAGCCGCCGAAACCTGTTAGTGCAGGATAGCTAGGATAGTAATTACACAAGTTGTCGCAGGAAGTACGTATAAAAGTGATCTCAGCCAGTGTGCTTTATAAGTCATACACAATGAAATGATGAGGACAGACAGCGCCATTTGCCCACAAAACATTAAACTGCCATAGCCAATAGCTTGGGATAAATTGATGCTAAAGCTTAGTAAGATAATGATCCAAGCACCGTAATTAAAACGCTGAGTTTGTGTTTGATTTGGACGTGAGCCAAACACACTTTTGTAATGCGATGTTTTGGCCATCGCAAATGCGTAAAAGGCGCTGAAACACAAAAGTGTCGCTAAGCTATAAATCATACTTTTTGCTCCCGACTTAAACGGCGGTTTTGTACTGAGCCTTGTTTGACGGTATTTTGTTTAGCGCCTAATTTGTTTCCTTGCAGATAGAAAATGACAGCAGTTGCTAAAAATGTGAGGTCAAAACTGGCTAAGATCCACTTCGCGTCCATTATGTATGTGATTAAATTGCCATCCGTTGTCAGCGCGTTACAGACAGGTAAAAGCAGCCATACTGCGGCATTGAGGTAAGCAAACCTTTGCCAAGCACGACTAGAACGCCAAAGCCCAGCCGCTACTGTAGTAGCGAGCCAGATTAAAAAGAAAACGAGTATTTCTTTATCAGCCCGACCAATGATCTCAGCTGGTAATAATCTGTTCGCAAAGAAGAAACCTGCGGTTGCAAGGGGTAAGCCCATGATTGTGCCAAGATTCAATGCTTCGACTAACTTAAGCCCAAAGCTAGGTGATTGGTTTGGCTTTAAGCGTTCTCGAATTCGCTTGGCCCACATTATGCACCCTGTGGCAATCATCACACACCCTGCTATACCGCAAATAAAATAAAGCCAACGTAGACCTGGGTGAGCGAGCCTGCCACTATGTACAGCTATCATGCCGCCATATAAGACTTCACCACCACTGGGATCTAGACGAGCTGTTTTTATTAGCTCTCCGGTTGAGCCTGAGTATTGCCAGTATGGGTACTCATCACGAATAAGCGTACCATTGTCGCCATAGATTTTAATGGTGGCACTGAGGTTGGTTGGATGATCGACGATCACGCGCTTAATTTTCTGCTCGGGCCAGTTATGATGAAAGTGTGCAAAAGCACTATCAAATGCAGGTGAATTTAGAGTTTGTTCTGACTTTTCAATGCGCTGACGTTCAGGATAAAAGTCAGATCTAAAGCCTTTTAATCCATCTTCGTACAATGTATTAGCAGGATCTGGAAACAGCATAAATATCAAAGTAACTAGACCGGTATACGTGATCATAAGGTGGAATGGCAACGCCAGCACAGAAGATAAGTTGTGTGCATCTAACCAAGCTCTTACCCCTTTTTGTGGCCTAAATTGAAATAGGTCTTTAAAGATGCGCTTGTGGATAACAATGCCAGATATGAGTGCAATTAACATAAATAATGACGCTAAGCAGACTAACCAACGCGCTAGTTTTCGGTCCATATAATGCAAGTCGAAGTGCAATCGATAAAAAAAGTTACCGCCTCGGGTATCTACTATGCCTTCTACGTGAGTTAATGTATTTGGGTCAAGGCGTTCATCTACCCATTTATCCCGTTTACCTTCTGGTTGGCTGTGACGGTGAGATACATGTACCTCTGGTTGTCTGGGTGAAGGCAGGCCTATCCACCACCTGTTTGCTTCAGGTGCTTTGTCATGCAGGTAGTCAAGCCCAGCGCTGATTAAGGCTTTTTGATCTACTGGTTTATTGTCAATACTATGAACAGCAGGCTGGTTCCAGAGGCTAATTTCATGACGGAAAAAGCTGATTGTGCCGGCAAAGAAAATTAAAAATAATAGCCAACACAACAAAAGACCAACCCAAGTATGTAGCCAAGTCATTGAGCGAAAAAAACTGTCTTTCATATACTTCCCTGAATGTAGCTCGTGAATAGCGCAATTACGCCAGTACTAATAACTAAAGCCACCCATACCTTGAGCAAGGAGCGAGCAGCAAAAACGGCAATAAATACACAGCTATAAATTAATATGCTTGCACATACACTGTATAAGACGGCATCGACTCTACTCGTAGGAAGCAAAAGACTTAATAATGAAATACAGTAGGCTGTGAAAAAGTATCCACCTAAAATTGCAGCGCAAAATCGGGACGCAACGCTCAACCTATATTGAAAAGTCAAAGCATTATCGGCGTGTGACATAACGTTCCTAAATTTTTTTATCAGATAAATGATTATCTACGAATAGTTTTGTAAATAACAGTAATTATCATTGCTAAATACAATTAAAAATAGAGTGTCGTAATTTGAAATGAAATTAGTTAAAACTTTCGTTACAACAAGGAGAAGAAATTAATTTTTTGGTAAAGATGGCGTTTTCTTTTGAATTAATTTATTCCTTACTGGGCTGAAAGTATTATATGATTGAAAAAGTTAGAGATGGTGTGAATTTATATTTGGTTATACCGGTCTAGTTACGTAATGATAGCGTACTATTTTTTAAGAATGCAGAATAACCATGAAGTTATTAGATGAGATAGCTGCTTGTCGTTTGTGTCATACACAGTTCGGTCATATGCCCTCTCCTGTTGTGCAAGGTAATGCCAGCGCGAAGGTACTGATCGCAGGTCAGGCACCCAGTATGACTGTGCATAAAACAGGTAAGCCTTTTAATGATGCGAGTGGTACAAAGCTGCGGGATTGGTTGGGCGTTACTGAGCAACAGTTTTATGACCCATCATTATTTGCCATTATCCCAATGGCGTTCTGTTACCCGGGAAAAGGTAAAACAGGCGATAAAGCGCCACCCAAAATATGTGCAAAAACGTGGCGTGAAAAACTATTGGCTGAGTTTAATCAGGTAGAGTTTACAATATTGATTGGGCAGTATGCGCAATCTTATCACTTGACGAGCTACACAAATGTCACTGAGGCAGTACAAAACTGGGAAAAGTTTATGCCGACTAGGATGCCATTACCACACCCTAGCCCTCGAAATCATTATTGGCTAAAGCGTAACCCTTGGTTTGAAATAAATGCAATTCCTGCATTAAAAAAACGCATATCAGACATTTTGACGAGTTAATCAAACTGTATGTCATCTCAAAGGAGTTGCGAAAGTGCCAGACATCTACCATAATCGCCAAATACTTTGGTTTACAAAAAATAACATTTTAATTCAAAGGAACTGAAAATGATTTACCATTTATCGGGATGGATCTCGGTGTTGATTTCAATTTTTGCTATTTACCCAAGTTACCAGCCTGGCGCAAATTCGGTTATTGGCTTTTATTTGTGCTTATTTGCCTTATTGGTTTCTGCTTTTGCTAGTCACCTTGGGCATTCTCTGTATTATCGAGCAGCATTTGTACTGTCTATCATTAATGTATTGTTTGTGAATGATGGTACTAATTTATCATTACTTACCAGTGAAAATGACTGGGTTTACATCGGATCCATGTATGGTATTTACATTGTTGTGAGCAGTATATGTGGGTTCTTGGTAAGCAGAGAAGATTTGCTAGGCAATAGCATACGAAGAAAACAAACCAAGAGAGAACAAAAGCGCGCTGCATATCGGTAAGCTAAAAAATTAATATTTTTATTGTAAATGATTGTGAAAATTTATTTTTTTGCATTTGTTTACATCTGTATTGTTATTGAATTGTGTACCTACTTTTTCAAGTTAACTACATCATCTTTGATGAATGCCCACATCAGCTCAGCCTTATTGTTATTTAACCCAGACAGCCCTGTCGCCATTTCTACAATCGCCTTATTTTAAATCAAAGTTGTTCTAAACTTAGTGTTATAGATTAAATAGCGACCGTGTTAGTGTCTAAAAGTGAGCAGCGCACTTCAATATTAGTCCGTAAGGAGAAAGTATGTACTGGGGTTTAGTCGTCTTAATCATTCTCGCCGGTTTCTGGGTGCATAACCGTTATAGCTCTGAATCACAGGACTTTCCGCCAATAGAAACCGATCCAAATGACCCTCTAGTTTTAGAGGCTGTTGCACTTGCTAAGGCGACATTAGATGAGTTTCGGATTTTATTCATAAGATATCCAAAAGATGCATTTGTAAAACTGGGCTTTGAAAGTGATAGAGGCGTAGTTGAACATTTAGGTGCTCATGTAGAATCAATTAAGGGTAATGAAGTCAGTGTTTTTTTGGTTACCCCACCGATCACGCATACTGGAAAAATGGCCCACAATTACGTGTGTCAATTAGAAGATATAGAAGACTGGCAGATCACGGATAACGCTGGAAATATTTATGGAGGGTATATTCAACGGGCTATGTTTACGATTGCCGAGCGTGAGGGCATTGCTCTTCCTGCTGGGCTCAAAGCAATGCAAGATAAATATGTCGATGTTTAAGGTTGTTCTGCAAAGTCTTTAAGTGCTTGTCCGGTCAGACGATAGATAATCCATTCATCCTGCGGTTCGGCCCCAATGCTTTGGTAAAAATCGATTGCAGGCTTGTTCCAATCTAAAACAACCCATTCAAAACGACCACAGTCTTTTTGTACCGCGGTTTGAGCTAGATGTTTCATCAGCGCTTTACCTGCGCCTACGCCGCGTTTGTCTTGCGTTACATATAAATCTTCTAGGTATAATCCATACTTACCTAACCATGTAGAATAATTGAAAAAATAGACGGCAAAACCAATGGCTTCGCCATTTTGCTCACAGATCAGTGCATGTGCTCTTACATCATCGCCGAAGAGCTTTTTTTCAATATCCTGTACTGTATTTTTAACCGCTTCAGGCTCTTTTTCATAAATCGCTAATTCATTAATAAAGTGTAAGATTGTGGCTGCATCTTGAATCTCTGCGGGACGGATAGATACGCTCATGGTGATTTATTCCTGTTTGACTTAGATGTATGTGAGTGTACTGTGTAGTAACACATGAATAAAGTGCATAGTTTGCACTTAGTATATGCATTAAGTACATGAATAATATACCGAACATAGATTTAAACTTATTGAAGCTGTTTGCTGTGTTGTATCAAACTGGTTCTGTCACTCAAACAGCCAGTATTTTGCATATGAGCCAATCAGCGTGCAGTCATGCTTTGACTCGGTTGCGCTTAAGGTTAAAAGATGAACTATTCGTCAGGGAAAATAACCGGATGCTGGCCACGGATTATGCCAATAGATTAGCCGCTGACGTTTTACCTGCCTTTGAAGCGATCACTTTGGGTCTGCAAGGAGCAAAACGATTTGATCCGCAACAAGTAGAGCGGCTTACATTGGCTGCCACAGATTATACGGCATGGTGTTTGAAGCCATTTTTAAGTGACATCTTATCTCGGTTCACTAACTTGTCTATTCAAATAATTCAATTGGAAGAGCGTATTCCCGTTCAGGCATTGAAAGACCTAAAGTTAGATCTTGTATGTGGTTTTGAACACCAGCAAGAAACGTTAGAAGGTTTGGCACAATTAAATTGCTTCGAAGGACACTATGTGACTTTAAGCTGTAAAACGCGTTCATTACCCAATCAATTGTCGTTGCAAACTTTTTTGTCAAAATCGCATGTGCTGATTTCACCTTGGAACGAAACGCGAGGGATAGTGGATCGTATTTTGGCACAATCTAGAAAGTCCCGTCATATCGTCGTGGGAACGCCACATATGCTCAATGCACCAGCGCTTATAAAAGACACTGACTGGCTGATCACTCTGCCAGCAAGGTATGCAGAACATATTGCAAATGAATATCAACTGTCCATCCATATGCCACCCATCAATGTGCCCAATTACCGCGTGAAATTATATTGGCACAAAACGCGTCAGCGAGACCCTAAATTACAATGGTTTGTGTCGCAGTTTTGTCAATTCTACGGTTTACATCACGAACTAGAGTAACGCTTTTTGCACAAGCCACGTATTCCTATATGTCTTAATACACATTCTTACAAGATAGCCACTTGCTAAGTGAACGATACATATAATACTTGCGTATAAGCTGTTGAACACAAATGATGGATTAAAAATGAAACAGTTTAAAAATAGTGTATTGGCGTTGTTCCTCGTTGTGAGTGGCTTGGCCAATAGCAGTGAAAATATAGCGCTTGATTTGACAAAAGACATGACGCAAGTTGGGCAAACAGCGCGAATGACGTATTTGTTTTGGGACGTTTATGATATCAGACTTTATTCGCCCTCCGGTCGATACGAACCTTTTGAGCCGTTTGTATTGCAGCTTACGTATCTACGTGATTTGGATGGGCAGGAAATTGCGAAACGCTCGCTAGAAGAAATGCAAAAGCAAGGTTTTAATGATGCTGCCCTTGGAGAGGTCTGGTTGGAGAAAATGAAGGCGATCTTCCCAGATGTTTCAGAAAACTACTCACTGTATGGCGTTAGAGACGTAAAGGGAGCGACACGTTTTTATGATTCTGAAAAGTTTTTAGGTGAAATCACAGATCAAAGTTTTACTAAGTGGTTTTTCGATATCTGGTTGAGTGAAAAAACCACAGAGCCAAAAATGCGCTTGAAGTTACTAGGAGAAAAATAATGAAAATGGTTGTTTTACTTTGCGCCTTAGTATTGCTATCGGCTTGTCGTAGCTCAGTACAAAGCGATGTATATCAAAATATGACGCCAAACATCGATGTGTATGATTTTTTTGATGGGCAGGTAAATGCATGGGGTATTGTGCAAAATCGCAGTGGTGAGTTGGTACAGCGTTTTAAAGTGCGTATTGAAGGCTCTGTTAATCATGTTGGTGAACTGGTCTTGGATGAAGCGTTCACTTATGGTTATGGTGATGGTGTTAAGCAGCGTGTCTGGACAATCAAAAATGGTGATAATGGGCTTACAGGTAGCGCACCGGATATTGCAACGACTGCTATTGGCACGGTATATGGTAACGCTTTGAGATGGCAATATGAGATGGATTTACCTGTCGATGATACCACTTACCGAGTTGTGTTTGACGATTGGATGTGGGCCTTTGATAAGTGTACCTTGATGAATCGCTCCTACATCAAAAAGTTTGGCTTGGTGATGGCCGAAGTGACAATTTTCATGCAAAACACAGAAGTTAG
The DNA here is from genome assembly GCF_001750165.1 of Pseudoalteromonas luteoviolacea. Taxonomy (NCBI): domain Bacteria; kingdom Pseudomonadati; phylum Pseudomonadota; class Gammaproteobacteria; order Alteromonadales; family Pseudoalteromonadaceae; genus Pseudoalteromonas; species Pseudoalteromonas luteoviolacea. The sequence continues at coordinate 698,964 of NZ_CP015412.1, forward strand.
CAAAGGCTGTACAGGGGCTTTACACCCATAACTAATCTATTTATCGTTTTATAAAGTGTGCATTTAGCCTGCACACTTTATTCTATCTACAAGTCTTTCTAACGCAAACTTTCAACCCGTACATTCAGCGTAAATTTATCTTGTTCCCTTTATATTCTTGCTCCACTTATTGACTGTGTTACGTATGATTAGGATTATAAAATGGCGCCCGGAACGCATTTGTTATTGAGCTGGGCACTGTCCGCCACAGTTGTACAAAGTCGGAGAAATCGTGTACTTGCTAGTCTCTCTGGGGTAGCGCCTGATTTAGATGGAATCGGGGTCGTTGTCGATCTCATCTTTGCCAAATCTAACCTGTATGGTAAATACCATCATGTCTTAGGACATAATTTATTAGCTGCATTGTTGATAGCATCGATATGTGCTTTTTTAGCAAAGTCGCATAAGGTGAGTATGTGGTGCCTGTCATTTATTTGTTTTCATTTACATATTATATGCGATGTGCTCGGTTCAAAAGGCCCTGACGGTTTTCAATGGCCTATTCAATATCTCTATCCTTTTTCCACTGATTTTACTTTGACTTGGTCTGGGCAATGGGAATTAAATGCTTGGCAAAATCAATTGATAACTATGTTGTTAGTGCTGGTTTGCGTTTATATCAGCGCAACCAAGAAGATCTTATTTTTTGAGATATTTGGTCGCTGTATAAACGCTGAGGTGTTTAATATGTATGAAAAATACATAAAAAGGTGACAGATTCATATCACGGTTTTTTTACGTATATGCGCGGGCATGTCAGTAGACTAGAGTTTACCCTGCATGTAGGCATCAATCTCTTCGGCCATATGAGACTCAATGTCATCTTCTAAATCTGATTTAGTCGTCTCATGCATGGATATAAACTTAGTGGCTTGCTCTGCGCTCAGTAATTTGTTCTTCACTCTATATTCCCACTCAGGCAGGGTTTTGTCATATCGTGGCACTACGCTCACAGTCGCAAATTGATTTTGCCAAGGAGATGCGTTTTCCTTTTTACAAAACGCTTCGATATGGTCTTTTCCTTGCGGGCCCATACAACCCGGTTCTAAGCGTAATTGGACATAGAGTAATAAGTCACTCATAAACACTCCATAGATAATGGTTTCTTTGAGTCTAGACGTTCATAAAGATAATATAAATCTCCTTTCTGATCTACTTTGTTGATGTATTAATATACCGCATAGGTGATCCCTACCCTTAAAAAGTTATACACCACTATATTGTTGCCTGTATTGTTGGGGGCTCATGTGAGTTGTTTGAGTAAACGCGCGCCTGAATTGACGGCCGCTTGAGTAACCGCAGTTTTGTGCAACAATTTCAACGCTATTATTACTGTGTTTCAACAACTGTTTTGCATGGCCGATTCTGATGTGCTGGAGGTATTCTCTAGGAGAGATGCCGAGGTGTACAGAAAAAAGACGACTTAATTGACGCTGTGACAAGTGTGCAATATCGGCGAGTTGTTCGAGCGAATAATGCTCTGTGACATTGCTACAAATCGCGTCTTGCACTTTGTGAATACTGCGATGCATATGATTGCGATATTGCAGCCAGCTACTGAGCTGAGGATCTTGGCCAGTTCGACGGAAATAAACCAGCATTTCTTGCGCCACTTGGGCGCCGATATGCTCACCGTATCGAGTGGTAACATAATAGATTGCCATATCGATCCCCGAACTAATGCCAGCACTGCTAATGATATTCGTATCTTCAACAAATATTCTATTATCTAATACGTGGCATTGCGGAAATGCTGTGCGCATTGTATCTATGAGTTGATAGTGCGTTGTGCAGGATTTGTTAACTAATAGCCCCGCTTTTGCAGCCAGCACAGCGCCAGAGCAGATGGTGAGGACCGTGTGATCTGCGATGACGTTTTTTAGCCATTGAATAGTCTCTCGCGCATCTTGAGTTGAATATGAATCGAAAGCACGATGGCAACCAGGCAATACTATGATGTCTTCAGGCGCTAATGTTGGCGGTAAAGATGCTAGGTTGGCTAATTGCAACCCCCCATCGCAGCTTAGCTGCTCAGATGCACTGACATAGCTTATTTCGTAGTCTAAAAAACCTAAGCGTTTTGCTTCTATAAATACTTGTAGAGGGCCTGCAAAATCGAGTGGGAGCGTGTCTGCAAGCAAAACAAAATAAATAGTCACTGGTTATCGCCATATTGAAATTAGATGGAATTATGAATAATTAAGTGGCGGTATATCCTTTATAATCAAGGGGTACCGCCAGCTAGAAACATTAATAGTCTTTGTGAGAATGAATGGAAGCGAAACGATTAGCAAGTACTAATTCTGTTCTGGCTTTGATTTCATCTGAAGCATAATCTACTCCTGTCACTGGGCAAGTCATATCAAAGGTCAGTGTTGCATCAGTGACAAATTCAACGTTAAAGCCTAAATCAAAGGCAATACGTGCAGTGGTTTCACAGCATTGCTCTGTGCGAATGCCGGTGATCACTACTGTATCGATGTGATTTCGCTTCAACCATGTTGCCAGCCCTGTATCTGTGAAAGCATTGTGGACTGATTTATAAAACACTTTGGTAAATGAAGTTGGTAAAAAGTCCATAGGTTCAACCAAACCTGAATCCGGGTTAAATGGGCTGTCAGTCGCATCCTCTCGACTATGTAGCACTTTAATAATCGGCAAATCAGCGCGGTTAAAATAGTAAATTAGGCTCCCTAGACTGGTTTTGAAGTCGAAGAAATCTTTCTCTTGCCAATAATCCGTTTTAAAAAATGAGTTTTGTGTATCAATTATGATAAGTGCTTTGCTCATCGCATTTGTCCTATATCGGTTACTGTGTTGTAACCAGTATAAAAAGTCAGACTCTGCGCGTAGATACCTATTCCCGACAAGCATCGGACAGATTAAGACATGTATAATGACAGCACAAATTGACTAAGAAAGTTGAAGTTAAAAAGCTAAAAAAAGAAGTTAAGCAACGCATCAAGAAGATCGCAAAGCATGAAGCAAAGATTAAAAAGCTGAAAAAAGGGATTAAAAAGGCTTGAGGATAAATGCTCATCTAGTAAGGCAGCGCAAGGCTGCCTTTTTTGGTTATGCGAGTATGGTAAAACGAGCCTTACAAACGACACGATTGCATCTACACTTTAAATGAAGTGAGGAAATTCTATGATGCTCAAAATTGCGGTTTGTTTTTTGACAGTAATGTTAACGCATATGGCTGTGGCTAAAGGGCCGAAGCTAGTTTGGTTTACTGAGGATTACCCGCCTTTTAACTATCATGTAAATGGTCAAGTTGAAGGGATTGCTATCCAAGCATTGAAGCTTATTTACCGTGATTTAGACTGGGACTTTGACGATAACGACGTTATGTTATTGCCTTGGCCTAGGGCCTATCAGATGACGTTGTCCAATCACAATGCTTGTATTTTTTCTATGACTTACACAGAAGAGCGTGCCAAGCTTTTCCAATTTATTGGCCCGACGATGGATAATCATATTGCAATTATTGGCCACAAAGAAACGAGCTATCACTTATCGAATTTAAGAAGCATTGGCGATTTAAAGATTGGGGTTGTGAAAAATGACATTGGTCATCAACTACTCCGCCAGTCCGGGATTGATAAGGAAAGTTTAGTATTCTTGGCGTCCGGCTTTGAGTTAGTTCAAATGTTAAAGTTAAAGCGCATAGATTTAATTGCGTATGGGGATGTAATTGCACGCTATCAGTTTAAACGGGCTGGAATAAACCCGAAGCATTACCGAATTGTGATGCCACTGCGCTCTTCCTATTTAGGGTTTGCATGCAATAAAGCGATAGATAAAAAAATAATTGATCAGATGAATGATGCACTGAAGGTGATCAGAAGCCGTCAGCCGGAGATATTTGATCCAGAGTACTTTTACGGCCAGACCGAGTGAGCATCATGCTCACTCTTAGTTGCCTTAATTAACGTGCTTTTAATTAAGCACCTGGGCCACATTCTAAACAATGTTTAATGATATCTGGGCCGAATTTCAGCTTTGCATTCACATTACGCAGTGCTGTTCTGACACCTTCTTCTATCACGGGATGATAAAAAGGCATATCAAGCATTTGTGGTACGGTCATTTTATTTTGTACCGCCCATGCCAATAAATGTGCAATGTGTTCGGCAGCCGGACCAATAAACTCAGCACCTAGAAATAACCCAGTGCCCTGCTCTGCATAGACGCGCATATGGCCTTTATTTTTTAACATAACACGGCTTCTGCCCTGGTTTTCGAAACTGACTTCGCCAATTTCATAGCACCCACATTCACCATAATTTGCTGTCAGTTGTGCGTAATTATCACCAATCATACCGATTTGTGGATCACTAAACACAGCTGCGATAGGCGTACGGCGTAATCCATTTCGGATGTCAGGAAAACGTCCGGCATTGACGCCTGCAATTGTGCCTTGATCAGCGGCTTCATGCAGGAGTGGAATTTGATCACTCGCATCACCTGCAACAAATATGTGACTATCACCACATTGCATGGTGTGTGGATCTGCAATCGGCACGCCATGGTCTTCTAATTCTAGTGAGGTATTCTCAAGGCCAAGCTGATCTACATTAGGTACCCTACCCGTTGCAGCCAGCACATAATCAAATTGCTCAGTTTGAGGTTGCCCTTGTTTGTCGACATAAGTTAGTTGGGCTTTACCATCAACGACTTTCATGTCAGATACTTTTGCATCCGTATCGACATAAAACTCTTCGGCAAATACTGTGTTTGCGTAGTCACGGATCACAGGGTCGGTGAGCGGGCCAATATTGCCCCCAACGCCAAACAATTTGACGTTGACTCCAAGCCTATGAAGTGCCTGGCCAAGCTCTAGTCCAATGACGCCTGGACCAAATACCGCAACTGACTCTGGTAAATCTTGCCAGTCGAATACATCATCGTTGATGATGAGTTTATCTCCAAATGCTAAAAATGGTGGTGGAATGTTTGGTCTAGAACCTGTGGCAACCACAAAGCGTTTAGCAGTAATAATGGTATGGTCATCGATTTGAACGCGATGATCATCAAGAAACTTAGCATGACCGATGATGCGATCTTCATCTGGTAACTCTTCTACAGCCTCGACCACAAATCCGACAAAACGATCTCTTTCACTACGGACACGGGCCATTACTGCTTTGCCATCGATTTTTGCCGGTTCACTCATGACGCCAAATTGAGGGGCTTGCTCGACATGATGAGCAGCTTCAGCAGCAGCAATTAACAGTTTACTTGGCATGCAACCTACACGCGCACAAGTTGTCCCATATTTACCTGACTCGATCATCAACACGTTGGGTGTATGTTGCTTTGCATTACGATAAGCACTCAGGCCAGCAGTACCTGCACCAATCACAACGACATCTGTTTCAAGCTGTTTCATTATTACCTCACTAAAGATTGGAAATGTGGTTTAAAGGGGCTGTCATGCCCCTTTACAGTGCTGGGGTTTAGTTATTTTCAAAGTACGTGGTTAAATCATCTGAGCCGCCGATGTGTGTGCCACCGATGAATACCTGAGGTACTGTCTCACGGCCAGATAAGGCTTTTAAGCTGGTTAAACTTGCTTGTTGGCCAAGTACTAATTCTTCGTAAACCAACCCTTTTTCGCTTAGCAGTGCTTTCGCTTTAGCACAGAATGGGCAACCGGGTTTAGTAATAATGGATACCGGCTCTGGTTTTTTCTGTTCTGGGTTGATGTATTCAAGCATCGTGTCGGCATCAGATACTTCAAACGGGTCACCAGGTAAGTCTGGCTCAATGAACATCTTTTCAATTACGCCATCTTTTACCAACATCGAGTATCTCCAGCTGCGCTTGCCAAAGCCTAGGTCACTCTTGTCTACAAGCATGCCCATACCGTCAGTGAATTCGCCGTTTCCATCTGGGATAAGTGTGACATTTTCGGCTTCTTGGTCTTTCGCCCATGCATTCATAACAAACGTATCGTTGACAGACATACATACAATGTCATCTACGCCATTTTGCTTAAATACATGTGCAAGCTCGTTGTATCTTGGCAAATGTGTTGACGAACATGTTGGTGTAAAAGCACCTGGTAGTGAAAATACGATGACTGTTTTACCTTTAAACAATTCATCTGACGTAATGTGTTGAAACTCTTCACCTACACGAACTGGGAAAGTAACTGATGGTATGTTTTTGCCTTCAATGTTATTTAGCATTGTATGATTCTCCTCTAAAGTTGATGGAGCTATTATGTCGCTGAATCTTTAATTTGTATATTTGATTGAATTAATCAAACCAATCCAAAAAATTGATGAATTAGATTTTCTTATATCAAAACATATTCAAAATATAGACGTTAAATGACAAATTGATTAGCTTACTTTTAAAGTGACAGTCTTAAAATTTGGCAGTATGGGTGAGGCGAAAGTGACCAAATTTGATAGGCATTTGAACACTTGGGTGCAGGCAATAATGTTAGGGTATGAGCAATGTGATCAGGACTTGATAGGTAGAGTAAATTGAATCACTACGCCACCTAGTTCACTGTGCAAAGCTGCAATACTGCCTTTGTGTAGTTCGATGATTTTTTCACAGATTGATAAACCAAGACCTGAACCACCTAAATCTCGGCTGCGAGATTTATCGCATCGATAGAGTCGCTCGAACAGTTTTTCTAGTGCCTCTGTGCTGACCCCAGGCGCGCTATCTTCAAAGGTGCACACCACATTGTGCTGTTGCTGAGACACCATTATTTTAATTTGTCCTGGTTGGTCTGTGTAATGCACACTATTACGCGCTAAATTATTAAAAACTTGATTTAACCGGCTGATATCGCACTCGACTTGTAGCTGTTCAGACAATTGGTTGATGTACACCACTTCTAAATCTGATGAGTCAATAATCGGGGAGATGGCGATAGTTAAGTCATCGAATAGAGATTTTGCTTGGCATAGCTCAAACTCAAGGCGCAAGTTATCGGTATCGGCTTGGGCCAATTCATAAATATCCGCAATCAGTGTATTGAGCATATCTAGCCTACGTTGCAGTACCTTGTAGGTTGTTTTAGGATCTTCAGTTAAATTATATTCTAGCGCTTCGATATTGAGTTTTAGTACGGTTAAAGGTGTACGCAATTCATGTGAGACATCTGCAAGCAGCTGTTGTTTCAGGCTCAGGCTTTGGTTTAATAGCTCAGCTTCCTTCTCCATCACGCGGCGGCGTTTTAAGTGATACAGATAAAATAGCAGGATGAAGTTGATTAATATGATAATCGCGGCTGCTAACACGACAGTGCGAGTTTTAGTGTCCTGCTGTTGTTGCGCTAAACCAGCTTGTAATTCGTTCACCTCTAGTCGTTTGAGGCCTATCTCGCTATTGAGTTTTTTAGCTTCTAACCGAGTAGTTATCGCTTGCTGATTTAATTGTTCTTTGGTTGCAAAGGCACGCTCTTGATAATGAAGGGCTTGCTCAAAGTCATTTAAGTTTTTATGGGCAACAGACAGACTTTGCAATACCGTCAAGTTATCTTCTTCACTGACTATATCGAGCAAAGTTGATAAAAGTTTTATAGCCTTTGAAGGTTGTTCATAAGCTAATGCCTTACCCAGCTTAACTTGAAATTCTTGGTAGAGCTTTTCATTATCTTGCCTATCTAGCTTATCTAAACCCAATGTAATGAGTTGAATGGCTTTTGCATAGTCGCCATCTGCCAGTGCAATTTGCCCTTGTACCGCTTGTGCTCTAGCTAGGTTTCTTTCATTCTCAACTATTGAAAATAACGAGCTTGCTTGGGCAATGGCTATTTGCGCAGCGTCGAGGTCATTGAGCTCTATTTGTAATGTCGCTATATGAAGCTGAGTCACACCCATATAGTTTTTATCATCGAGCTTTTTATCTATGTCGTAAGATTTTTTTAATGCCTCAACAGCGGCATGATAATCTGAGAGCTTTTCGTAAATACGTGCAAAACTATAATAAGTAGATGAGATGTGCGCGAGACTGATGTCCGGTTCACCGAGTTGAAACTCCAACTGCTGATTAAGCACATCGAGTGATTTGTCCAGTTGGTGAAAATCTCTATATACCCTTGCTTCTGTGCTTAATGCCGCACTGAATAAGTGTGCATTGCTGATTTTATTCGCCGTGTCTTTGGCCTGAAAAACCTGTGCCAGTGCTGGGAAGTAATCTTGTTGTTGCGATAGTACGTTGGCCAGCATTCTATGCGCGTGGCTTTTCATGCGCAGGTCGTTAGATTGGGCAAATAGGGGGATTGCTTGCTCAAAATGTTGCTTTGCATCCGTATGTTTGCCAAGCAGTATAGCCAAGTCCCCTGCTACCCAGTGATATTTACCCAAATAATTAGTATCAGGGAATTGTGCTAGGTGAATAGCAAATTCATCGAGCCGAGTGGCGGCATTTTGAAATTGGTTTGTCCTTACCAAATGTAAAGCACTGCGATGCAATACGTAGGTACGCTGTGTCTGTGTTAAATCGGGATCTGCAAGTAAAGTGCGCGCATCTTCTAAAAGGGCGGTTCTGTCTTTTTTGCCTTTGGCCTCAGATTGCGTTTTATATTGAGCAAAGTATTCAGAGGCATGTGCAATAGAGCTGATTGTTGAAAGAGACAATAAGCACGTAGAGATAAAAACCTTAAACACTGAATTCCCATAGGTTTAACAAGCAAGAGGATTATATTATGAGAACTTAGAGGTATGGGATATAGGTAATTATTATTAACCATGCTCGATTGCTATGCATTTTTTTCAAATAAGTGACGAATTTAGCATAAGTCCTAATAGCAATTTATGGTGCAATGTACATAGGCTCAGTATTTTTCATCGCTGCGCGCAGCCTAGAAGCGCGCGCAGCTGTAAAGTTTTCTACTTATGTTACAGAGTAATTACCTATCAATATTTAAGGTCGATACATGTGTGACATTTGAGATTTTGACATCTCCGGAACCATCTTCAGTAATTTCTAACTTGTGACTGTCACTGACAGCGATATCACCTGACTGATCTTCAATGGATACTTGGCCCTTTGTTTGCGTTACCCAGATGTCACCAGAGCCATCATCGATGGTCACGTTTTTTGCAATGTTTGAGATTTGAATGTCTCCAGAGTCGTCTTTTAGCGCCACAGATTGACCCCCGACAATGTCAATTTGGCCTGAACCATCCTCTATCTCTATATCACCCACAATCTTTCTTAAGGTAATGTCGCCTGAGTCATCTTCAATGACGACAAGTTGACCGGAGTTTATGTCGATATCGCCAGAACCATCTTGTATTCGCACATCTTTCGCCGCGTTGGCGACAGAAATATTACCAGAGTCATCATTGATGTGGATGTCCCCCTGAATGTGCGCAAGCTCTAGGTTCCCTGATCCATCTTTTATACGAACGTTTTGAGTGACATTGGTGACGGTAATGTAGCCAGAGTCATCATCAATGTGGATATGTCCATCAATATCTGCAAGCTCAATGTGACCTGAGCCGTCATCAATTGTAGTATCTTTTACATTAGAGACCCGTATCGCACCTGAGCTATCGTCTATATCCAGTATCATATGTTCAGGCACGGTTACTTGAATACTGATTTGAGGGCTTTTTCCTGAGTACCAAGCAACACCGACAAATGCATCATGCTTTGCAATGAGCTTTGCCGAACTGCCCTGTTTATCTAATGTCAATGTATAAGTTCTGTCTGGCGCAGTGGTGATGTTTGCTGTCAGTGATATAGATGTTGCATCTTTTACGCCTTTGACAACAATATCGCCAGCACCGTTATTTATGCTTAATTCAGTGAGACCACTCGATGGTAGAGAGAGCGATTTCGTATAGTCCACTAAGTCGCTTTGAGCATTGCCATTGACGTGAACTACACAGCCGCTTAGCATCAATCCGGCAATGATTGGGGTAATTATTTTTTTCATCTTTTTGGACTTTTTTATTTTGTTTGATTTGAGATAGTAACAGCAAATACGGGACCAAATTAGAAAAATCATAACTGCATGATTTATATGGGTTTAGTTAGTTCTGGTTGAGTTGAGGAGTGGTTTTTTTGACTAAAATATAGTACTTTAAATAACTATTTCGTCAACTTGATGTCATCGCTCTGTCAATTTTATACTGCAAATTAAATAGAGAGATCCGGTTATTGAGGTTGGCTGCATTGCAAAATGTGACGATATCAGATGCGCTGACACAGCACTTTGAGGTGCAATCCAAACACATAATCAGGCCTGATACTGCCTTGTTTTTAGGTGTCGGTGATGCAAGCTCCGAAGCGTTGGGAAACTCTGCTTGTTTACTTTTGCATAAATCTAGGCCTTGGCTGTTGATTGACTGTGGTCATGATACATTGAATCGATATAAGACGGTATTGCCAGATGAGCTGCCCGAGAGTGTGTTCATAACGCATCTGCATTATGATCATGTCGGCGGCCTTGAGCAGCTCTATTTTAAAGCTGCAATATCTGGTAAAACGGTCAGGTTATATGTACCTGCCTTATTGGTGACTCAGTTATGTGCCATGCTTCGCTATACAAAGTTGGCAGAGTTAAAATCAGATGTTTGGCATACATTTATATTGCACCCTGTGTCTGAATATTTTTGGCACCAAGGGGTTAAAGTTGGTGTGTATCCGGTGCGTCATCACGCACCAAACTCGGCATTTGGATTACATATCTCAGGGGTAATGTTCTACTCTGGTGATACTCGCCCTATTCCTGAATTACTCTTGCATGTCACATCAGATAGTGAAATTATTTTTCATGATTGTGCTGTAAAGGGCAACCCAAGCCACAGTGGCATAGATGATTTACTTCGAGAATATCCTAGTAAATTAGTGAGTCAATTGTGGGTATACCATTATCATAGTGAGCAAGATATTCGCTATTTTGAACGTGCGGGAATAAAGTATGTAACTGCCTTAAGCCCGATAAACCTACCTTAACGTGATGACTGTTTTCTGTTCATTTTGTGATGTTTTGTACCCATTTGCTGCAAGAAATCGCATTTTAATAACATTTTAACTATTTTTCGTTATACTTGCGTCAATTTAGATTACACTGAGTTGTTTACTTGAATGACTCCCCTCGTTTATGGGTGAATATTTGCACCTTGGCGTACGACTTAGAGTATGCAGTGCGTTTTGATTTATAAAACCACTCATAATTTAGTCGCGTACTTTACGAGCGATAAAATAACAATGTAAAAGGGACCCTATGCAGCTAGTAGAGCTAAAGCCAGATGATCCTAACGTTCAAGATTTATTTGCAGAAATAGATCGCTTGATGAATACCCTCTATCCAATTGCTAGTGACCAATCGCTTGCTTTAGAGGAGCTAAACCAGCCCAATGTGAGAGCGGTTGGTTTAAAAGATGAATCAGAAATTGTGGCTTGTGGTGCCATTGTGAAGCAGTTTGATAAAAAGCTGTATGGTGAAATTAAGCGCCTTTACGTTAAACCCAGTTTTCGTGGTAAAGGCTTATCAAAACGTATTATGCAAATACTCCTGCATTACGCAGGGGATGCTCAAATCCCGTTGATCCGTTTAGAAACAGGCTTAAAGCAAGAAGAGTCTATTAAATTATATGAGTCTTTGGGGTTTGAACGTTGCGAGCGATTTGGTTTATACAGAGATAACCCGCTCAGTGTGTTTATGTCGTTATCCTTGCAATCTGACTAAGTTTTAGACTTCAATTTTATCGTTTGAAAAAAGGGATTTTGTGTCAGTGCGGTGACCTCTGAGATTGTATCTAGCGCTATCAGAATTTGGCTTCTGTTTTGCTCTAATACCAGACATTGTATTCGATGTTCATTGTATACAATGTCTTTTGCCCTTCCTTCATATGTTTTTGTATTCGTTTGAACTTTGAGTATGAAAGAGTTCATACATGAAATTTCAATAAAATCAGTATCCTCACATCGCATTGGCATTTTTCGCATAATAGTTATCTTATTTACTCGTATTATAGCCGTGATGAGCCGTTATTAGGACATAAGATGTCACTGTAAAGGGGTTAGACAAGTGCATAAAAGTTGGCTAGCTTTGAAGTTCGACACTTATTCTATGTGAGTAATAAGGATATAAGATGAGAATTTTAGTGGTAGATGATATGACCTCGATGCGTCATGTGATGATAAATATGCTGAGAAAACTGGGCTTTGACGATATTGATGAGGCGACAGATGGCAAGCAAGCGCTGGTTTTGCTTGGTAAACGTAAATATCATTTGGTTGTATCAGATCTCAATATGCCGCATATTGATGGCTTGACCTTACTCAGTAAAATAAGAGAAACGCCTCGTCTGGCTCAGTTGCCAGTTTTGATGGTGACGTGTGAAAGCAGTAAGGAGAGAGTGCAGGAAGTGTTGCTAAAAAAAGTAGATGGCTTTGTGGTAAAGCCGTTCAATATGGCAACATTAATACAGCAATTAAAAAGAATCAATGTGTTGGATAAACACGGTCAGCTCTGTAGTTAGTGGTATGAAAAGAAAAGGGTGTACTGTGTACACCCTTTATAAATAGCAAAGCTAATATTAATTGGTTTCTGGGAAGCCTCGGTCACGCATTAATGCACTTACATCTGCATCACGCCCACGGAACTTACGGTACGCTTCTGCCGGGTCCATCGCATTTCTCACTGCAAATAAGTAATCTACTAGGCGTTTGGCAACGTCCTTATCGTAAAAACCTCCTGGTGCATTTGCGAACGCTTCCGCAGCATCTGAGGTGAGTACTTCTGCCCATAAGTAGCCGTAGTAAGCAGTTGCATAACCTTCACCAGAGAATACATGACCAAAGTGTGTTGTTCTATGACGCATTACCACTTCACTCGGCATACCAATTGCCTCCAGCTGCGCCTTTTCAAATGCAACAGGGTCGCCAATTTTGTCAGGATCGGTTGTGTGGAACTTCATATCCATGATCGCAGATGCTAGGTACTCTGTTGTTGCAAAGCCTTGATTGAAAGTCGCAGACTCTTTAATCTTTTTAACCAAGGATTGTGGCATTGGCTTGCCAGTCTCGTGGTGCACTAAGAATTTGTTGATCACTTCTTCGGTAGACAACCAGCGTTCTAGTAGCTGTGACTGGAATTCAGTGTAGTCACGCACACCAGAGTTAGAACTTGGATACTTTACGTTTGAAGAGAGTGCATGCAGTGAGTGGCCAAACTCATGGAAGTAAGTCTCAGCATCGCTCCACGATACAAGTGTCGCCTTGCCTTCAGCACCTTTTACGAAGTTTGAGTTATTTGTACTTAGGACATTGGTTTTACCATCCATTGAAGTATGGCTACGGAATGATACTGCCCATGCACCTGAGCGCTTGCCTTGACGCGCAAATGGGTCTAAGTACCACAAACCAATATGTTTACCAGTGGTTTTGTCAGTTACTTCCCATACTTTCACATCTGAATGATAAACTGGCACAGAGCCATCTTGAATCGGTGAAAATTCATAGTTAAATAAGCGGCCAGCAACATAGAACATCGCATCTGTTAGCTTGTCTAGTTGCAAGTACTGTTTAATTTCATTTGAATCTAGGTCATATTTTGCCTTGCGGACTTTTTCTGCATAAAAGCGGTAATCCCATGGTTCAATGGTGAGGTTTGCGCCCTCTTTGTCTGCAATCGCTTGCATGTCTGCCACTTCTTCTTTTACACGTGCAATGGCGGCTGGCCAGACTTTGTCCATGAGTGCGATGGCATTTTCAGGGTTTTTCGCCATGCGGTCTTCAAGGCGCCACTGTGCATAATCTTCGTAGCCAAGCAGTTCAACACGTTCGCGACGTAGCTTTAGAATTTCTGAGATCACTGCTTTGTTGTTGTGCTCACCAGCATTGTTACCACGGCTGTAGTAGTTTTGCCAAACTGCTTTACGTAGTTCACGCTCAGTTGAGTAGGTTAAAAACGGATCCATTGATGAACGAGTATTGGTGATCGCAAATTTGCCAGGTTGGCCTTTTTTCTCTGCGGCACTTGCTGCTGAGTCAATAAACGCTTGCGGCAGGCCAGATAGTTGGTCTTTGGTCAAGAAAGTCGTATAGCCTTCTTCATCAGCCAGTACGTTGTTGCCAAACTGAGTATACAGCTTTGATAATTTCAGATTAATTTCAGCATAACGTTCAGCATTTTTGCCTTCTAGTGTCGCGCCATGGCGGGCAAAGCTATTGTATTGAGTCCAAGTTACACGTTGCTGTTCAGGCGTCAGTGTTTTGTATTCGGCACCTTCGTATACTACCTTTACACGCTGGAACAGAGCTTTGTTCTGGTTACGTTTTGATTCGAATTCTGACATCTTTGCCATCACAATGGCTTGCTGCTCTCGCACTTCAGGTGAAGACAGGTTGGTGATGTAGGTAACGAAGTATGGATACATATTTTGCACAGCACTGCCCGAGCGCTCGAGGGCTGCAATGGTATTTTCAAATGTTGGAGACTCTGGGTTATTAACGATGGCATCAAGCTCAGCAAGTTGCTCTGCAAGCGCAATCTCCGCTGCTGGTACTAAGTCTTCGAGATTCATGTCGCCAAACTGAGGAACTCCTTGATAAGGGCCTGTATATTCTTTCAATAAAGGGTTTGAATATTGTTTTTTTACTTGTTCAACGGATGCTGAGTCTTGTGAGCTAGGAGTGGTGCTGCACCCAGCTAGCGCTAAACATACCGCAGCGCTTAAAAATGACATTTTTAATTTCATAGTATTCTCAGTTTGTTCGATTGATAATTGTGAGTTATTGAGTTGCAATATTGACCACGTACTGGCCCCTATATCTGATTTTACAGGAGATACAAGCTTGCTAATTCGGGAACATACTACTGTAATCAGTGTAAAGTGCAAATTTGATCAAGTGTAAAAGTATTGCAAAATGTGACGACCAAAAAATAGGGTAACTTTGCCGCTTTTAAATCGCTATTCATCGAAATTTTGATGAAATTTACTATTTTTTATATTCTATTTTTTATGAATTTTAATTTTTTTCATAAAACTTTATCTTGATTGTTGGCTAAATTTGAGCCACTTTAGTTACACATACTGTGAACCCGTGATGACATCATGGAAATTGGTATCTTTATTTATAATGGTGTAGAAGCATTGGACTTTTGCGGTCCACTAGAAGTGTTTTCCACTGCTTCACGCATCTCAAAACGTCCTATCAATGTTAGCTTGATAGCGCCTAGTAACTCACCTATTAGAGCACGCGGCGACTTATCGATTAATCCTCATTTTTGTATTCATGGTCACCCTAGGTTTGATTTATTAATTGTTGCTGGTGGCAGACTTGACCGTGTGATAGATAATCAGGCGGTATTAGACTGGTTGGCAGAGACTGCAACGCATACTCGTCACTGTGCCTCTATATGTAGCGGTGTATTTTTGTTTGCAAAAGCAGGCTTGATTGAGGGAAAAACGGTTACAACGCATTGGCAGCGTATTGAAGAGCTGCGTGAAAACTATCCTCATTTATTAGTAATCAATGACAAAAGGTTCGTCACAGATCAGAATTTTACTAGCTCGGCAGGTGTCGCTTGTGGCATTGATATGAGCCTAGATATGGTGAAGAAAAGGTTTGGCTTTGACGTTGCCAGACAAACAGCTCATCAAATGGATTACCTGTGGTCAGAGTTATAAACTCGCCAGTGGTCTTTTTATACTAAAAATTGTATCAAAGCTGCTAATTAATCTAGACTTTTAGCCGATACTTAATCATTGACTAAAGTAGGCGGTGAGGGTAATGAAGGCAAAAAATACAGTATATTTAGCGCAGAGCTTAGACGGGTTTATTGCAGATCCAAACGGTAATATAGATTGGTTGTCCAAAATAGAGAATCCGCAGCATAGTGATCTTGGCTTTGCCGATTTTATGGCGCAGATAGATGCTATTGTTATGGGCAGAAATACGTTTGAGCAGGTAATGCAGTATGGGCAGTGGCCTTATGACAAACCTGTTTTTGTGTTAAGTCAGTCATTAGAAAAGCTGCCTGAGCAGAGTAAAGATAAAGCTTACTTAGTTTGTGCCAGTGAAAAAGAGGTCATATCTCAGCTTCATCAACTCGGCCATTACCGTTTATATGTTGATGGTGGGAAGCTAGTTCAGAGCTTTTTAACTAAAGAATTGATAGATGAGCTAATCGTCATTACGGTGCCTGTTGTACTTGGTCAGGGGTTAAAATGGCTGCCAGACTCTCCGCTCAAAGGTAAAATAAGTTTGTTGGCGACGTCAGTATTACTAGGTCAATTAGTTCAGTCGCACTATCAAGTACGCACAGGTTCGTCTGTGTAAAGGGGGCTGACAGTTGTCTCATCTGCCTTTATATACGTTTGAGTATCATATAATCTTCAAATTCATCTTCAGAGTACGTTTGGAACCCTAACTTGTGATAGAGACGCTGCGCAGGGTTTTCTTTTAACACACTCAGGTGTGCAGGAATGGTTGGGTAACGATTTAAAATAAATCTTAGTACGGCGGTGCCAATTCCTTTATTTTGATATTCAGGCGCAATTTGAAGTTGCATGATTTCAAGGTGGTGTACTGTTGCCCTATACCTCAAGCAGCCCACTTTATTTTCATCAATGAATACTAAGTTGGCATAATGATAATACTCCTCCAATCTACTTAAATGGGCCTCATGACACAAAAATATCCCCAGTCGTTCTAGGTGCTCTGTCATCGTTTCCTCTCGCAGGGCGAGTAAATAGGGCTTATCAGACTCTAAGGCACGCTTTAGAGTAATGTTCATGCTTTATCCTTGCGATTTTGAGCTATGTACTTGGCATGTGAAACGCAATAAATACAACTATTAATGTATGCCATCAAGATGACAAACTGTGCATAAAGCAATGAGATTTACTAAGCACCACTATTTTAAGTTTGGAAGATTAAAAAAATTATGGCAGTGCTCGTCAGGTAATTATGGGGTTTTTGAGATTACATTATGAAAGTCGAATTAGTCAGTTACGATGAAGCGTGGCCTAAAGAGTTTGAGCGAGAGCAAGCACATTTATTATCGCTTGTAAGGCCTTGGCTTCATGGCACAATAGAGCATGTCGGTAGTACCTCAGTACCGGGTATGTCTGCAAAGCCTATTATTGATATTATGGTTGGAGTGCGCAGCCTCAATGAGTCAATTGATGCGATAGAGACTTTGCGTACACATGGATATTGCTATTACCCATATAAACCTGAGTACATGCATTGGTTTTGCAAGCCTTCACCGGAATTTAGGACACACCATATTCACCTGATCCCTTTTAAGAGTGCGTTATGGTACGAGCGGGTCAAGTTCAGGGATATACTACGTACAAATGATACAATCGCTAAGCAATATGCACAGTTAAAACATTCGCTTGCACTTGAAAATTGTCAAGACAGAGAAGCGTATACTCGTAAAAAGTGGCCATTTATTGAGAAGGTATTAGGGTATTAATTTTTGCCATACTCTACTTTTTTAATCTTGAGCATGGCAATTAAAAAGGCTATCGACTGACAAATCCACCGTTTACAAACAAAGTTTGTCCTGTAGTCCATTGCGATTGCGATGAGCAAAGGAAATCGACCATAGGTACGATGTCTTCAATGGTACCAAGTCGACCAGCGACACTAGCACCGCTTAAATAGGCGACAGAGTCTGTATCTTCTTGTTTATGAAAAAAGTCTGTATCAATAGGCCCAGGGCAGATCATGTTGACAGTGATCCCACGTGCGCCGATTTCTTTGGCAAGCGCTTTGGTGAAATGCTCTACAGGAGCTTTAGATCCCGCGTAGAGTGCATAGTTGCCGGTAAATGCGCTTAAAAGAGAAGTGCCTATATTAATTATTCGGCCATTATCTTGAAGTATTTTAGCCGCTTCCTGCATAACAAAAAAAACACCCTTAGCGTTTATGTTAAATAGTGTATCAAAGTCAGACTCTGAATAATCAAAAATGCTTTTTTGCATACTTGACCTGCATTGTTGATCACGATATCAATTTTGCCGAATGATTCTAACGTTTGTGCAAAGAGGTTTTTGACTTGGTCAGTGCTGCTTAAATCGGCTTGGACTACTGACGCCATTCGCCCTAACTGAATGATTTTTTCAGCAGTATTTAGTGCATGTGTGCGCGCTTTCACTGTGGTAATGAATGACAATATCACAACCTTGTTTGGCGAGACTGAGTGCAAATGCTTGGCCCATGTTTTTTGCACCGCCTGTAATGAGTGCCACTTTACCTTGCAACGGAGTATTCATGCTCTATTCCTTGTGAAGTTTATTTAATCACTAAAACTATAGTGGTTTTTGACTGTTTTCATTATTTTCTTTAATGATAGACTTAAACTTTTCAACGTGATTTATATGTGCGAGAGGGTTTCATGCAAACTGTGAGTATTTTTGTTGATGTACAAAATATCTATTACACCAC
This sequence comes from Pseudoalteromonas luteoviolacea, assembly GCF_001750165.1. Taxonomy (NCBI): domain Bacteria; kingdom Pseudomonadati; phylum Pseudomonadota; class Gammaproteobacteria; order Alteromonadales; family Pseudoalteromonadaceae; genus Pseudoalteromonas; species Pseudoalteromonas luteoviolacea. Next base: position 717,393 of record NZ_CP015412.1, read on the forward strand.
AAAGAGCGCCTATAAACGTAACTTTGACTACAATCGCTTTTGGGCTGAAGTGACACACAATAGACAAGTTATTCACGCCTATGCTTATGCTATTGACAGAGGTGATGAGAAACAGCGCCAGTTTCAGAATATTCTCAGGGCCATAGGGTTTGAAGTTAAGCTAAAGCCTTTCATTCAACGTGCGGATGGTTCCGCGAAAGGGGATTGGGATGTCGGGATCACTATTGATGTTTTGGAGTCGGCTAAGCAATCAGATTTAATTATTTTGGCGTCAGGAGATGGTGACTTTGACATTTTGCTTAACACTGTTCGTGACAAGTATCAGACTGACGCACATGTCTATGGTGTCCCTTCGTTAACGGCAACAAGTCTAATGAACGCAGCTTCTGAGTATATCGCGATAGAATCCGAGTTACTTTTGTAGCAACGGTTGCAATAAGCGGTTGTTGTGGAACCACTTATTGCAAACTATTAGGGATCAGATTATTTTTTTAACGTGTTGTTTAGCGTGTGGCACGCATGGCCATGTAAGTATCCCTTAACTAAAGTCGTCATTGACTGTTTTAGCCAAGCTGGGCCCTCATCTGTCATATCATTGTGTTTTGACTGAGGCACTTTGATCACGCATACAGGATAAGTTTGCGATTCTTTTTCTGTATATAACACACCTTTATCGGCAGGGAAATCACTACCGCGAATTGACAATACTGACACTGAAGGGTTGCGTGGAAGTGGTACTCGCCTATGATCCAGCGTGACTAGTCCGGACACATAAGGGGCGCCTTGATTAATTAGCAAAGAGGATATGTCTCCACCATTAGAATGGCCAAACAGTAGTAAGTTATTAAAATCATAGTTTGGATAGGTTAATTTGAGCGTGTTACGAACAAACTGCAACGTTTTGGCTCCTCGTTGCCAATTTTCCTGTCGGGTTTCGTATAAATTACCTGAGACGGATAAGGGCGGATCTTCTTTGAGTTCATGACGAATTGCCACGGATAAATAGCCTTGTTGTGCCAATGTTGTGCTAAGAAATTGATAATCTTGATGTGATACACCGTATCCAGCACTAATAAACGCAACTGGGCATGGCTTTTTGGCATTGCAATCAGTTGTATGAGTTGGGGGGGTAATTTCAATAGGAATAGACCTGTTACGCGCCTCGTCATGTAGCAGTTGGGCATTATCGCCATAGGCATATGTAGTTATCATTGTTATCAACGCAAGTACTAACTTGTTCACCGTGTTACTTTCCTTATTATATTGAGCGCAGCGAGTATAAGCTGCGCTCAATTAATAGTAAATGTATGAAAAGTAAAAGCTTGTCATCTGTAAATGGGGTTTACAGTGACCATTTTAAAGCGTACCAAATAATCCGGCATGATAATCTCTTACTGCTTGCTGTAGTTCAGCCTGCGTATTCATTACAAATGGGCCCATGTGGGCAATTTTTTCATTAATAGGCTGGCCTGCCAGCAGTAATAATCCAGCTTCATGGTTTGCAGTTTCTATCACAATGGGGGATTTGGCATCCAAAGTGAGTAATTGACCTGCCCGATGAGACAAATCTTGTAATGACCCTGTGTGAATATAAGCGATGACTTTACCAAAATGTGATAAATCCAGCTTTATTGAGCTACATTTTGGCAATGTTATATCACTGATAGCCCCTTCACCTGCTAAGTCATTTAACCCGGAAGAAATGGTTTTTTCTCCCACCGTCCATTCACCAGCAAGCGCTTTGAGCGTCGCACCTTGGGCATTGGTCAGTGAGGGTAACATATGCTCACTAGAGTCTTGATATTTAGGTGGATCCATCTTGTGCTTTGCGGGCATATTGAGCCAAATTTGAAATCCATGCATACCATGTTTGGCGTCAGCGAGCGGCATTTCAGAGTGGACTACGCCACGACCAGTGCTCATCCATTGTACTTCGCCTGTACGAATTGCTTTTTTATTTCCCATTTGATCTTTGTGCTCAAAACCACCTTGGCGAATATAGGTAAATGTTTCAATCCCTCGATGAGGGTGAGGTGGAAAACCGCCAATATAGTCTTGTGCATTGTCAGATTTGAGTTCATCTATCATTAAAAAAGGGTCGATACTTTTACCGTCAAACCCAGCAATCCGTTTAATTTTTACACCTGCACCATCTTGTGTCGGTTGTGCTTTGGTTACTTTTATAATTTGCATAGCTGTCTCATTTACTATGTGTGAATGACCTTACTTTAGTTGCCATAGCGCGCGAATGAAATTGGTAAAAAGCGAAGCAACTGTTCGGTAAAAAAGAACGAGTTGTAGATAGGTGATGGTTGTCTATTGCCGCGAGGACATGACTTGCTGTTCGGCTGATTTAATAAGTCGTGCGAGCTCTCCTGACTCTTTCATTTCGATGAGTTTATTGTTAACCAAAGGGACAAGGTGCTGTTGTGATTCATGTATATAATGGTATAGGTCGAGAACAGCCAAGCTTGGGCTATGAGTAACATTATTAATGCCCAGTTTCTTTAAATAGATGAGTCCATCTGTTTTATTTGTTAAAGCAACATCCGCTAAACCTTTTGATACCAATTTTAGGGCTTGCGCTGTGGTGTCCATATCTTCAACGTGTTTCAGTCCTTTGGTAATGTTATTAGTGTGTTTGACACCTCGAACTTTAACAATATGATATTGTTGCAGATCTGCCGCAGTTCTAATGTTGATATTGCTATCTTTACGGACAAATGCGGTTGTTTCTAAGTAGTAATAGGGAGTTGGCACTCTTATGGTCGTCGGTGTTTCTTCGCCATAGCTGAAAATACGCATTATTTCACCATTTTTCATGCCCGTTTTTGCTTCAAATTGAGCACGTTTACCTGGTAGTGGTGTAATGGTGATGTTGATATCGAGTTGTTTGTAGACTTCTGTAAGTACAACTTTGCCAACTTCCTGTTCTATTAAATAGTTGATTGAGACAAAATGATATGTCTCGCTATACAAAGGCTTGGCAAACATTAAAATAACGGCAGAGAGCAAATACTTCATTGGCAACTACGAAAAACCTCAAATTTACTCAAATTATAGTTAAGGCAGTTATAAATTAAAGTAGCTGTTTCATTGATAGGGTAGATAAGTTGATTTTGATATACTCACGTCTCTACTTATGCGTTTTTTGTATTTTAACAGCGTAAATTTTGATCCAAATTGCAAAAGACACAGTACCTTTATTGCGCACGTTACAACATGGGTTTGATTGGTTTATAGAATGACAGACAAAAGTAAGCGAGTTCCTTCTTCACGTATTTCTCGACTGGCACATCTCGGTGGGCTAGCAGGAAAAGTGGCATCTAATGTTGTAATTTCAGGGGCAAAGCAGGTGCTCACAGGGCAATCTGTCACGAAAAAAGAGCTCTTATTACAGCCTAAAAATATTCATGCTGTTGCGGACAAGCTTGCGCACTTGAGAGGGGCTGCGATGAAGTTGGGACAATTAGTGTCAATGGATTCTGGCGATCTGCTACCTAAAGAGCTTGCTGTGCTGTTAGACAAGTTGCGTGCGGATGCTCAGCCAATGCCGCATAAGCAGCTTGTTCAATTGCTTAAATTGAATTGGGGCCCTAATTGGCTCGATAAATTTAGTCACCTTGAATTGAGAAGTTTTGCGCGCGCATCAATCGGTCAAGTTCATGAAGCAACAACAGAGTCAGGGGAGAAATTGGCATTAAAAATTCAGTATCCTGGTGTTGCTAATAGCATCGACAGCGATGTTGACAATGTGGCTATGCTAATAAAAATGTCAGGCTTAATGCCCAAACAAGTGGTGATCGATCCTCTAATTGCTGAGGCCAAGCAACAACTTTTAGTTGAAACAGACTACCTGACAGAAGGGAAGCGGTTACAAGAGTTTAAGCAAGGCCTAAAAAATCATACACAATATCGAGTGCCCGAATTTTACCCGCAATATTCAACAGACCATATTTTAGCGATGGAGTTTGTTACGGGTAAAGAGCTCGTAGCATTTGAAAATGCGTCGCAGGCACAACGAGATAAGATTGCTGAAGACTTAATTCGATTGTTTTTTATTGAAATGTTTGAGCTTGGCGCCATTCAAAGCGATCCTAATTTAGCAAATTATCTGTACGATGAGCGTGCGCAGCAAGTGGTGCTATTGGATTTTGGAGCATCTCGTTCCATTGCGTTAAAGCTGGCACAGGGCTATTGGCTATTGCTAAAGGCAGGCTTGGAACATGATAAAAATGCAATGATAGATGCAATTTATGCCATTGGTTATTTTAGTGATGACATTGATGAAGAGTATCGCGAGGTTGTGTTAGATTTATTCTTCATGGCGACTGAACCTTTGAGAGCTCAGCAACCTTATGATTTCTCTCGAAGCAATATTGCGACGCGGATCCGAGACAAGGGCATGGCGCTGAGTACCAAAGAACGACAATGGCACACGCCCCCTGTAGATGCATTGTTCATTCACCGAAAGCTAGCAGGGTTGTATCTTATTGCTGCAAGGTTGCAGTCTAGAGTTAATGTGAGCGCTTTATTTGCTCAATTCTTGGAACCTAAATCAAGGCCGTGACGAGAGGAAAAAGTCATCGTCCTTGAAAAATAATGCTCATAGCATTTGTCCATCCCAAAAGTAAGTTACTTATAGCATAAGACATTGATGAAAAAATTCCGTTATAGATTGTGTTAATAAGTAAGAAAGTGTAAGTGAGCGCTGACTATATGTTCTTATTTCTTTGGTTCAAAAAGGTGCATGTCAATTTTTTCATTAAGATGCAGCCATAGGGTTTGTATTTCAAAGTCTACTGTCCATACTTCTTCCATAATTTCAATCCACACTGCTTTCTTTGTAGTGGTGAAAGGTACTTTGAGGTAGATAATGAAAAAATTCATCTATGGGCTGGCTTGTTTGGTATTGGTGACAAGTAAATTGTCGGCGGCAGAGCTAGTTGATATCACGTCCAAAGTGCCCAATATTCAAACAGAGATCCGCTATTTCACCACAAACAACTTTGTCGGTACTAGAATTGATGGCTATTTGGCCCCGAAATGCTTACTCAGTGAAGCCGCTGCGGAAGCTGTAGCAAAAGCACAGTATGCGTTGAATGAATTCGGCTTAGGTCTGAAAGTCTTCGATTGCTACAGGCCACAAATGGCGGTCGATCATTTTGTCCGATGGGCGAAAGTGCTAGATGATACGAAGCAAAAGGCTTATTACTATCCAGATGTACCAAAAAGTGAACTATTCAAACGTGGCTATATTGCCGCTCGTTCTGGTCATTCTCGCGGCAGTACTTTAGATGTGACATTGATTGATTCATCTTCGCTTCAAGAGTTAGATATGGGCTCTGATTGGGATTATTTCTCTAAAGTATCTTGGCCAAGCTATAAAGGAGTTAATTCGCAGCAACGAGCGAATCGTATGTTGTTAGCTAAAGTCATGAACGCTGCGGGGTTTACTGGGTTAGCAGAAGAGTGGTGGCATTTTACGCTTATTGATGAGCCGTATAGCGAAATCTATTTTTCAATGCCTATCGAATAAGCATTGATAGCTTGATTCATAGTGCTTGTAAATCAACGTAAACATATAATTTAATGCAAGTTATTGAATTATATGTGTCAAGTATATTATGTGTTTTCAATGTGAAAATTTTGTGATTGATAAAAGACTTTTATTGCTTGATTAACGGACTTGCACCATTTAATGTACCTAAATAGCTGATAATTGTTAATATAGTGATATGTATAAGGGAATAGCCTGCGCTGTAGCACTGTTTATTGCATGCCTTCTATGGGGAGGGCTCAGTAACGTATGTGCAAATGGAATAAAGCCAGAAGCTTTAAGCGTAAAAACGGAAAGTTTGGTATCACTTGAGCCCGTTTTATCTCAAAATAATGAAGAGTACTTTGTTATTAACAAAGCTTCATCAAATGCAAGAAAAGCACTATTTGATAATCATCAATATATCAGTCAAGCTTATATTGAATTTGATCTTAGACGGATTAAAAGTTTAAAAGTATCTGATTTAGTTGCATTTTATGTCCCTCAGCATGCACGAAGTTATTTTATTGTTATCAAGAGTATCGAACAATCAAAGCGAGGAGGGATCAATGTCTCCGGCTATTTTTCTGATGATGTACAGCAACATTTGGCGCTTGAACTGACGTTAGAGGGGCGCTCTGTCGCTGGGCGGCTGCAAACAACGAATGGAGAATATTTGTTCCGTTCTCACGCACAATACGGCTGGATCGCCGCTCAATATGAGGGGAAAAAACAGTATTTGAAGTACCCTGATAGACTTCCTCACCCCATTGATGTAATCGCTAAAAAGTAGATTTATACTGTTTTTTTACATTCTTCAGCCGCTTTATCCACTGATAAACTTATTTTTTGTTTTTAAATTCAATAATTTAAATTTATATGCATTTGTTTTCATCAACAAAAACACCTACTCAACTGGAAAAAGAAAAAATATTGTTAATAATTTTGTAATCTGGAGTATTTACTCTTTAGATGACAAAATTATGATGAGAACAAAAATGAAATTATTTGGTTATATGGCGTTGCTCGCCGGATTTACCAGTGCAGCGAGTGCGCTGCCTACTTGTCCAAATTTGGCATGGTTGGAGGCTCAGTTTGAACAACCAGAATTACCAGATGTTGGATATCGAAATCGTCTAAATCGGTTAATAACTTGGCTGCCTTCGTTTCATATGGTTCATGATCAAGTTGTTGCAGAGGGTCATGCTACGACTGTCACGGCTAAGTTTGATTATGGGGCTGTGGCACACAAAGATTTAGAATATGAAGCCGTCAAATTTTATATCCGTTCTGAGCAGGACACGCAATGGCGTTTTTTGGCTGATGCTGTGACAGATCATGATGGCAAAGCCAGAGTGACATTACCCGCGTTGCAAGCAGGGCAATATCGAATTTATGCGGGTGTACCCGCTGATAAATCAGGTGCGCAAGGTTATGTGACAGTTGTGCAAGCAGGAACTCAAGCGGTCTTGTTTGATATTGATGGCACGCTGACGGAGTCGGACGCTGAGCAAATTGGTGACTATACGGGCATTAGCCGAGCAGATGAAAAGGAAGGAGCATATACTTTGGTGCGTCGATATTTAGACCTTGGTTATCAGCCAGTTTATTTAACGGCTCGAGTATACTGGTATGCAAAAGGAACACGGGATTGGCTTAATTGGATGGGGCTTGCGCAAGGGTTTTTACGAACTTCATTGAGCAATGAGACCAGCTTATTCCGAACAGCAGAATATAAGATGGCTGAAATAAACCGTTTACAGTCACAAGGGTTAGAAATTGTGCGTGCTTATGGCAATGCCAAAACGGACGCTGAGGCATTTATTCGAGCAGGAATAGGGGAAATGAATAGCTTTACAATTGGCCCCGATGCTGGGCATTATGGCACGATGCCGATAGATCAGAACCATTATTATCAACATATTCAGGCACAGGTTGACAGTTACCCAGCAGCAAAGTGTGAGTGATAGAGTGATATGATTAGATAAAAGGCGGCTTTTTGTAGCTGCCTAATGAGCATGTTGATATGATTGGGCGCGTTGAATACGAGTCCTCAAGACATGTAGATATTGGCAGATACTCTAGTCCACATGTGTGCTTTGGCGTTTATCTTTGCTTGTTTAAGACAACCGTTTTATGCACTGTAGGGCTTCGAAAGCACCGACAACATACTCAGTACGATGAGCATCAATACTGGTATAGCGATAATAGTACGATTTCGTTCTACCAGCTGCCTACACAGAGCAAATACCTAAAGTCGCTATATTGCAAAATAAGTTTGCAGTTCATATTTCAACATTTCTTTGGCATTGTTTGAAAATCGAATGAATTTTGAGGCGGCGGTTAAATGGCATAGGCCGGTTCGTTGGAACCAAATAATATGTTCCTTCAAATTTCAATTTGATAGTACATACAGAGTTGCTATAAAAAGCGACAAACTTCCCATTTCTGTTCAGATTTAGACCAATAAAAATAGGTCGCAGTTGAATTTTATTTCTCCCTGATTAAGCTAAAAAATAGTTGAACTTAAAATATAAATAACGCTGTTAAGGTGAGTAGATGGACAAGGATAATTTTGTGATCCGAGCGATGCACGATGATGAAATAAACATTGCTATAGAGTGGGCTGCTGCAGAGGGCTGGAACCCTGGTAAATGCGATGGGACAAGTTATGAAGCTGCCGATCCGCAGGGATTTTTAATTGGTCTTCTTGGTGATGAACCTATCGCTGTGATTTCCGCAATGAAATACGACTCGAGCTTTGGCTTTATTGGCTTTTATATTGTGAAACCAGAATATAGAGGGCAAGGTTATGGCTACCAGATCTGGCAAGCAGCGATGTCATACTTGTCTGGCTGCAATATTGGTCTGGATGGCGTTGTTGATCAACAAGCAAATTATCAAAAGTCAGGCTTTAAACTTGCGTACCGCAATATCAGATATCAAGGCACATTTACGACGAGTGAAATATTAAAGATAAGCGGCTCAGCTGAGAGTATCATTGAAGCTGTAGATGACAGATCGATTAGTCAGTATGAGCGCGCTTTTTTCCCAGCAAATCGAGATGAATTCAATAAGCAATGGCGTACTCAACCTAATGCTTTTGCTGTGGGTATACAGGCGCAGCAGGAAGTGCAGGGATACGGTGTTATCCGAGCGTGTGAAACTGGATATAAAATTGGACCACTGTACGCAAATAGTACTGATGATGCCAAAGCGCTTATCAAGTCTTTGCTTTTAAAAGTTGCAGAGGGATCTAAACAGCCGATAGAGGTTTTTTTAGATACGCCAGAACCGAATCAAGCTGCGGTTAACTTAGCTGAGCTATTGGGTATGAATACAGTATTTGAAACCGCAAGAATGTATACAGGGGAATTTCCTGTTCTACCTATAGCACACACATTTGGTGTTGCATCATTTGAAATTGGGTAATAGAGCACTCTACGTGATTTGTGCAGTGGAGTATTGCAAGAATGAAAACTCTAAGCATCATGCTTGGTTTTGAGAATGAGTAAAGGATCTTTATGACAAAGAATAACGCAGTATTTATTTTATTTTGTGGTGATGAAATTGCATTTAGTAATGAGGTTTATGCACCACCTTCTTTACTGACAGAAGGGTATATTCATGCTTGTACAGCAGAGCAGGTGAAGGATGTTTATCAGCATTTTTATGCAGATTTAGATGGCGTAAAAGTAGCCGTCGTTGACCCGCGCCTGCTCACTGGGAAGTTGCTCTTGGAAGCACCGAGTGAGCCGCTTGGTACCCATGCTTTGTTTCCTCATATTTATGGCGAGCTCAATGTAGATGCGATTGTCGACGTTGTTGATTACAACCTGTTTGCGCATCAAGAGGTGGCGTCTTCTATTTTAGATGTGCTTGGGCATTATCGATTTCTTCGCCTTCCTGTTGAGGGGACTTTATATAAGAGCACTTGGCGCGCAGATATGGCGCTTGATGACAACAAGCCAGTTGGCACGGCCATGATAGGCATGTACTGCCATGCGCTAAAGAGTGTGTCTTGCTTTCATCGTTTAAAATACGATGAAGTGTGGCATTTTTATCAAGGTGATGCGTTTAATCTATATTTACTTTATCCCGATGGTCGAGCAGAAACTGTGGTGATGGGCCCTGATTTTAAACAAGGGCAGCAACTACAATATCGAATTCCTGCGGGTGTATGGCAGGCTGGGGAGCTGAGTGGATCAGGGCAATATGCGATATTTGGTTGTACAATGGCACCTGGATTTACTGGAGATTGTTTCGAGGCAGCCGATCATCAGGCGCTAAAATGTGACTATCCGGAGGTCGCAGACATATGCGATAGACTGGCAGTCAATAACCATGAAACAAAAATGCCTACAGGATTTGCGAATTGAGTGGGTGTTTGGGCGAAGTATATTGACCATTTGGTCTGCTCATCGTGTTCCTCTATATTCAATGAGTAACTAATTAATAGGAACTTGGTTTTGATATGTAAAAGTGTATTGTTCACGATTGGACTGTTACTTGCTTTTATGCCCGAGGCAAAACCCTCTGTTGAGCAGCAGATGGAGCGATTACAAGAGGCTCAGGATTATTTAACGGTGAAGCCATCTCACTCTCTGTATCTTCTTGAAACAACACCTGGCATTGATACTCTGCCTGTTGGTCTTAAGATCCGCTGGCACGTTTTAAGGGTACGGGCATCGGTGCCCACCAATCAACTCCAGTTGCTCGAACAATCACTAGAGGTGCTTTTTACTTATAATACTCACCCATACTTTATTAATAAGTTGACGAGCATTTTGAGCGCACTTGGTATTTGGTTGCGTCGAGAGGGATATTTAAGTGAAGCGGATATAAGTTTGCAATGCGCATTAAAGTACGCAGAGAATGAATCACAACGTTTGACATTAACGAACAGCCGCGCTTTGGTTGCAAGGCATATGGGAGCGCATCACAGCGCGATAGCGCTTTATCAGCAGGCTGCTTTATTGGCTCAAAAACAGGGCAATACATCAATGGCTGCAACCATCAATAATAATTTGGGAGCGATAGCATTAGATTTGGCGAATTATGATGAGGCTGATCGTTACTTTAGAGCGGCATTGCAGGGGTATCAAAGTGTGGATAAACGCTCTGGCCATATTACTGCTGGCACAAATTTACTTTTTTTATTTGTGTTGAAAGGAGAAAGTATCAACTATGCGCGTTTGTATTCACCGATTAAAGCCCTGACCGATTCATTTCCTAACCAGGCAAAAAAAGCATTTTTGCACTGGATCCATCAAACTTATTTAACTCAGCAAGGCTATGATCTCTCTGCCGACGAGCGCAATGTTTTACAGGTACAGTTTAAGCAACTGGAGAGCGAGCAAGTCAGAACATTAGTTGCGACTCATTTAGCGCCTCAGGTAAAGGTCACCGTGCCCGCTGTAAGAGAGAAACAAAGCCAACCGTTTCAGATGACATGGTTTGAAAAAGTTCGTTTATGTGATTGGTGATCTGGTGTGTTGTTAATCCTTAGGTTTGCCTTTAAAGGGTGAATCAATCTTTAAGAATTAGAATAAATGAAAAAAATAGAAATTGTAGATTACCAGCCCAGATGGGCTGATGAGTTTTCTGCTATTCAGTTAGTTTTGCAGCAGGTGCTTAACGGATTGGTCGTGAGCATTGATCATATTGGTTCGACCGCCGTGCCAGACCTAGTTGCGAAAGATGTAATAGACATTCAAGTAAGTGTAAAGGACCTTGACAATCCTTGCCTGATACAAGTTTTGAGTGAGGCTGGATATGTTTTTAGGCCTGATATTACCCATGATAATCTGACTGGATACAATGATGGGGATGCATGTTTAAAAAAACTGTATTTTCGGGAACCCAAAGGGCAGCGACCAATCCATATCCACATTCGAGAAATCGGCCGAGTAAACCAAGTTTACGCGTTAAAATTTCGTGATTTTTTACGTGATAATAAACCTATCGCACAAGCGTATGGAAAAATAAAAAGCACTCTGGCTCGGCGATTTCCAAATGATGAAACTGCCTACTATGAGCTTAAAGATCCATATATGGATTCAATTTTTTATGCCGCTAGTTTGCTTGAGAGTAAAGATCGTACACAATAAAATCAGTTAACAATAATTGGAACATTAATATGGATATACAAACCAATTGGCTTGAAATTAAAACCCTATTTAAGTGCTCTTTTAAATCGTCTTTTCATTATGCAATTGCCAGTGTTTCTGAGGATGGTAACCCGCATATTACGCCTATAGGCTCGTTAATTTTGACAGAGCCGGGAAAAGGATATTACTTTGAAAAGTTTACAACGAACCTGCCGAAGTCTGCTAAAGATCAGGGGCGAGTTTGCATTTTAGCGGTTAATGGAAGCATCTGGTATTGGCTAAGGTCTTTGTTAAAAGGCGAGTTTGTTAGCCGACCGGCAGTGCGCTTATATGGCACCTTAGGTGTGCTAAGAGAGGCCTCTGAAAGTGAAAAGGCGAAATTTCAAAAGCGAGTGGGTAAAACTCGGTTTACGCGAGGATACAAATTGCTTTGGAAAAATATGTCGAAAGTGCGTGAAATTGAATTTGATAAAGTTGAGCAGGTTAAAATCGGCTCAATGACAAAACGCTTTGTGTAATCGTGTTTTGCGCTCTGCACTGTGTTGTTGTAGTGCAGAGTTGGCATAATTTAGCTTGCGCTCCAGAGTATGAGGGACAGCGTGGCTAACCAGATGAGCTTGGCCCAGTATGATAGACGCTGATAGAGCCCTAAGTTAGTTTGTTGCTTGAATGCTTTGGCCATTCGATATAGATAAAAACACGCTACGGCGACAGATGCACCCGAAAACACTCGAAATGAAAGAGCTAAGTCACTAAATAGCACCAGCAACGGGGCGATTAAGAGTGATAAGAGCATGATAAAGCCTGCGTGAGAGTGAATTTGGCAGTTGCGCGTCGGTGTTCTGGTATAGGGGTCTTTATCCATAGGAAAAAAACCCGCTACCCAGGTGCCAATGCCATGAACTATGATTAACCAGCCTACCAAAACTAGAGTCAAATCCCCATTTGTATATTCAATGATACTCCAGCCAAATGCACAAAATAATATGCCTAAAGGGTAGTTGTTAATGAGCGGAGAGAGCTTTTCTGTTGGACTGCCTGCGGCACCCAGCTCGCTGCAAAATTGCGTTTTATGGTTATAGTTCGGGTAGTATTTACCTGCGATATAAACGCCTAATGTGATCCAAATTGTGGCAATAAAGCCAGTCAGTAGCACGACACTACCTTCCATGGGTCTCTCCTTGTATATTTTGGTATTTATTTGGTTAATGTTGAAAATAACATACGTGAATGTTTGAGGCTGGTCAATCCATTATGGAGAATAATTGACCGGCGTTGGCGTAAGGATGTATAGAGGAAGGCTTAGACTAAAAGTTATTCTTTTGTAGTTTTATGTAGATCTCTTCAAAGACTTGTTTTTGCTCAGGAAAAGCGTGCATACCCTGTTTAAAGACCTCAATTGCGCGTGCAAAGTCTTCAAGATTAATGTAACACATACCTTTGTAATACAGCGCTGTCATACCTTGTGGATTTATTGCTAAGGATCGATCAAAGTAGGTGATGGCAGTTTGAAAGTCACCCATATCCATATAAGCGAAGCCAATATTATCAATCGCTTCAAAATACATAGGATAAATATGAATTGCTTGTTTATAGGCTTCAATTGCTTGCTGATATTGAGCTGCTTGATTTAAAGCATAGCCTTTTGTGTAAAGCGTATTAGCTCTAAAAATAAGGTCATCAACTTTTTGATTAGTCGCCTCAGCATACTTATTAAAATCATGACTTTTTAGGTAGTTAATATAGCCTTTCAACTCTGCCTTAAGGGGCGTGTCATTGCCAATAAACAGCCACTTTTTTTCGAGCTTTGCATGTGCAATAGTGGAGTGATATGTCGAAATTGATAATGTATTCACTTCTTCAAGCTTTGGCTTTTGCTTTGTGGTGTTATAAAGCAATACATGGATAGTTGAAGACTGTTCATTAGTGTCTATATCTAAAATTTTAGCAGTGCGCCATATACCACGTTCATTCGTTGTGAATACATCACCAATGTTGTAGTGGTATGTTACTTTATAGTAATCGCTACTGGCATGTGCTTGTAAGGTAAGCTGCGGGAGAATTGTAAACAGCAAAATCAATGACACTAGGGTGTTATGCATTTTAAATAGACTTATAATTATAAATTACTATGTAGTAAGTAAATACTGACTAATTTGCCGTTTGTGGGGCGGATTCTCTCAGATCCTTTTGGCTTTGTCATCCTAAAAAACACAATTCAAGAAATTTTTATTAAGAAATGAGATTATTCATAATAACAAAACAAACATCTGTTGAAGTTGTGTGTGAAATATGTACGTTTTGAGTGAAAAGGTGTGTTGTATGGATGACGCGACAATCAGAAATATACACCTTTTCTTGTGTATTGCTATCTACAAAACTACTTTGGCTCAACCAGTTTGGTGGTATCAATCTCAACCACAAAGAGCATAGAAATTAATAATGCACATATAGAAGCACGCAGTGTGTAGGCAATAATCTCGTAGCTGTCGTAGACAATGGTTAACTGTGTAAGTGCACCAAAGAATTGACTTGTGAAGCCAAGATCAATGGTATTCCTGACAAAATTTTCTATGAGCATAAGCGCCATTAACATTGCAGTCATAAACAGACAAAGCGCGATAAGCCCTTCAGCATAAGTAGGGGCAATATTGTGAACTTGTTTGAAAAATCGTTTGATCAGTCGAACTCTGAGCAAAAGTACGATGCAAGTACTAAAAAACAGCAAAAACTGTACGCCATAAACAATGGACCCGAGCCAGATCATGGGGAGTGTGTCTGACTCTAGGGGGATCAAATAATTGAATGACACAAATTCAAATAAAGACATGGCGAGAATAAGTGTCGTAATAGAGACCGCATTGATATTGTCTATCCTTAGCAGCAGAACACCAAAACAAAATGAAATGGTCGCAAATGACATGAATACCCAGTCATAGGAATAGACAAATACCAAAGCGATGATCATGAAGGTTGCACAAGAGATGCGCAAAATGCTCATGATGCTGATTATTTACAGTTGCACAGTAGGCGGCTGTTTTGGCTTTACAGGTTGAGAAGTCGGGTGTTTGGTTTTGTATGCAGCGCTCACAAGTCGACACGTATTTTTGGATAGTAGTTGCGTATTTAGTGGTATTTTCATGGTTGTTTTCCTTATATTTATTTTTAATTAATCTTACCATTAGGGCATAATACGGCTCATGAATAAGAGTCAATGACTACTTTTCGTGCTTTAGCTTGTTGACTTTACGGTACCGGTGCAAATTATTTTCGATAACAAGATCACGCAAAGTTTGCAGTTGTTCTTCAATGGCGCTTAAGTCGAATTTGCATGCCAGTGACCACTTTAGATAGTCCTTGTACTTAATGTCACTTACACCATTTTCATAGTTAATAATTGTTGCTTCGCTCGTCCCGAGCACTTTGGCCATTTGCTTCTGAGTTTTGTTTGCTGCGAGCCTCATTACCTTTAAGTCACTTAAGCTTTGCTCATCGTGCGGCCTAACAGTTTTGTTCAATGTCTCGCCCTACATACAAAAATGTTAATTAATCTAAAGACTTTTAGATGTTTAAACATTTATTATAAAAATGTTAAAATATGTAAATACTATATATGGAGCATACAGGAATGACAAGGATTGAACATGACATTGGGCTGATAAAGCAATTTAAAACCAATGTTGAACAACGAATATGTCACCAAGTGCAGAGTAGGCCAATAGATATGCTGTCTACAGATAGGTGCCCAGTGGTTAATTATCAACCTTTGTATAGCAAGCAGTTGCCAATTTGGGTGATTTATACGCAGATGGGAGAGTATCAATTTCAGTCATTGGCCAGTCTATATTTGCATATGCCACCCCAGCTATTGAGTGTGATATTAAACACGGTGAGACAGCCCAAAAATGTAATGGTATGCGTTACGTTAAAAGGCATTGGCAATAAGTGCAATAGTGGTTTCTTTTTAACACTCAATGAGCTAATAAATGGGGTTGATGAATATGAGGCACAAAGTCGTGTTCAATCAGATTTTGGCATTGCTGCACAATTAATTGACTTTCTCAATGGTGTGGATCCGAATATAAAAGCAATGGCCAAAGTGGCCAATATGGATTAAGCGCCATATTGGCCAATTTGAATAATTGGTGACCTTTTCTGCTATTGCGCAAACCGGTTATATCCACTAGAATCGGAAAAAAGCTGGATATTTTTTGGAATTTTTATGGCGGACACGAAAAAGACAGAAGTTAGGTTCTCGGTTGATGCAGATTATTTAGCGGCACTGCAAAGTCGGTTGGGGCTAAAAAAATCGAGTGATCTCACCAAAGTTGCTTTGACGTTACTTGACTGGGCTTCAGATGAGGTTGTCCACGACAGAACAATTTTATCCGCAAATAAACAGGGAAAAGATATACACCGTTTGGTTATTCCCGAGTTAAATAACATCTCCAAAACTAATTTATAGAACACCATTAAATAAATGAGTTAAATCATGTCTTCAAGTGCACAGGACTGCACACATTCAAACGCAATCCAATCATCAGAATCTTGGCAGGATATTGATCTTGCATCGGCACAGGATTACACGCCTGAGGA
This sequence comes from Pseudoalteromonas luteoviolacea, assembly GCF_001750165.1. Lineage (NCBI taxonomy): Bacteria > Pseudomonadati > Pseudomonadota > Gammaproteobacteria > Alteromonadales > Pseudoalteromonadaceae > Pseudoalteromonas > Pseudoalteromonas luteoviolacea. The sequence continues at coordinate 733,638 of NZ_CP015412.1, forward strand.
TGCCCCTGTCTCTGAGCCCCTCACTGGTAAAGAAAAAGCCGGCGTTAACTTAACGTGGGGGATCATTGCTGTATTGATCGGTTTTTTAGTCATCATTTTATGTATTTTTATGTGGGGAGAGTATCAGTTTTTTACAGCGATGAGAGAGACGCAACAACTGATGCTGACAAAACAGGTGTTTAATTCAGATGTACTTAAACAGTTAACACAACAGAGAAGCGATTTTAGAGCTTTCTGGTTTGACACGTTACAATTAATTTTGCTCAATGTTTTGTTTCCAACACTGACCGCATTACTGGGCTATGTCTTTGGCACAAGCCGAAACGGCAGTAGTAACTAGTTAGCACTAATCAGTATTTGGTGCTAACAAATAAAATTTAACTTATTGATTTAATTTAATTATATTGAATTTCTAGGCCTTTCATTGGTTTCCGTAGAAAACAAATCAATAGTTAGTTTTATTATTGATATGAATAAAGCTTAATAATTTTCGTCCTATTATGAATAAATGCTTCTTAAATTGCGTGTTGTTTATGAATTATTTAACCTTGATTTAAGTACCAAGGCTTGTAGTCTAAGTTCATTCTTTATAATTGTTTTTGTTTAAAGGACTCGTAGGTTTGTTTGATTTATAACAAACTCGCTTAAATAAAAGCTGCATTTGGTAGTGAGATCATTGCATTACTGTGCTGCCTTCCTATTATCTGGCTAGCCGTTTGGCCCTGATTTAAAAACGCATTTCAAGGAGCTGTTTATATGCGTGTTGAGTCTAAAAGTACCGAAAAAAGTAATAACTCTTGGTCGGTTTTATTGTCAATTTGTGCACTACAAAAAGGCAGAATGATACTGGCACTTGGCTTAATCGCGATAGTAAGTTGTGCGCAGTTACTGCCTATATATTTATTGTTTGTCGCCATTGTTGAATTACTTGACCCTGTCAGCACGTCTGCCAATACATTGCTTTGGGTCGCAGCAGGGCTAATAGCGGTTACAGTATTTAAGACCGTCTTTGTTGTTGGTGCATACTATTTTAGTCACCAAGCTGCGTATAAAGCGCTTACAGATGTAAGGATGACGCTGTCAACAAATTTAGCAAGTGCATCACTAAAGTGGTTAAACAAGCAAAATACGGCGGTTTTAAAACAGCAAATTCTGCATGATATTGAAAAGCTTGAGCACTTTATCGCACACAATAGTGTGGAATTATTTAACGCATGTTTGTCGCCGATACTTATATTTTGTGCACTGTATCTGATTGATTGGCGCCTTGCTTTGAGTGCGATAGCTGTTGTGCCATTAGCCTTTTTAGTGAGTGGGTTTTTTATGCACAAAACAGCGGAACATTACGTGCAATTTAGTGATGTGGAAGCTGACTTACATACCACGCTCAATGACTATGTAAAATATGCACCACTAATGAAGTTAAATAACTTAGATAGCCAACGATTTGTTACGCTAAAGCGTAAATTGAATACTTATCAAAGTACTGTGAACTCGGTCATACATCAAACTGTGCCAGGTTGGGCATTATATAGTGCATTATTGGGCTCAGTCTTTTTGTTCTTGCTACCAACAGCAATTTGGTTGCACAGCCTGCAACTTGTCTCAATAGAGCATCTTGTATTAGCAATGCTACTGGCTATCGGGATGATGGGCCCGGTCCTCAAGGTTAGCCGGTTTTTTATGGAAGCCAATGAGCTGTTGAGCAGTATCTCGCGCATTGCCCCCCTGTATTATACTGATCCTGTTCACTGCGACACCACACCTGTGCACGCCAATACAAAGTATCCAATGCTGCAATTTTATTGTGTAGATTTTTGTTACGAGCAAACCCCTGTGCTGAGAAACGTGCATTTTAAGTTATTACCCAATGCCATTAACGTAATTGTTGGCGGCACAGGCAGTGGCAAGTCAACACTTGCAATGCTTGCAAGTGGGCTGCTTGCGCCCAGTGCTGGGCGAGTTCAATTACATGGAAAAGATGTCTATGCGCTATCAGATAGCGTGCGAGCTCAGGCGATGAGTGTCGTAACACAGGAAAATTACTTATTTGAAGGCACCGTCAGAGATAACATTTCGTTTGGACGCAGTGGAGTGAGCACTGAGACTCTGGAGCATGCCATTGTCGCAGCGCAGCTAAAACCTTGGCTGGTGCGGCAACCGGATGGGTTAGATACTCGGGTAGAAGCACGTGGAATAAATCTATCCGGTGGGGAAAAAATACGTATAGCCATCGCCAGAGCAATATTGAATGCGCCACCATTGGTGATTTTAGATGAAGCCAGCGCGGCCATGGATAACCTCACTCATGCTAAGTTTTATCAAGGCTTAAAAGGCCACTATCCAAATACGACGTTTTTAGTGATCACGCATAATTACTTTGGTCTTGAAAACAGTGATCAAATTTTCACTTTAATTGATGGCACGATTGCAGCGCAGGGAACACATGAAGCAATGTTAGTTCGGTGTGAACATTATAGAAAAGGCTGGCAATTACAGGGTTGTGAACACACACAACGAGCACATGTTATTCCAACGCCGTTACCGAGTTGTGAGAGTTAAATGGATAGACAAATAATCACCAGTATTGGCCGAGTATTCAGCCATGTAAGTGCAGGCAAGCAGTTATTTATTATAGGCATTATATTCAGAGTATTGGAACGGTGCTTATCAATTTTACCATTGTTGTTATGCGTTTACTGGCTCTACATTGAGCTCAACAATATGACGGGTGTAACTAGGCTACTTTCAACACCAAGCGACTATTTGATGGCGCTGGGCGGGATATTTTTACTTCAACTTATATGTGCATACTTTGGTCAGTTAAAGAGCTTTTCGGGCAGTTACCATTTAGCGCAGGCCTATCGGATTAAAGCAATTACGCACTTTAGACGGTTGCCGTTAGGCGTGATCCAGACAACTCACAGCAGTGAATTTTTTGAGTTAATGAGTGATGACATAAAAAAAGTCGAGAGTATTTTCTCACATGTGCTACCAGACTTGTTATCGGCCTTGGTAGTCCCTTTGCTAGGGGTTATTATTTTATTGTTTGTAGCGCCTCTATATGCGTTGGGCCTATGTGTGATTTTGCCTTGTGCATTGTGGATAATGCATATAACAAAAAAGAAATTTAATCTTGCTGCCAAAACTAAAGTGCAGACCTATAAGCATACTAGCAGCACTCTGACAGACTATGTGGAGGCATTAAAAACCCTTAAGTTATTCAATCAAACACATCACTGGTTAGCTCGAGTTCAGAAGCAGCTCGATATTGCCAAGCAACACACTTTGCAAGTTGAAATGTGGGGGGCCAGTCCCGTGCTTGGTTTTCGAGTCATACTAAACATGGCCATGGTTTTGTTTGTGATAACAGTCGCTTTAACATTACCAGAGAATGGAACACCGCCAGTGAATGTTAGCGCCATTGTATTTGCTATGCTGATTTTACAACTATTGGTCATGCTCAACGAAGTGGCTGAGCATATTAGTATGTTGCGCATAGCGGCTCAGTCTGAATGTAAAGTTGAAGCGCTTTTAAAAGAGCCGAGCTTGGCAGAGCCTGTCGACCCAATTATACCTCAGACATATAGTATCGAGTTTGAGCGGGTATCATTTAGTTATGGCGGGAATACTGCGATAAATAATGTATCATTTTATGCACCTGAAGGCTCGATCACGGCGGTTGTAGGTGAGACTGGAAGTGGTAAATCGACCTTGCTCAACCTATGCGCACGGTTTTTTGACCCAACGAGTGGGTGTATAAAAGTTGGAGGGGCAGCACTGCAAGAGGTTGGCTCACACAACTTACACAATATGGTCAGTATGGTTTTTCAGGATGTACAGCTGATTGATGCCAGTATTTTAGAAAATATTCGCATTGGTAAGCCGGAGGCAACAGATGAAGAAGTCATTGAAGCATGCGTTCATGCTCATTGTATTGAGTTTATCGATAAACTGGCGGAGGGGATTGATACTCGAGTTGGAGATGGTGGTGTTTTGTTGTCTGGCGGTCAGCGTCAGCGTATTGCAATTGCAAGGGCACTGCTCAAAGATGCGCCGATTGTTTTGTTGGACGAAGTTACAGCGTCATTAGATCCGATCATGCAAGCAGATGTGGTCAGTGCGATACAGTATTTACTGCAAAACCGGACCGTGATCACGGTGGCTCATCGCTTATCTAGCATTGTGCATGCGGACAATATTTTGGTGATAAACGACGGTAAAATTGTTGAGTCTGGCTCACATCGTTGTTTACTCTCAATTGGAGGCTTCTACACCCGTCTTTGGAGAGCAGAGTCGCAAGCTGTGTAAAGGGGCTTGACAGAAACACAGGTGATAGTAATAAGCACTTCTATGTTGTTAAGCAGTGCTTCGGTCATACGTTCTTTAACAACTTGGGAAATATATACCGGGTGCAGCTTGATGGTATGTATTGATATAGGGTTACCCGCTATAAAGCGATGGTTAAAAATAACTCAACTGTTAATTTTGTGTAATTCTGATAGCGTTTTAGGGTTTTAAATTGACATAGACTACTCAAGGAGAAATCATGAAAAAAGTACTACTCGCTGCGGTTAGTTTTTTAGGAATGAGCGTAGCAGCTATGGCGGCAGACACACAATCGACTACTGAAAATCAAACTTTAAAAGTGGATGGCGTTACATCTGCCACATATCCAACGACCCCAACTATTTTAGATCAATTGATCCCAGAAAATGCGTGTCAGGCTCGTTGCTTGTATGAATATGAAGCCTGTAGTAAGTGGGCACCACCTTGGACAGATTGTGAATACTATGTTGAGCGTTGCTTGAGAAATTGCGCATCAAAATAATAGGCAATTTTAAAGGTCGGTAGAGCGGCCTTTTTTGTTTAGCCAGCAGGGTATTAAAAACCCTTTTTATTTTTGTTGAACAGTAGAGTATTTAAAATCAATAAGTTATAAACCACCTAAAAAAGAAGGTTTTTTTTACATTATTTTGTTAGGTGTTTGTATTCAAATGTTTTTGTGTTAGAAATTTATAGTTCACTGCCGTACAGGCAGCTTAGAAAGAAGCGGGTGTGATTGTGATAAGCCGTGTCACGTTCACTGCCGTACAGGCAGCTTAGAAAAGAAGCATCCCCTTGCTCTAAAGATTCTAACGGTTCACTGCCGTACAGGCAGCTTAGAAAGTTGAAATATGGCAAGCAACTTTTCTAAACCCAGTTCACTGCCGTACAGGCAGCTTAGAAAGTATCAAAAGCTGCCAAAAGAAGTTCAAGGTCGTTCACTGCCGTACAGGCAGCTTAGAAATTAAAAGCTTCTATCAGTAACTTTGACATGGGGTTCACTGCCGTACAGGCAGCTTAGAAATCGCGCATTAGTTACGGTCTTGCCTTCGCGTAGTTCACTGCCGTACAGGCAGCTTAGAAAGCTTATGGTTCGGCCAGTCTTTCGGTCAATGCGTTCACTGCCGTACAGGCAGCTTAGAAAAGCATGTCATCAGACGAAGCCTTGGGGCTTTTGTTCACTGCCGTACAGGCAGCTTAGAAATAGCAAATACAAACGCACAAATTAAGCATGGTGTTCACTGCCGTACAGGCAGCTTAGAAAAATTTCTTCTGCAGTTCATCTGCTAGAACCGTGTTCACTGCCGTACAGGCAGCTTAGAAAAACATGAGCTGGATTCAACTTGATGATGCCGTGTTCACTGCCGTACAGGCAGCTTAGAAAAATCAAGGTAAACAATGACTGCCAGCGCGAGTGTTCACTGCCGTACAGGCAGCTTAGAAAAAAATTAAAGAAGAACACGAGAACATTATTGTGTTCACTGCCGTACAGGCAGCTTAGAAATGACAGTCCATTCAAAGCATATGGAGATGTACGTTCACTGCCGTACAGGCAGCTTAGAAAAAACTGTTTGACCATGGTACAACTGCATGTGCGTTCACTGCCGTACAGGCAGCTTAGAAATAACAAAAGAACTGCAGGAGTTAAAGGAAAGCGTTCACTGCCGTACAGGCAGCTTAGAAATTTGCCGTCTCCGTTCATATCGCTGTCTTGATGTTCACTGCCGTACAGGCAGCTTAGGTGATGAGTGACCGAAACGAAGTTTCGCAGCGCGAAGAAGTGAGGTCATGGATGACCGATGTAACCAAGCTCCATGGATGGATTTCAGCCCAGTATTGGAACTATTCCGGTTCACTGCCGTGCAGGCAGCTTAGGTGATGAGTGACCGAAACGAAGTTTCGCAGCGCGAAGAAGTGAGGTCATGGATGACCGATGTAACCAAGCTCCATGGATGGATTTCAACTCCATGTTGGAAAAATTCCGGTTCACTGCCGTGCAGGCAGCTTAGAAAACATAACTAAAATGCAGTCGTCTGCTGCAATGGTTCACTGCCGTACAGGCAGGTTAGGTGATGAGTGACCGAAACGAAGTTTCGCAGCTCGAAGAAGTGAGGTCATGGATGACCGATGTAACCAAGCTCCATGGATGGATTTCAACTCTGTAATAGCTTTGTACACTATTTCACTGCCCACAGGCGGTTTAACGTGTTTGTGAAGAATTTTAGGGTCTAACGTGAAGCTGCTTGTGCAATGCAGTGAAACTGGATCCTGATATTCATCAGGATGACGAGTGTAAGATAGCGGTTTTTCCGCAACAGCTTGCTGTAACTTCACTTTTTTCATTTATTTTACTGTCAAACTGACAATTTATTGTATCCGTGCTGAATTTTTAGGCCTAACGAGTAGCTGCTTGTGCAATGCATTGAAACTGGATCTTGATATTCATCAGGATGACGGTGAATAGGGTGGTATTCAGAGGGTTATTGGCAAAATGGAATTTGTTTAAAAACACTGAGCATTTGCAGCTGGTAATAGGGCATTTATTGATTCAAATTTCATTGCAAATAAATGATCACACAGATTGATGGCGTGTTTTCCATTTATAACTTATCAAGAACGCTTTTACCCTTTATTTTTTGTTCTTTAAAAATGTTCATAAAATACAGTAGGTTGTGATTAGCTGTTTTTCATAAGGTAAAAATAGGTTTTCTGCCTTAATAGCTTGTTGCAACTTATCTTTTTTGATTTACTCTATACTTTACTGCCGTACAGGCAGCTTAGAAAGTAGTAATCCCACCTGCACCTTTAACATCAAGCTTTACTGCCGTACAGGCAGCTTAGAAAAGGATATATCAGCAGATTTGCGTGACGCGAACCTTTACTGCCGTACAGGCAGCTTAGAAAAGTAGAGAAACAGACCCATGCTGTGCGATTCTCTTTACTGCCGTACAGGCAGCTTAGAAATAATTGTTGTGTTTGTGCCGTACCAAATTCGACTTTACTGCCGTACAGGCAGCTTAGAAAAGACAGCTCAATTCAAAAGTGGAAGACTTTGGCTTTACTGCCGTACAGGCAGCTTAGAAATCCGCTAAATGGACAGTAAGTTCCTTTTGATATCTTTACTGCCGTACAGGCAGCTTAGAAAGGTTAAATGGTTTTCAAGTAAGATGGAGGGCGCTTTACTGCCGTACAGGCAGCTTAGAAAATAAGGGAAATTGACCAGATAATCATACAGACCTTTACTGCCGTACAGGCAGCTTAGAAATGTTGTATCAGCAACGAATGAAATGCTTGATACTTTACTGCCGTACAGGCAGCTTAGAAATTTATTCTCTCAAGCACAAAAACCTATGTTGTCTTTACTGCCGTACAGGCAGCTTAGAAAACATGACAAATTCACTGGTTTTATTCCAATAGCTTTACTGCCGTACAGGCAGCTTAGAAATTTAACAGTCCATGGTCGTTAGCGGCTTTCAACTCCGTGTTGGAAATATTCCGGTTCACTGCCCTAAGGCAGTTTAATGCATCCGTGATAAAGTGTTGGTCTAACATGGAGTTGCTTGTGCAATGCAGTGACAATGGATCCTGATATTCATGAGGATGACGAGTGTAAGATAGTGGTTTTTTCCTCAACAGATTGTTGTAACTTCACTTTTTTCATTTATTCTTATTTTACTGCCGTGCAGGCAGCTCGAAGAAGTGAGGTCATGGATGACCGATGTAACCAAGCTTCATGGATGGATTACAACTCTGTACTAGCTTTGTACACTATTTCACTGCCCACAGGCGGTTTAACGTGTTTGTGAAGAATTTTAGGGTCTAACGTGAAGCTGCTTGTGCAATGCAGTGAAACTGGATCCTGATATTCATCAGGATGACGAGTGTAAGATAGCGGTTTTTCCGCAACAGCTTGCTGTAACTTCACTTTTTTCATTTATTTTACTGTCAAACTGACAATTTATTGTATCCGTGCTGAATTTTTAGGCCTAACGAGTAGCTGCTTGTGCAATGCATTGAAACTGGATCTTGATATTCATCAGGATGACGGTGAATAGGGTGGTATTCAGAGGGTTATTGGCAAAAGGGAATTTGTTTAAAAACACTGAGCATTTGCAGCTGACAATAGGGCATTTATTGATTCAAATTTCATTGCAAATAAATGATCACACAGATTGATGGCGTGTTTTCCATTTATAACTTATCAAGAACGCTTTTACCCTTTATTTTTTGTTCTTTAAAAATGTTCATAAAATACAGTAGGTTGTGATTAGTTGTTTTTCATAAGGTAAAAATAGGTTTTCTGCCTTAATAGCTTGTTGCAACTTGTCTTTTTTGATTTACTCTATACTTTACTGCCGAGCAGGCAGCTTAGAAAGTTGAAGAAATGGGCGATTTAAGCCGTCACTCCTTTACTGCCGAGCAGGCAGCTTAGAAAGCCCATCTAGCACCAGCCTAAAAATGTATTCACTTTACTGCCGAGCAGGCAGCTTAGAAATCTGCAATCTCGAACTGCTCGTGTCCATGCTCCTTTACTGCCGAGCAGGCAGCTTAGAAATAAATAATCCAATTCTGTATCCGTTGCCTTGGCTTTACTGCCGAGCAGGCAGCTTAGAAAAGATACCCCTGCAAACTCGCCATTCATTTCGACTTTACTGCCGAGCAGGCAGCTTAGAAAATTATGCGATCCCCAGTATTTGGTTCTTAATTCTTTACTGCCGAGCAGGCAGCTTAGAAAATTCTTGGCACTAGCACACCATGCACACACAACTTTACTGCCGAGCAGGCAGCTTAGAAAAATAACGCGACCACAATCACCGTTGCAATTGCCTTTACTGCCGAGCAGGCAGCTTAGAAAGTTATCCAGCTCAGTTGTCGCTGCTTGCTGCGCTTTACTGCCGAGCAGGCAGCTTAGAAAACTTCGAGTCTTTGCTGTCTTGCATATCTCGTCTTTACTGCCGAGCAGGCAGCTTAGAAAACAAAAGGATAAGCAAAACGCAGTAACCACTTCTTTACTGCCGAGCAGGCAGCTTAGAAAATAAAATCATGCACATTCATTCATATGGCATTCTTTACTGCCGAGCAGGCAGCTTAGAAAGTTCACAAATACATTCGTAACGTCTGTCAGTTCTTTACTGCCGAGCAGGCAGCTTAGAAAAACTGGGTTTATAGTCCGACAATCACCAAAATCTTTACTGCCGAGCAGGCAGCTTAGAAAGCATGCTGAATTAGCTCATAACGTGTTGGTGACTTTACTGCCGAGCAGGCAGCTTAGAAAGCATGCTGAATTAGCTCATAACGTGTTGGTGACTTTACTGCCGAGCAGGCAGCTTAGAAACCGCGTGTTGCTTGGGCAAAGCGAAAACAGCACTTTACTGCCGAGCAGGCAGCTTAGAAAGGGATGAATCACTTGCCGTTCCAAACCTAAATCTTTACTGCCGAGCAGGCAGCTTAGAAAGTATAAGCGCGCAATGTCTAGCGCGCTCAATTCTTTACTGCCGTACAGGCAGCTTAGAAAGATGGTGGCCAAAGGCATTGCGATGGTCGGCACTTTACTGCCGTACAGGCAGCTTAGAAATGATGTGGGCAGCACCACACAAGGCACTTGGCCTTTACTGCCGTACAGGCAGCTTAGAAATAAAAATAGACCCGATCTACAGATTTTTAGAGCTTTACTGCCGTACAGGCAGCTTAGAAATATTTCTGGGGCGTCATGCACGCTTTGGATGACTTTACTGCCGTACAGGCAGCTTAGAAAGTGATGAACAAATTAAGGGGCTTTTAAACTTGCTTTACTGCCGTCCAGGCAGCTTAGAAATTCTTAAATCATGATAACGCAAGTCTTCAATCCTTTACTGCCGTACAGGCAGCTTAGAAAGCTGCACGCGTTCATGTTGATAATGGCGCGAACTTTACTGCCGTACAGGCAGCTTAGAAAATCACCAACTACTATGAAGCGCGCCAAATGGCCTTTACTGCCGTACAGGCAGCTTAGAAACAGCGCTTTACTTATGCCAGTGAATGCGCTGTCTTTACTGCCGTACAGGCAGCTTAGAAAGCTATTACTAGATGTTCTCAAATCAAACAGCTCTTTACTGCCGTACAGGCAGCTTAGAAAATTCTCGAACTAACTCAATCCAACCTTCAGTACTTTACTGCTGTACAGGCAGCTTAGAAAATAATGTGACTAAGCTTGGAAAAGCTATAAATCTTTACTGCCGTACAGGCAGCTTAGAAAAGTTCAACCAAGAAAAAGCGCAAGCGTTCGCACTTCACTGCCGTACAGGCAGCTTAGAAAATCATGGCCCGTGCCTATCTTCATTCTATTTTCTTTACTGCCGTACAGGCAGCTTAGAAATACAAAACACGGCAAAGATAATCTACTCCGAGCTTTACTGCCGTACAGGCAGCTTAGAAATGCATAAACGTGTCCCGTTTGTGATTGAGTTACTTTACTGCCGTACAGGCAGCTTAGAAATAACAGAGCAGACGAACTTATACAGCAAATGACTTTACTGCCGTACAGGCAGCTTAGAAATATGCACGTATTTGCACAACGTATGCAAAACGCTTTACTGCCGTACAGGCAGCTTAGAAAAGTAACAAGCAAAGTATTAAGCACTTAGATGCCTTTACTGCCGTACAGGCAGCTTAGAAATGAATATAAATGGTCAAGAGGAATAGCAAGAGCTTTACTGCCGTACAGGCAGCTTAGAAATTTGGCAATTATTGCCTCAACGATATTAGCCTCTTTACTGCCGAGCAGGCAGCTTAGAAACGTGCAGCATTCAAAACACTGATGACATACCGACTTTACTGCCGAGCAGGCAGCTTAGGTGATGAGTGACCGAAACGAAGTTTCGCAGCTCGAAGAAGTGAGGTCATGGATGACCGATGTAACCAAGCTTCATGGATGGATTTCAACTCTGTACTAGCTTTGTACATTCCTTCACTACCCTACAGGCAGTTTAACGTATTCGTACAGAATTGTTAGGCCTAACGAAGAGCTGCTTATGCAAAGCAGTAAAACTGGATCCTGATTTTCATCAGGATGACGGCGCGTAGAGAGGCGTTGTTAAAGCCGCTTTAGTCATGAATGTTCGATGTAACCAAGCTCCGTAGATGGATGTCAGCTCCGTGCTACCTACACTCACTTACAATGCCATATAAGCACGTACCCACAAGTCTACACTTTCTCACCCCCGTCATTCCGAGCTTGCCTCGGAAACCATTGGCTTTTTCGATGAGAGGCCATTAATAAAGCTTGTAAACATAATTTCTCTTTAAGCCGAGCATCATGGAAATCGAGATCGATTCTCACTGGTAGGTTTGTGAAAAATGGTATTTATTACGGTGAATACAGCCTGCAATAACACAAGAAAACTGACAGATAACAAGCCTAAGAAAAATAGAGCTATGTTTAACATTAATGTTATTAAAGCGCCAATGATTGGTGCGCCAACTATTGCAGTGAGCCAGTCTTCGATTAGCCACAAATAAAACATGCAACCAATTGTATTTAATAGGTACCATCGATTTGATGAGAGTAAGCTATAACCACGAGTGAATATCATATCAAGCAAATGATGAATGTTAACTGTTGGTAATCTACCCATTGGTTACTTAACTTATTTTTTTAGTTTATATGATTTAACTTAGCAGACAATAGCGGTTCAATGAGTAGACGAAACCAGATTTTGAGTTAGTAAAAAGATAGCGTGTTGTGGCTAATTTTTGTCGCTGATCAATGACTTCCTGTTTTTGTTTTGATACATTTATTTCACTTTGATTTAACCAAAAGTGATTTATGCAAGCTAAGGAAGAGCAATATTTTAGATACATTGAGGCGGTGTTATTTTGGCAAGGAGAGATCCAAACAGGCACTTTTCAAGATAAATTTAAACTATCAAGACCCAGTGCTCGGCGCTATCTAACAGACTTTATCAGCCGTTATCAAATTGATGCGCATTACAATGAGTCTGAAAAAGCCTATGTATTGGCAACCCCCTTTACACCTAACTATATTTCCCAAGACTTTAACGAGTATGCCAACTTAATTGGTGAGCAGTATGTTCACAACTTAAGTACCTCGACCATTGCTACTCTGCCTCTACCTCATAGAAAATTAAATCCGACCATTTTGCGTCCTATTTTAAACGCTTGCCGCCGGCAAAGTGTACTTGATATCCGTTATCAGTCGATAAAAGATGGTGGAGAAGCAGAGCGCATTATTCGCCCACATACTCTTGTGAACTCAGGCCTGCGTTATCACTTAAGAGCGTATTGCGAAGATGCAAAAGGGTTTCGAGATTTTTCATTATCTCGCATTTTATCTGCGTGCCCTGAATTCAAATGTAAGGCACAAAAGTACAAACAAGATGATGAAGCATGGCAACAGGAAGTTACGCTAACCATCATGCCAGATCCGCGTTTAAGCGACTATGCCCAGCAAGTCATTGCCCATGACTTTGATATGACGGGTAATCAAAAGCAACTGAGAACCAACGCAGCGCTGCTTAATTATTTGATCAGTATTTTACGTTTAGATGTGCAACACCCAAGCCCAGAAGCCCAGCAAATTGTGATGGACCCAGATTGCTATCGAACTCTAAGAAAGCAAAAGCTACTTTGGAACTAAACACCTGTAAAAAATTTAACTGATCAAAAGTGCAGCATTGAAGCTGCACATAGATAACAGTAGGTTATGTCTAAACCCAAAGGAAGTGGAAGACAATGGAAGACTTTAGCCCTAGCGATTTAAAAGCCATTTTGCACTCAAAACGTGCCAACTTATTTTATCTAGAATATTGCCGCGTGATGCAAAAAGATGGCCGCGTTTTATATTTGACCGAAGCCACCAAAGAGAATCTCTATTTTAATATCCCTATTGCCAACACCACGGTTATTTTGCTGGGTAATGGTACCTCGATTACACAAGCGGCGATGCGCATGCTTGCTCAAGCAGGCGTTTTAGTGGGCTTTTGTGGTGGTGGCGCAACCCCTTTATACATGGGTTGTGAAATTGAGTGGATGACACCGCAAAATGAGTATCGACCAACAGAGTACCTGCAAGGCTGGATGGGTTTCTGGTTTGATGATGAAAAGCGCTTAGATGCTGCAAAGCATTTTCAGCAGGCACGGATCGCATTTTTAAAGCAAGTTTGGCAAAAAGACCGAGACTTAAAAAATGAAGGCTTTAACTTTGACGATAAAGCTATTCAAACCGCGCTGGATACGTTTTTTACACGAACGGAAGCCGCGACAAACTCACAAGCTTTATTGCTCACAGAAGCGCAGCTCACCAAAGTGCTTTATAAATATGCGGCCAACGCCACCAATTGTGAGGGCTTTAAGCGCCAGCATCAGTCATCGAAGTCTGTAGATATAGGTAAGGCTAACGACTTTTTAAATCACGGAAATTATTTAGCATATGGCTTAGCCGCTTGCACACTTTGGGTGTTAGGTATTCCTCATGGTTTTGCGGTGATGCATGGCAAAACCCGCCGCGGAGCTTTGGTATTCGACATTGCAGATTTAATCAAAGATGCCTTAGTACTGCCGTGGGCATTTATCTGTGCCAAAGAAAACGCCACCGAGCAAGAGTTCCGCCAACAAATCCTACAAGCGTTTACCGATCACAAAGCACTGGATTATATGTTCGAACAAGTAAAGCAAGTGGCATTGCAAGATTTAAGTAAAGACCAAATTGATGAGATTGAAAATAATCAAAAAGGTGACGCTTTATGATGGTCACATTTGTATCTCAATGCGAGAAAAACGCCCTCAAGAAAACCAGGCGGGTACTTGATGCCTTTGCCAACCGCATTGGTGATAACACATGGCAAACAGTGATCACCCAAGACGGGCTCGATACTGTTAAAAAGATGCTGCGTAAAACCGCTAGCCGCAGCACTGCTGTAAGCTGTCACTGGATCAGAAGCCGTGCCCGAAGCCAGTTTTTGTGGGTTGTGGGGAATAAGAGGAAGTTTAATTTGGAGGGCGTGGTGCCGGTGAATAGAACTGAAAAAGATTTAGTCGTAAAAGAACAGTTTGCATTAAATACAGAGGTGATAGCTAATCTTGCTGCAATAGCCGGCTTTTTTCATGATGTAGGTAAGGCGAATAAACTGTTTCAAATTAAGTTGGGTGTAATAGAGCTTGAAGAGGGAAAGGAGTTCAACTTAAGCGCTAACTCAGGTAAAAAAAACTATGAACCCCTGCGTCATGAGTGGGTGTCCTTAAGGATATTCCAGGCATTTGTTGGTGAACAATGCGATCAACAATGGTTGCAAGCGTTAGCCTCTATCAATATCAATACCGCGAAAGAACTAGAGCAAGCTCTGCCTGCATACCATGATTTATTGGAAAAGAGCATTGCCAGTCCATTTGTAACATTACCTCCAATTGCCAAAATGGTGGCGTGGTTAATAGTTTCTCATCATAGATTACCTCAGTTTCCCAAATTTCTTGAAAATCAGCCATCGATTGAGAGTGTTGAGCAATGGCAATCTGTCTTTGAACCTTGCTGGAATTCACCGCAAGCAATAGATAAAGATTGGTCTCAAGAACAAATTACTGTCAATTGGCAATTTCCGTTAGGTACGCCTTTTAACAGTTCTGATTGGCAGAAAGCAGTTTCTGATGTCGCTAAACGGTCGTTACAGTGTCAAAGGTTGTTTTCCAATGATTGGCACCACAATTTATTCACTCAGCATTTAGCGCGCCTTTCCCTTATGTTGGCCGATCACGGTGAATCTTCACGTAAAGATATTACTAATAAAGACTCAGATAGAAACTATCTTGCTTATGCAAATACAGATAAAGATGAAAAAGATAAACGGTACTTAAAGCAAAAACTCGATGAACATAATATTAATGTAGGTAAGCGGGCATATCATATTGCCTGTGACTTAGCTGGATTTAAGTCGAAACTCAATACACTGGGTAAGGTTAAAGCGCTAGAAACGCCAGTAGCGAAAAAACCAAAACATATTCATGATGAATTCTCCTGGCAAGATGAAGCTGTTAAATTGGCAGCTTCTCTCAAAGAAAAAGTAGAAGATTATGGCTTCTTTGGTATTTCGATGGCCTCTACGGGAAAAGGAAAAACGCGTGCGAATGCAAAGATAATGTATGCGTTGTCTGAACCAGACGAATGCCGCTTTAATGTTGCGCTAGGACTCAGGACTTTATCAATTCAAACAGCAAAGGCATTAAGAAAGGATTTATTTTCTGAAGATGTAAAAAGTCAGCAGCAAGCGCGAGAAAAAGTTGCATTACTTGTTGGTTCGCAAGCTGTTAGGGATTTACAGCAAATCGATCTATCGCAAGATGAGAGTTCTGAGGTTGATAAAGGCAGTGAATCAGCGGAATCCTTGCTAAAAGATGAACTCGACTTATTAAGCGAAATTGATTTAGAGCAATTAGCATCATTTTCTTGGTTAAAGCATGACTCTAAAATTTTGAAGCTATTACATGCGCCTATTTTAGTAAGCACGATTGATTATCTGATCCCTGCGACAGAGGGGGTTAGAGGGGGTAGACAAATAGCTCCAATGCTGCGTTTATTAAGTTCTGATTTAGTATTAGATGAGCCTGATGATTTTAATTCAGCAGATTTCCCTGCGCTATGTCGTTTGGTTAATTGGGCTGGGATGTTGGGTAGCAAGGTGCTTATTTCAACGGCAACGATTATGCCTTGTGAAGCCGAAGCATTGTTTGAAGCCTATCAGCAGGGCAGGCTTGAATATACAAAAGCGAATGGTGATAAAAACACTCAAGGCAAGGTTTGTTGTGCTTGGTTCGATGAATGCAATAAACCAAAAAGTGAGCTAATCGATACTGTCAGCACATTTGCAACTGAGCATGAGTCATTTGTTATTGAGCGTGATAAGGCACTGGTCAAAAGTGACTTACGCTTGAGGCAAGCTAAGTTAGTTGATATAGATTCTGTAGGGATGGACAGCTATAGCGAAGCGATGGCTGCACGCATTCATCAGTCGGTTTGTGAACTGCACGTATCGCAAGCAGTGAAATTAGCAGATAAGAAAGTATCAATTGGATTAGTTCGCATGGCTAACATTAATCTTCTAGTACAGGTTGCCAAACATTTATTTACCACAGCGGCACCTCCTAATACACGTATTCATTATTGTGTTTACCATGGTCAATACCCGTTATTACAACGCACAGCTATTGAGCAAATGTTAGATAAGGCGTTGAAACGACATGATACTGAGCAATGGGCACAGGAGTCAGGGGTAACTGAACGTATTGAGAATACAGCTGAGTTAAACCATATATTCATTGTGCTTGCGACCTCTGTGGCTGAGGTAGGGCGCGATCACGATTATGATTGGGCGGTAGTTGAGCCAAGCTCAATGCGCTCGATAATACAATTAGCTGGAAGAGTACAACGCCATCGAAAACAAACACCGAAAACTCATAATATTCATGTATTATCTCAAAACTATAGAGGTTTATTAAAAAAATTGTTGTGCTTTGAGAAACCAGGCTTTGAGACAAAGTTAGTACAATATTTTTCTAAAGATCTTAATGAATTAAATACCGAGCAAGCGCTTGATAGTATTTCTGCCGCTACTCGTATATTAAAGCCTCTCCAACCTAATTTGACACATGATTCACCACCAAAATTTAAGACTTTTGTTGAACTTGAGCATACAGCGCAAAGTATTAATTTGTATGGAAGCCGAAGCTCTATTATCTATGCTGCCCGCTGGTGGCAGCATGATGTTAGTTGGTGCGGTGAAATGCAGCGCTTACAACCATTTAGGGAATCACATTTAAGTGAAGATTATTCTTTAGGATTTGCCGAAAGAACGCATCGCTATTTATGGCTAAAAAAAGAAGATGGTGTATACCCTACAGAATATAAACCCACTAAAGATATTGAGAACCCCACAGAGCCCGTTGCGATGGCTTTTAGTAATAGCCTATGGCACCAATTTGATTTATCAAAACAAGTTAAGGCATTGAGTGAAAAGCTAGGAAAGAGTGAACAGCAAACTTTAACGATTTATACCCATGTTTCGTTACAAGAGTTCGATAAAGAAAGTATTGAGCAGTGGTTTTTCCAAGCTGAATTTGGAATTTATAAGTTATTAACTAAGGATGATTGCAACAATGATAAGTAAGCAAACCTCGCAGGCGCTTGCTAAAGGGATAGAAGTCTATTTAGCAATGCGTAGAGACAAAAAGCATGAGGATTATTTAAAATCTAAACCACAGAAAAAAAAGAATGAAATAAGCAAAGGAATAAATATTCGCTTAGCGGGTATTGTGAAACGCCTGACCGACAAAAATGAAGCTGTTAAATTAGTTGAAAAAGCGAAAAAGGCTAAAGATCAAACCGCTTTGATGTTTCAACAACAGAAATATCACAACTTACTAGAATTGCTCGATGCAGATATTGTTGATTTAGAGTTGAGTGAGTTGAGAGCTGAGTATTTACAGTTCGTTAGTGAATTAGAAGCGCAGCATAAGCCTGCCAATTGGCTCGATGAATGGGCAATAAAAGCCAAAGACATTAGTTTTGCAACACATGTGGCTAAATTAACACACTCAAGTTCAAAGGGGTCGAGCATTTTAGATAGTTCGTTAAGCTCCGATAAACGTTATTTAACCACTAACTCATTAAGTGATCCTGAAATAGATACCGCTTCGTCTAATGCTGCGTCACTGCCAGTGGCGGATATTTTAAAAGTTGAGCATGACGGGTGTTCAGTTTTAGATTGTTTAAAAGTGGAGGATACTTCATTGTTTTCTGAGTTCACTGACGATAGTGAGCAAATTGTTAAATGGGTGCAGGGTTTAAAACAGGCTTACGATAGTGATGTAAAACAAAGTTACTTTTTATCTAAGCAAGTATTTTTTCCGTCTGGCGATCAAAATTACCATTTACTCCTACCTCTCATGTCTTCTTCACTGGCGCAGGCATTACACAATGAACATAAGCAGTACTTTGAAGATGAACAAACAAAAGCGAGAGAGCAGCGCAGAAACAATAAATTTAGTGAAATTCCGGTAGTGAGCTATCCAAACAAGACAAAGCTCAATATTACCGGTTCTAATCACTCTAATGCTTCATCACTAAATGGCAAGCGCGGAGGCAAGATTACACTACTTTATTCACAGCCGCCAAGCTGGCGATCGAAAGGTAAAAGCTATTGTGAATTAGACTACCAAGCACTTTATAAAGCTTTGAGTTTTTTATCTAAGAATGAATTAAGAGATTTGAATAAATATCTAAAATTATTAAAGAATAAAGAGTTAAGTGATAGCCAGCCTGCACGCGCTGCGGCAATCACCAGAAAAGTTCAGGCGATTATTTATGTCCTATTTGATGAAGTGATGTTGGCCAATACCGTTGAAGATACAAATTGGACAAAAGCAAGTAAATTTACTTTGCCTTATCAGTTAATGTTCGAACCTTATCGTGATGACGAGCAAGTTGCAGCTGAAAAACTTGCAGGTAATTGGCAAACTGTGATCAGCAAAGATTTTGCTCGCTGGTTAAACAAGCAATTGGATGAGAAGCAACTTAAGCTTGGCACAATTCATTTGGAGTTATGGGCAAAGCTATTCTCGCAAGAGTTACGTAGCTTTATTGCTATACAGGAGGTTTCAAAATGAGCCAATATTTAGTATTGAGCAAAATTGAAGTGCAAAACGCCAATGCAATTGCTGGTTTTACTTGGGGGTTTCCCGCGATAACTCAGTTTTTGGGTTTTACCCATGCCTTAAGTCGAAAAATATCAGTTAACTATCAAGGTACTTATAACACCGAATTTGTTGGTTGTATGGTTATTTCAAATAAGGTGAGTAATAAAGTTTATCAACCTAAACCTTACGCAGATTTTGAATTTTTACAGAGTAAAAACCCTCCTGTGCTTGCCAAACACAAGGCTACCTCACCGCCAATTATTGAAGAAGGAAAGCTAAATGCCACAGTAAGTTTAGTACTGGAGCTAAGTGATCCACTTTTACTGACTACAGACCAAGTTACTGAGCTTGAAAATAAAGTAAAAGCAATGTGCTTAAACATGCGAATTGCTGGTGGCAGTGTACTATCGATCGGTCAAGTCAAACTGTTCCGAGCCAACAATTCACAAGATGAAAGTAAGCAACTATCGCATATTAAACGTTTATGTATGCCGGGATTTGTATTAAAAGACCAAAGTGAATACTTAAAAAAGCAAACCGAAAAGATAGCTGTTGAAAACAATGAATCAGCACCTTTGGCCGCTTGGTTAGACTTTTCAGCTTTAAAAGTTACAGCGACTCCAGAGTTAGCAGAAGGGCAAACACTTACAAACGACCAAACAGATGCTACATGGCAGTATTTAAAAAAACCATTTGATGGCTACCTAGTTCCGATAATGGCAGGTTACAAAGCGATTGCACAGCCACTTACTAAAGAAGAAGTGATTGGCTTGCGCGTTAAGCCAGACCCTGAAGATCAGGATATAAAAGCGGTTAATTTTGTTGAAGCTGTTCATAGCGTTGCAGAATGGCTAAGCATGCACAAAGTAACGCGACTTTCTGAATATATTTGGCGTTATAACCAAGATGGTGAGTGGTATTTATGCCAACAAGAATCTAAGCCTAGTAGTGACAACAACGAACCTTCAACTAATACAGATTTAATTAATAATTTATTTTAAGGAAGAATTATGAGCACAATTAAATTACCTAGCGTTTTAGCATTTGATCGTAAATTAGAGCCTTCAGATGGCATCATGTTTTCAGGGGACTGGCAAGATATCGGTAACGATAAAAAATGGCAGCCAATCGAATTGTTTGAAAGAAGAAATCGAGCAGTAAAGAGTAATTTTACACAGGAAGTATTAGAGGACGAAGAAGCTCTACAAAAGCAAATTGCAGAGGCAAACTTATCATGGGGCGATGATGGTTCCTTAAATCATGGTCAAGATACGTTGCGTTTGAGCTTTAGTTTACGAGTGGTTGCAGGCATACAAAATCCAACGGTTTGTAACAATGTTGAATTTGAAAGTCGCTTTAATGAAGTGATAGCAGGTTATGTTCAAGATGATTTGCAAGAGCTGGCGGCTCGTTATGCCTACAATATAGCCAATGGGCGCTTTTTATGGCGCAATCGAGTCAATGCTCAACAGCTAAAGATCTTAGTTGGGACTAGTGAGTTGAGTAACAAATTGAAATTTAATGCCTATGACTTTCCGCTCTCAGGAACGACGACGAATGATAAAGATGTTGCTCAATTAGCACAGTTGATTTTGGCTGGCTTTAAAGGAGAAAAAAATACCGTGCTGAAAGTCGAAGCGTTCGCGCAATTGGGAGATGCACAAAGAGTTTGGCCTTCTCAAGAAATGGTGCTTAATTCAGCCAAAGGTGAAAAAAGTCGTCATCTATTTTCATTGAATGGAGTGCAGGGCAAAGACAACGTCGCTGCAATGCATTGTGAAAAAATAGGTAATGCATTGCGTACTATTGATGATTGGTATCCGAAATTTGAGCAAACAAACAAACCGATTGCAATTGAAGCTTATGGGTCCGTAACCCAGCGTGGGGTTGCTTATCGTTCAACCCGTAATGATTTTAAAACACTTCTATTGAAATGGTTAAGTAGCGAAACATCCTCACAATTAACAGAGCAAGACAAACATTTTGTAGTGGCTATGTTGATCCGTGGTGGCGTATTTGGTGAAGGTGAAAGTTAAGGGTAATTAAATGAACTACTACCAAGAAATCACCTTATTACCGGATGCTGAAGTGTCGCTTGGGTTTATCTGGCAAAACGTGTTTCAACAGGTGCATATTGCACTTGTTGAGCACAAGGTTGATAAAAATAAATCAGCTGTTGCTGTAGGCTTTCCGCAATATGGCAAAGCCAAATTTCCTCTGGGTTCAAAATTACGATTATTTGCTAAAGACCAAGCGCAACTTGAAAAGCTAAATATCGCTAAGTGGTTAGGTCGGCTTGAAGACTATGCACATGTTAAAGGGATAAAGCCTGTACCAGATGATGTCAGCTATGTGAGTTTCACACGAAAAAACGTTAAAAGCCCTACTAGGATTGAGAAAGATATGGAAGAGCGTGCTAAGCGGCGAGCACAAAAAAGTGGCAAAACGTTTGATGAATGCATGACAGAGCTCGCTGAGACTAAACCTGGTCCATCCGATTTGCCTTTTATCTTTTTGCATAGTCAACAGACTAAGACTCGAACACCAGACACAAATAGTAAATACCCACTCTTTATCACCATGGAAGGACGCGAGGGTAATTCACATGGCACATTTGACTGTTACGGGTTGAACGCGAAGGCAAATGATGAAAATGTATTTGGGTGCGTACCTCAGTTCTAATAAATAAAGGGTATTTTTACCCTTTATTTTTGCTCTTTAAAAATCTGCATAAAATACAACGAGTTGCGATAGGCTGTTTTTAATAAGGTAAAGCTAGGCTTTTTTACCTTAATAGTCTGTTGCATCTAGTCTTTTTTCATTTATTCTATACTTCACTGCCATACAGGCTGCTTAGAAAAAAGTGTCACGCCGTTTTATCTTACATGCCACCTTCACTGCCATACAGGCTGCTTAGAAACTAATAGCAGTGAGTTTAGAGACAGTGAAATTCTTCACTGCCATACAGGCTGCTTAGAAAGCTAGATGCTGAAATATCAAGCTATACAATGGCTTCACTGCCATACAGGCTGCTTAGAAATACGCGATAAGGCGTCTCTTATGCGAACGAGCCTTCACTGCCATACAGGCTGCTTAGAAAGTTTGCGCCAGCTGCCTGACGAGCAAATTTGCCTTCACTGCCATACAGGCTGCTTAGAAAAATTATCTGTGGAATACCAGAAACAACACCGTCTTCACTGCCATACAGGCTGCTTAGAAAACTAGTAACCGAGTCACCTAAAACTGTACTTTCTTCACTGCCATACAGGCTGCTTAGAAATGTTAGCACTGCAAAAACGGTGTTGCATTTGACTTCACTGCCATACAGGCTGCTTAGAAACTAACTCACTACTATCACGCCCAGCGTTCTCTCTTCACTGCCATACAGGCTGCTTAGAAAGAACTGAACGAAAAGCAGTTGGCCGATCTCATCTTCACTGCCATACAGGCTGCTTAGAAATTTAAGACTTACTTTTGCTTTCACAAAGTTACCTTCACTGCCATACAGGCTGCTTAGAAATAAGTCCATAACTATCGTGTATGCTCGGCCTACTTCACTGCCATACAGGCTGCTTAGAAACCACGACATTGGAGATATGCCAAGTTAAAACTCTTCACTGCCATACAGGCTGCTTAGAAATACTAAGCCCATTTTGATGAGTACAGGCACGGCTTCACTGCCACACAGGCTGCTTAGAAATCTAGACCTAGTGGATTGAAATATGCAATACCCTTCACTGCCACACAGGCTGCTTAGAAATCTAGACCTAGTGGATTGAAATATGCAATACCCTTCACTGCCATACAGGCTGCTTAGAAACTAAAGATAAAGTACTCAAAAGTGTTAGCTACCTTCACTGCCATACAGGCTGCTTAGAAATAACATTTTTGTGGGTGAACTGATCAGTCACCCTTCACTGCCATACAGGCTGCTTAGAAACCACATGCCTTGCATCTGTTGAAACGTATCTTCTTCACTGCCATACAGGCAGCTTAGAAAGTTTACTGAATATACTTACGACACGTTTAGTACTTCACTGCCACGCAGGCAGCTTAGAAAGTGGGGCGTAACTGGGACTGGAGCTATCAACACTTCACTGCCACGCAGGCAGCTTAGAAATATCAGCAAACAGCTAAACGACGAGCATAGATCTTCACTGCCACGCAGGCAGCTTAGAAAAAAACATCAATTTCTTTTGCAGTGAGGTTCATCTTCACTGCCACGCAGGCAGCTTAGAAATGCCAGTGGACGATTTAAAAAGCATCTTTTATCTTCACTGCCACGCAGGCAGCTTAGAAACAACTCCCAAGCCAGAGTGCCGCATTGCAATACTTCACTGCCGAATAGGCAGCTTAGGTGATGAGTGACCGAAACGAAGTTTCGCAGCGTAAGGAGTGAGTCGCTTAGAATAAGGTCATGGATGACCGATGTAACCAAGCTCCATGGATGGATTTCAGCTCCGTGTTGGAAATATTCCGGTTCATTGCCCCACAGGCAGTTTATTAATGTATTCGTGATGAGTTGTTAGGTCTAACGTGGAGTTGCTTGTACACGCAGTGAAACTGGATCCTGATATTCATCAGGATGACGGGTTTAAGATAGGTGTATGATTTTATCTAAGTAGTGCATTTTGTTATGCCTACTGAAAGCTACTGCCCCATAGGAAGTGTATTATTGTTAGCCGTGATGAGTCGTTAGGTCTAACGTGGAGCTGCTTGTGCACGCAGTGAAGCTGGATCCTGATATTCATCAGGATAACGGGTTTAAGATAGGAGTTTTGATTTTGCCTAAGTGGCGTAATTTACTATGTCTACTGTAAACTACTGCCATACAGGCAGCTTACAAATGCCGGAGTTGTTTCTACACACACTAAAACCTTTACTATCTCACTATCTCACTATCTCACTATCTCACTATCTCACTATCTCATTATCTCACTGTCTCACTGTCTCACTATCTCACTATCTCACTATCTCACTATCTCACTGTCTCACTGTCTCACTGTCTCACTGTCTCACTGTCTCACTGTCTCACTGTCTCACTGTCTCACTGTCTCACTGTCTCACTGTCTCACTGTCTCACTGTCTCACTGTCTCACTGTCTCACTGTCTCACTGTCTCACTGTCTCACTGTCTCACTGTCTCACTGTATCATTGTCCATCTATTAACCCCTTTACCAACTTTTCAATTAATCATGTTCTTAATAACTTTAAACCATCATTAACCAAGCAAGTCGTATATGATTGTATATCACATTCGATTACCTTATTTATTTTAAATGTTCACATTGTAAGTGGGTAATTACTTCTTTCGTCGTTATATTTTTTGACTTTGAGCGCATCGAGTAACGCGCTGTTTTATTTTGTGTGCTTTGTTTAGGTATTAACAATCTTCTAGTCTTGAAAGCCTCTTAGAAACCTCCAAAAAACCCTGTATTTCAACCCGATTGGTCAGTATTTTGTTGCCCAACTATCTAAAATAACTCACGCGTGAGACAAATTAAATTAGCTAACTTTAAGGTGTTTTTGCAGGTATTACTGCTGCTTTAAACCGTGTCATTGATGTCTCGACGCACAAAACTGATATTTTTAGCAGTGTTTAATCTGTCTCTTTTTCTTTAAGATGTACGTAAACACCACTGTATCTAAGGCGGCAACAATGCGTTGTGACCTAAAAACCGTTCAATGCTCTCTACTTTAGCGAATAACTGGTAACGCTCGGTATTGATGGTTGAAATTCAAAATGTTCATTGAAAAAGCGAGGTTTCATTGCCCATTTTTGTAAAGCGCTGTGTGTCGACCTAGGTTTATTGACAGGTTACGTTGAGCAGCTTGATAAGGTACAAATATAAGTATATTGGCATTGGTTGCATCTGTTCTACTTGAACATGGGTAATGTAATATCAAGTAAATAGGATAAAACTGATTGATAAAATCACTTTGTGCATCGCCACAATAATTGCGCAAAGAGGCATGTGCGATATGCTGTTTATTTGAACCAATATACGCTGAATGCTTGGTTAAATCTTCGGAATGACCATGGTGAGTGTCTTTTATTTGTGTAGCAGTGATGCCGCTGACTTTTTAAAAATTGGCGAAATTTAGCAACAAAGATGGAGTATGAGCGTTAATTTCCGAGATTAAAGGCAATTTAAACATCAAAGTTAGATTAACGCTGACATTAAGCACAGTGATTTCCAAGTGCCTAGTGTATATCGCCCAAATGGTGCCTTAGTTGCAGGCAGGGAACTGCTGCAAAGCTAAGAAATATTAGTGTTACATATGGTTACTAAGTCATTGAACTGTATCGAATACCTCTCAATGGAATGGGTATTGGGTGCTTATCATACGTTTAAAATCATTTAATGTGCAGTTCTGTTATTGAGTCAATTTTACTTGGTTAAATAACGGAATTATAAAACAAAAAAATTCGAGCTGTAGGGAACATGAAGCTTGATATTGCTCCTGATATTACAAACCAATATTGGGGTCATTTATAAAAAACAGAGAGGATTAAGTGCAATCATGTTTAGTACTTTTACGAAGTATCCATTGATATCGAGAGCAGTCGTATTTTTTGCGGTGCCTCTAGTCTTATTATGCTATTTCAGCTTCAATAACTTATTTTTGGAGCCATTGCCAGCAAACCAAGACATTGAGTCTCTACAAGGTGTAAACGACAAAGTATCGATCAGACGTGATGATAACGGGGTGGCATACATCACGGCACCTACCGACTTAGACGTATATTTTGCAACAGGCTATGCACATGCTCAAGACAGGCTGTGGCAACTTGAACTGCAAAGGCGTATTGCGCAGGGACGTTTGAGCGAAGTGTTTGGCAAGCAGGCATTAGATCAAGACATTTGGTTTAGAACACTGGGTTTATACCGAGCGGCAGAAGAATCAATGCCAATGCTTAGTAAAGAGGCTTCAAATGCGTTGGATGCCTATGTAAATGGTGTCAATGCATGGATGCGTGAAGCGAAGCAATTGCCCGTTGAATTCTCTATATTGGGTGTTGAGCCAGAGCCTTGGACTAAGCTTGATTCATTAGCGTGGAGCAAGGTATTTGCATTAAACTTAGCTGGTAACTACACCAACGAAATTCAAAAATTGATAGGCGCACAAGAATTATCAGCTGCGCAAATGAAAACATTTTACCCTGACTATGTGGCTTCTGATCTGTCGCTAAGCGCAAATACAATCAATAAACTCAATGATATTGTTGCGTTACAAAAGTCGATTGAGTCTGAACTAAAAGTGGGTGGTAAATATGTTGGCAGTAATGCTTGGGTTGTATCTGGGCAATTTACTGAGTCTGGCGCGCCAATCTTAGCCAATGATCCGCATTTACCTCTGCAAATTCCTTCTCTGTGGTATGCAGTGTCACAAAAAGGTGCATCATTGACTGCCGATGGCATGAGTATTGTGGGCTTGCCAGTTGTCATTTTTGGTAAAAATGACCATATCTCTTGGGGTGGCACCAATATGATGGCCGATGTTCAAGATTTATTCATTGAACAGCTTAATGAATATGATCCGAGTAAGTACCTTCACAACGGGCAATGGAAAAAATTTAACACGCGAACTGAGCTTATTGACATTAAAGCTGACTTTCCTGCGGAGTTACGTGCACCTTATAAAACGGTGAAAATTCAAGTCAGAGACACGCTCAATGGGCCAGTGATCAGCGATGTTATTCAAGGGTTAGGTATGCCCATCTCTATGCGTTGGGTTGCATTGCAGCCAGGTGATACAACTTTTGAAGCATTTTATAAACTGAGCTACGCGAAAAACTGGCAAGAGTTTAATGACGCGTTGGACTATCTTGTTGCACCTGCGATTAATTTTGTCTACGCCGACATGCAGAACAATATTGGTATGACTGGGGCGGGTAAACTCCCTGTGAGACAAAAAGGTGATGGTAGTATGCCGATGCTGGCAGGTGAAGCATCGTCTGAGTGGGCTAAATATATTACATCTAGCGAATTGCCAAAATATTATAATCCGCCACAAGGCTACTTAATTAATGCCAACAATGATATTGCTTATCCAGGTTATCCTTATTTGATTTCAAAGAATTTTGCACCTGAATATAGAGCAAATAGAATTGAACAAATTTTGGCTTCAAGCATTAACCAAAATATCCCTATTACCGTAGAGTCGATGTTGACGGCGCAAAAAGATGAAAAAGACCTGTCGGCGACAACACTACTTGGTTATTTGAAAAATGTTAAGCCACGCAATGAACAACAAAAAGAAGCGATTGCTCAATTGAAGCAATGGCAAGGTGTTGCATCGAAAGAGAGTGTTGGGGCAACAATTTTTTATGGCTGGGTGAGGCATATCAGAGAGCGTATTTTTGGTGATGAGTTTAGTGAATTTTGGAATTCGAGCAAAAATGGTAATTATCTGGCCTTGCCTTACCTACTTGAGAGTGATGATTTGCTTGCACTTATCTCACAAGGATCTCCTTGGTGTGACAATGTAAAAACGGATGCCTCAGAGACCTGTCGCACTCTTACATTAGACGCGCTTGATGATGCAATACAAGAATTGGTGAAATTAAAAGGCAGTGCACAGGCTGATTGGCAATGGGGTGAAGTGCAGAGCACGTTTTACGCTCATACCCCGTTTAGTGATGTCAAAGTGCTAAACAATTTATTTGAGCGCAAGATTGGCGCAAGTGGTTCTGCGCATACTGTCAATGTGTCGGGCAGCTACTTTGATGTCAACGAAGGTTATATCAGCACTTTTGGTGGTGGTTTTCGCCAAATCATTGAAATGAAAAAAACAAATACAAAACACATGATGATGAATTCAACTGGCCAGTCGGGCCAAATCGCGAGTCCTTATTATGATGACATGGTCGAGAAGTTCGCTTCAGATGACATGGTGGGGTTTGTGACACCACAAGCTCAAGAAGAATAAGTCCTGAACTTCACGATTAAACAAGGAAAAAATTTATGAGCACTTTGAGTACATTTTCCAAAAAAGCGCCAAATAGGGTATTTATTGCAATCAGTCTTGGTGCATTTGCGGGGATTTTTTATGCCGCGTTAATTCCATTGGTACTTTCAACCATTACACCTGATAGCTCAGGCCTTGAAACGACAAATTCAGTTCAATCATTTTGGTTGTTCGATGTGATTGACTACAAAATGGCAGGGTTATATTTGGCCTCTTGTTTGCTGATTTTAATTATGCGCAGTGTGTCAGAAATCATGTTAATTAGGGTGTCTAGTGAAGTATCGAAAGACATTCGAAAAAAGTTTTACCAGCGCATTGCAAATGCACCTCTGTCTGAAATTGAGCGGATCGGTTCTGCAAAATTAATAGGTTCAATTAATATTGATGTTCCCCGTATTGTGGCGGGCGGTACCGTATTACCAACGCTTTTGATCAGTGCAATCACCTTGTTAGGTATGTTGAGTTTTTTAATGTATCTGAATATGGATGTGTTCATCTTGGTGATGATGGCTATCGTGATTGGCGCAATTAGTTACCAGGTTCCTATGTATATTGGTGGTCGAATCTTCCAATTTTCGCGTGAAAAGCATGATGAGTTACAACACTCAATTAGAGGGCTTATCTACGGTGCTAAAGAGCTAAAACTCGATGCTAGAAAAAGAGCATTGTTTTTCGATCAGTCATTGATGACGCGTGAAGAACAAATTCTACAAAATGATAAAAAAGCCAATACGATTATTAGAACCACAATGAGCTTTGGTGATTTAATCTGTTTCTTTGTCATTGGCGCTATCAGCTTTATTTTTATCAATTACTACTCCATCAGCAAAGAGGAATTAGTCGGAGTCATCATGGCGTTATTATACGTAACAGGACCTGTTGCGGTGATGTTGTCAATGGTGCCAACGCTGACTATCGCTTCTATCTCATATAAAAAACTGATGAAGCTGTTAGATGAGATCCCAAACGAGGGTTGTCATGA
The DNA here is from genome assembly GCF_001750165.1 of Pseudoalteromonas luteoviolacea. Taxonomy (NCBI): domain Bacteria; kingdom Pseudomonadati; phylum Pseudomonadota; class Gammaproteobacteria; order Alteromonadales; family Pseudoalteromonadaceae; genus Pseudoalteromonas; species Pseudoalteromonas luteoviolacea. Next base: position 762,598 of record NZ_CP015412.1, read on the forward strand.
TGCTGAAGTCGAGATTGCGCAGTGGGACGAGTTAAAGTTTTCTGATATCAAATATCAATATCCGTCAAATAACGATGAGCCTGGTTTTGAAGTCGGCCCGCTTAACTTTGGGATCCGTAAAGGAGAAGTAACTTTTATCATTGGTGGTAATGGCTCAGGTAAATCGACGATGAGTAAATTATTGACAATGCACTACAGGCCAACTGCTGGCTCGGTTTATTTTGGTGATACAAAAGTAACCGCGGATAATATCGTAAGCCTGCGCAACAAAATTGGTGCGATTTACTCTGATTATCATTTGTTTGATGAGCTACTAATGGAGCTGTCAGACGACGTCATTGATACGGCACAGCGCTATTTAGAAATGCTACAAATATCTCATAAAGTGAAGATTGTAGATGGCAAGTTTACCACCATCGATTTGTCCGATGGCCAGAGAAAAAGACTCGCTTTATTGGTTGCTTTACTGGAGGAGAAAGAGCTTTACCTATTCGATGAATGGGCAGCTGATCAAGACCCAGAGTTCAAAGACGTATTTTATCGAGAAATACTGACCAATATGAAAAAAGCAGGTAAGGCGGTTATCGTTATCAGTCATGATGACGCCTACTTTGGAACCGCAGACAACATCTTGGTGATGAATAACGGAAAGCTGAGACAGTCCAAAGACGATTCAAAGATTTTACGTGAATTGGGGCAAAAAGCGGCAAATGACAAATCGCAAACCAGCACACTTGAATCGAACAACAATACAAACATCGGCGAGCAATCGCGTGATGCACTGGCTCTGTAAGTTAAGGGGAAAACATGAATAATACATTTCCACTAACGTTGACTCAAAGGGATATATTCTTTGATCAAATGCATTATTTAGATAGCCCGCTTTATAATATTGGCGGCTATATCAAGTGTCGTGATATTGATATCGAAAGAATGCAGGCTGCACATAAGCAACTGGTTTTGTCGCATGATGTTTTTGGTATTCGCATTGTTCAAGAGACAGAGTCGGTCAGTCAATATGTGTCAGATGACAGGCTTTGGGATTTACCCGTGTATGATTTTACGGGTGAGAAAAATCCAGAGCAAGCAGCGCTCACTTGGTTAGATACACGCTTTCAAACAAAAACGGAATATATTGATAGCCAGTTGTGTTTTGGGTATTTGTTGAAACTGACGACACAAGATTATTGGTACGTGGGGATCAGTCACCACCTAGCGATGGATGGATGGGGATTCTCTAATTGGTCCTATAAACTGGCCGAATATTACAACCAAGGCACGCAAGAAGGTAGCATTGATCAAGAGGGCCTGAGTTATCAAGCCATGTCTGACAGTGATCAGCAATACCAACAATCAAAACGTTATGAGTCAGATAAGGCATTTTGGTGTGAGCACTTAAAAAATTCGGCTGAAAAACTATTAATGCCTCACTCTCAAAATCAATATCATGATGTGAAATATATTCCGAGTACGCGCTATCGCCACTATATGAGTCGCGACGTATTTGCCGCGTGTACAGAGGCTGCGGCAGGTATGGGCGTGGGTGTACCGCAGTATTTCTTAGCTGTATTGGCATATTATTTTTCAGCGGTCAGTAGCGCGAGTACAGTTGCGTTTGGTATTCCGGCACATAACCGAAAAAATCATAAACAAAAGAGTAAAGTAGGTGTATTTACGAGTGTAAGTACATTAAATATTGAGGTGTTGAGTGAGGGCAACTTTAAGCAACTTGCACAACAAATTACCCAGCTACAAAAAGCAAGTTTCAGGCATCAAAGATTTCCAGTAGGCGATCTGACCTCGGTATTAAGTCGTGCGAACAATCAGCACAATACGAGTGCTTTATCTGATGTGACCTTTAATTACCTTAAGCTTGACTATGGGGCATTAAAATTTGCAGACAATAATGCCAGTGTGATTTATCACACATCAGGGTTCGATACGACACCACTGACGGTCACCATTTGGGATGGTGATGATGAAGACATCGAAATACAGCTCGATTACAACCATGCTTATTTCTCGAGCGACGAGATTCAGTCATTGGCTGATAGATTTCAGCACTTGCTAGAATGTTTTTGTCAGCAGGATAATATTGAGCGTTCGCTATCAACATTGTCTGTTTTGACGGATACTGAACAAGCGAAGCTCATTGCAGCAATGGAGCATGGTGAGGATGCATATCAGCAAGGTGTTTGTATTCACGAATTATTTGAACAGCAAGTAGCCAAGCGCCCGGAAGCCATTGCCCTAGAGTATGCCGGCGAGCAGTTAACATATGCTCAATTGAATACACGTGCCAACCAACTAGCACATTATCTCATTGCTCAAGGTGTGCAAGTTGAGCAATCGGTTGGCGTATGCCTACCGCGCTCAATAGACATGGTTGTCAGTGTCTTGGCAATTTTAAAAGCGGGTGCAACTTACATCCCCCTTGATCCAGAGTACCCTTCAACACGATTAAAACACATTTTTGAAGATACAGATTTAGCACATTTAGTGACACATTCGAGCCTTCTCTCTAAGCTGCCAGTATCAGGAATGGCACTCCATGTGAGCGATGAATTAGCGGGAGTGGTTGCAGGTGCCTCCACTGATAATGTCATGCCAAGAGCTGGTCACAGCGATTCGTCATTGGCCTACATGATATTTACTTCGGGTTCTACGGGGAAACCAAAAGGCGTGATGATTGAGCATCGTGCATTTGTGAATCTGCTTGAGGGTGTTGCAGATTCAGTGTCAGGGGCCTTTAGCTGGCCGAACAAACTGCTTGCCGTTACGACAATTGCATTTGATATTGCTGGGTTAGAACTTTTTGGACCACTCATTTACGGCGGCCAAATGGTAATCGCATCCAGTGCGCAAGCAAAAGACCCTCGCCAATTGGCAGCTTTACTTGAAACGCACCAGATTAACTTCATGCAAGCAACGCCTGTGACTTGGACCATGTTAGTGAATGATGGTTGGCAAGGTCAGCCTGATTTGGTGGCATTGACTTGCGGTGAAGCGTTATCCCCTCAACTGGCACAAGCGTTAGTGCCATTGACACGTCAATTATGGAATGGTTATGGCCCAACTGAGGCAACCATTTTTTCATTGCTCCAAGAGGTGGACGCACAGCAAGTGGAAAGTGGGCTCATCACTTTAGGCGGTACACTTGGTAATTACAGCCATGTGGTACTGAACGAATTAGGTCAGATCCAACCAATGGGGTGTGTAGGTGAATTGCATATCGGCGGAGCGGGTTTGGCGAGAGGTTATTTAAAGCGTGCAGCGCTGACTGCAGAACGTTTTATGGATAACCCTTATTATGATCCGCACAATGCTATGAGCTCTAAAAAGCTCTATAAAACAGGCGATTTGGTACGTTACTTACCAGATGGCAAGTTGGCTTATTTAGGCCGGATTGATGATCAGGTTAAGATCCGTGGTTTTAGAATTGAACTTGGCGAAGTAGAAGCACAGTTGTGTGAGCAACAAGGTGTGGATTCAGCGCTGGTGGTTGCGAAAGAGGTGGCAGGTAGCCAGCAACTAGTTGGGTACATTAAACGCGAAGCTGATGAAGTGCTCAGTGAAAGTGAATTAACTGAAAAAGTGAAACATGCGTTACAAGCTGTACTGCCAAGTTACATGGTGCCAAGTAGTTTAATTGTCATGGCAGAGTGGCCAGTAACGCCAAATGGAAAAATCGATAAAAAAGCGTTACCAAGCCCTGATACAAATGCCTTGCTTGGCGAATATGTAACACCAAAGGGTGACACGGCCATTGAACTGGCACAGCTGTGGGGAAGTCTGCTAGGTATCGAGGCTGATCACGTTAGCGCGACGGCCAACTTCTTTAATCTGGGAGGGCATTCGTTATTAACTACGCGTTTAGTCGCTGAAATTAGGCGAGTGTTTGCAGTTGATATTTCAGTACAAGATATTTTTGAACAAACCACCTTACAAGGATTAGCTGAGGTAATTGAAGCTGGTCAAACGAGTAATTTACCGCCTATTGAGGCCGTAACAAGAGCAGATGGTAAGGCGGTATTGTCTTATTCTCAACAGCGCTTGTGGTTCATTGATAAGCTCCAAGAAGGCACGCCAGAGTACAATATGCCGGTGGCATTTAACCTCAGCGGTAAATTTGACCGCGAACTGATGACACAAGTATTTAGTACTATAATCGCCCGTCATGAAATACTCAGAACCATCTATAAAGAAGAGAATGGACAGGCATATCAGCACATTCGAGCAGTGGATGATGTGGATTTTACCATTGCTGAAAATGACTTGAGTGATCTCACGTGTGAGACACAAAAAGAGGCCATTGAAGCGCATGTTGTCGCACAGATGCAGCGTCCATTTAACTTAAGTCAAGATGTGATGGTGCGTGTGAGTTACATCCACACCGGCCCAAATAATGGGGTGTTGATATTTAATATGCACCATATTGCCTCAGATGGCTGGTCTGTCGAAGTATTGATGAATGAGTTCATGGCATTGTATGAAGCATATTATCAAGGTCAGCCAAACCCATTGGCACCGCTGGATATTCAATATGCCGATTTTGCTGTTTGGCAACAAAATCATGTTGAACAGGCGCAGTTGGGTGAGCAATTGGCCTATTGGGAGAGTCAGCTCGAAGATGCACCCGTTGTACACAGTTTACCTCTGGATAAACCTCGTGGAGATAATAAGCAACCTCTCGGGGCGGTTGTCACCGGTGAGCTAGATGCCACAACGGTTGCGCAATTAAATACAGTGGCTCAGGCTTACAGAGTAACGCCATTTATGTTATTACACAGTGCGTTAGCCCTACTGTTATCTCGTCACAGTGGCAGTGACGACATTGTCATAGGCACTCCTGTTGCGAATCGTTTGCAGAGCGAATTAGCGCCATTGATCGGGTACTTTGTGAATACTTTAGTGTTGCGTACTTCGATGAAACATGCGGACATGGAATCCTATCTTGCGCATGTTAAAGCGGTGCATTTAGGTGCGCAATCACATCAAGATGTTCCATTTGAGCAAGTGGTCGAGCGATTAAATATTCCCCGTAGCCAAGCGCACAGTCCACTTTTTCAGATAATGTTAACTGTTGATAATGGCTATGGTGTCGGTGAGCAAGTTGATTTCAATCAATTTAATTTTGGCGAGTTAACTTGCAAGCCTTACCAAAGTGATGTGGTGCAAGCTAAGTTTGATCTCAACGTTGAGGTGTCACTGAATGAGCAAGGTGGAGCCATCAATTGGACATACGATATCAGCCTATTTGAGCAAACCCATATCGAGCAATTAAATGCACATTTATGCCGTCTATTGTCGGCGATGGCTGAGGTGGATACAGCACACACACCTGCACTGCATGAGCTTAACATGCTCAGTGAGGCAGAGACACGCCATTTGGTCCATGAATTGAATGACGCAGTTTATACATATCCAGACACCTTGTGTATTCATCAACGTTTTGAACAACAAGCAGTTGAGCAGCCAGACGCTGTGGCGTTGGTTCACGAGCAAACAGAGCTGAGTTATGGCGAGCTTAATCGTCAAGCGAATCAGTTAGCACAATATCTGGTTGCGCATCATCAAGTAGGGCCAGATACGCTGATTGGTATATGTGTATCACGATCAGTATCAATGGTTGTGGGCATATTAGCGATATTAAAAGCCGGTGGTGCTTACGTGCCATTAGACCCGAATTATCCAAAAGATCGTCTTGAATACATGCTTGATGATGCAAAGATAGCCGTGGTGCTGAGTAATCGCCAGGTGCAGTCGTGCCTACCTTGTTTTGAAGGCGAAGTGCTGCTACTCGATGGTGAAGCGCGGCCATGGGGAGCTTATCCTGAACAAAACCTTTGCGTAAAGGAACGTGGGTTAAGTGCGGATAGCCTTGCCTATTTAATTTACACCTCAGGTTCAACAGGCAAACCTAAAGGCGTTATGGTTGAGCATCGCAATATTTTGGCACTATCACACGAAATGCAGACATGGTTTAGCCCTATCACTCGATTTGGTTGGTGTGCCAATTATGTCTTTGATGCTTCTCTGCAAGGGCTATGTTTCCTATTTAGTGGTAGTACCTTGGTCATAGTACCTGACGAGCTTAAGTTACAGACTGAGCAATTAAAGGCCTATGTTACACAGCACTGCATTGAGTTGATGGATTGTACACCCAGTGTGCTGCATTTTTGGCTAGAAGAGTGGGGAGCGGGCTGTTTGCCTCATCTACTCGTAGGCGGTGAAGCCATTACACCTCAAATGTGGCAAAAACTCTCTCAGATGGGAGAGCAGGGCATTGATATTTTTAATGTATATGGCCCAACAGAATGCACCGTAAATAGCACGATGGCCAAAGTGACTGGTGAGCGAAGTCATATTGGTCAACCGTTATCCTACGCCAGTGCTTATATTTTGGCGACACATGAACACGGCCTCTCGCCATATGGTGCTATAGGTGAACTATGTATTGGTGGGCCTGGTGTTGCGAGAGGGTATCTTAATCGGGGTACGCTAACGACCGAGCGCTTTGTTGCAAATCCATATTATGACGCACGTAATCCAGCTAGCTCAAAGACGCTTTATAAAACAGGGGATTTAGTGCGCTATTTGCCAGATGGGCAAATCGACTTTTTAGGTCGGATCGACGACCAAGTGAAAATCCGCGGTTACAGAATCGAGCTTGGTGAAATAGAGGCTCAGTTATGCAAGTTAGAAGGCGTGGACTCTGCATTAGTAATGACACAAGCCGTTGCGGGCAGCCCACAAGTGGTTGGGTATGTGATGCCCAAAGAGTCACAACTTGAACGTCTCAAAGATAAACAAGAATTACACGAGTTTTTACAGCATATCGCGGTGTCACTTAAATCGGTGCTGCCAGAGCATATGTTACCAAGTGGTATGTCCGTTGTAGACGCATGGCCACTTACACCCAATGGCAAGATAGATAAAAAGTCACTGCCACCTATTAATGGGCATACCGAGATGCAGCATTACGTTGCACCGACCAGTGAAGTAGAACATAAGTTGACCGCCACTTGGTCATCGCTATTGGGATTAGATGAAAAGAAGATAAGTGTGACGACGAGTTTCTTTGAACTTGGAGGGCATTCGCTCTTGATCACGCAATTGGTTTCGAAAATCAATATGGATTTTGAGATAAATATAAAAGTAAAAGATTTTTACGACAGATTAACTGTTCAGTCTTTAGGTATGTACATTGAAAGTTTGCTGCTGCTTCAAAATAAAACAGAGTCAATTGAAAGCGTAAACGAAGAAGATTTTGAGGATTTTGCACTATGAGTATTGAACTATTATTTCAAGAACTAAAAAATGAAGGCGTTGTTTTCGCTAATGACAATGGCAAAGTAAACTTAAAGCTACCCAAAGGCTTAAACAACGAACTAAAGAAAAAACTAGTCCAAAATAAAGATTCGCTGAAAACCTTTTTAGAAGACTTATTTAGCAAAACATCAAAAGCCAATAAAATTTCGAAGCGCGATGCAAATAGTCAGTACGCTGAACTGTCTGACTCTCAACAAAGATTATGGTTTATAGATAAGTTACAGGGCAACTCCACTGAATATAATATGTCAGAAGCGATGACAGTCTCGGGGAACTTAGATATTAATCTGGTTGAACGTGCACTGAGTCAAATTGTTCAACGACATGAAGTTTTACGTACCGTATATGTTGAAGAAAATGGAGAAGCTAAACAACGCGTTAATCATCAATCTGAGCTAAAAATTAAGACCTATGATTTGTCTCAATTAGATGCTGAGCAGCAACAGGTAGAGCTGCGCAAGCTAATGGCTGAAGATGCGGGCCGACCATTTGATTTAACCCAAGATTTGATGCTGCGTGCGAGTTATATTCAACTTGCGACAGCGCAAACAGAAACAGGTATACCAGAGCAAGGTGTGCTGCTTTTCAACATGCACCACATAGCCAGTGATGGCTGGTCAGTAGAGATTCTAAAGCGCGAATTTTTTACTTTGTACAAAGCGTTTTATGAAGGGCAAGACGTTCCTTTCGAAGTCTTGCCAATTCAATATGCTGATTATGCTAGTTGGCAAAACCAAGAGAGCACCAAAGAGATAAATGCAAAACAGCTGGCGTTTTGGGAACAGCTATTGAATGATGCGCCAGTAGAGCACGGTTTAGGTTTAACAGGCAATCGACCTGAAGTGAAGCAATATCATGGTTTATTAGAAGTTGGAGAGATTAACTCAACCCTCGCCCAGCAATTAACCGATTTGGCTAAGCAGCAACAGCTTACCCCATTTATGTTACTGCATGGCCTAGTGGCGCTCTTGCTGGCTCGTCATAGTAATAATGAAGAGGTGGTTATTGGTACAGCGGTCGCAAATCGTGAACAGACTGAATTGCAGTCATTAATTGGCTTTTTTGCGAATACTTTGGCGTTGAAAGTGAACACTGATCACGATAGTTTAGAGGATTACTTTCAGCATGTGCGCGACGTCAATATGGGGGCGTTGGCAAATCAAGAAGCGCCATTTGACAAGGTGGTTGAGCGACTTAATATTCCGCGTAGCCGCGCATACACACCGCTCTTTCAGATTGCTTTGAATGTGGATAACGATTTTGGTGTGGCAAATGACGAAAATGTGCAGTCCCTGACCTTACCTGAAGTGCAGCTTACAGCGCTGCCGCCTGAGACATTGCAAGCTAAATTTGATTTAGAAATTAAGGTGAGTTTGAACAGTGCTGGTGGCGTGATCGAATGGATATATGACAGTGCACTCTTTGATAAAGCATCTATTCAATGTCTGAATGAAGGCTTGCTCAAATTGATGCAAGATGTAGTGACATCGATGCAGACGGACACAGCTAAAACAATTCAACAGTTATCTATGTTGTCGGATCGCGATGACGCATTGTTTGCGCGCTTGATGACAGAGTCTGAATGTGTCTATCCTGAGGCGCTGTGTATCCATGAACAATTCGAACAACAAGCTGCTAAGCAGCCGAATGCTGTTGCAGTGGTATATAAGGATACTCAATTAAGTTATAGCGAGTTAAACAGCCAAGCGAATCAATTGGCAAGGTATTTAGTCGCGCACTATCAAGTCGGGCCGGAAACGCTAATAGGGGTATGTGTCGATAGGTCTGTGGCAATGATGGTGGGCGTTTTGGCTGTACTCAAAGCTGGTGGGGCTTATGTGCCACTTGACCCAACTTATCCTAGCGAACGGCTTGAATATATTATTTCGGATGCCGGCGTTAATGTTGTGCTCAGTGACAGTGCTGTTGAAGGGTGTTTGACAAAATTTGAGGGCGATGTGCTACTACTTGATGATGTCAGTCAGCCATGGCAAGACTACAGTGGTGACAATTTATTGGTGGCTGAGAGAGGGTTGACTGCTGACAGCCTAGCTTACTTAATTTATACCTCGGGCTCGACAGGTAAGCCTAAAGGGGTACAGTTGGCGCATCAAGGTGTGCTAAATATGCATACCCAACAACAACACTTGTTCAACGTGACTGCAGACAGTAAAGTGATCCAGTTCGCTGCATTTGGTTTTGATGCGAGTGTGTGGGAATGGGTAATGGCCCTGCTTACAGGGTGTGAGTTACATATTTGTCCTACAGAGGTAAGACAATCCGCCGACGCGCTCAAAGAGTTTTTATGTGACAATCAAATAACCCATGCTACTTTGCCTCCAGCATTACTGGGTATTATGGAGCTTGATGACAACTATGCCTTTGAAGCTTTAATGGTAGCGGGTGAGGCATGTGCGCCAGATGTGGCGGCTATGTGGTCAGCTAAATACCCAATGTTCAACGCTTATGGTCCAACTGAAACAACGGTTTGTGCGACTGTTGGCCGTGTAGATCCAAATGAAGAGCTTCATATTGGTCGAGCAATCGGTAATATGACGCAGTATGTATTAAATTCGCGATTAGAAGTGGTGCCTTGTGGGGTAGCAGGTGAACTACACATTGGCGGGGTTGGACTTGCGAAGGGATATTTGAACCGTGCAGAGCTAACCGCTGAGCGCTTTATTGATAACCCTTACTATGACCCAAGTAATTCAGCCAGTTCGGAAAAGCTCTATAAAACAGGCGATTTGGTGCGTTATTTGGAAGACGGCAATTTGGCTTTCTTAGGACGTATTGATGATCAGGTTAAGATCCGGGGTTTTAGGGTTGAACTGGGTGAAGTTGAAGCACAATTATGCGAACAAACAGGCGTAGACTCTGCGCTGGTGGTAGCCAAAGAGATGGCTGGCAGTCAGCAGCTTGTCGGGTATATTAAACCGGATACGAATGAAGTTATCAGTGACGGTGAATTAACTCAGCGTGTGGTCAGTAGTTTACAGGCAGTATTGCCAAATTACATGGTACCAAGCTGCTTGATTGTGGTGGCTGACTGGCCATTGACACCGAATGGTAAAATTGACAAAAAAGCCCTGCCAAGCCCAGATGCAAAGGCATTGCAAGGCGAGTATGTGGCACCCAATGGCGAAACAGCGATTAAGCTTGCGCAAATTTGGGGCAATTTATTAGATATCGATGCAGATAATGTCAGTGCTACTGCAAACTTCTTTAACCTTGGCGGACATTCGTTATTAACCACACGTTTAGTGGCTGAGATCAGACAGGCATATGACGTAGACATCTCAGTACAAACGATTTTTGAGCAAAGTACGTTGCAAGGTTTGGCCGAGGAGATTGAACAGGGCCAAGCGAGTCAGCTTCCGCCCATCGTGGCTGAGCCGCGTGAAGAGGGTAAAGCGGTACTGTCTTACTCGCAACAGCGTTTATGGTTCATTGACAAGTTACAAGGTGGCACACCTGAGTACAACATGCCGGTGGCGTTTAACCTCAGTGGTGAATTTGACCACAGTCTCATGACGCAAGTCTTTAGCACCATCATTGCACGTCATGAAGTGCTTAGAACCGTCTATGAAGAAGACAATGGACAGGCTTATCAGCGCATTCGTTCGATGGATGAAGTGACCTTCACTGTGGCTGAAAGTGACTTGAGGGATCTCACGGGTGAGAGACAAAAATCAGCCATCGAAGCGCATGTCGTAGCGCAAATGCAGCGTCCATTTGATTTAAGCGATGATGTGATGGTGCGTGTGAGCTATATCCACACTGGTGCAAAGGCGGGGGTGTTGATATTTAATATGCACCACATCGCCTCTGATGGTTGGTCAGTGGAAGTGATGATGAATGAGTTTATGGCCTTGTATGAAGCTTACAGTCAAGGCAAGCCCAACCCACTTCCAGCACTGGATATTCAATATGCAGACTTTGCCAGCTGGCAACAAACCCATATTGATGAAGCACAATTGGCTAAGCAGTTAGCCTATTGGGAAAGTCAGCTTGAAGATGTACCAGTTGTGCACAGCGTGCCATTGGATAAACCTCGTGGTCAAAACCAGCAGACCCAAGGTGCGGTGGTCACCGGTGAGTTGGATGCCACCACGGTTGCCCAATTAAACGCTGTGGCACAGGCCTATCAGCTCACTCCATTTATGTTACTGCACAGTGCGTTGGCGCTGTTGTTATCTCGTCATAGTGGCAGTGAAGATATTGTGATTGGTACCCCAGTTGCGAATCGCTTACAAGCAGAATTGGCGCCATTGATTGGGTATTTTGTGAATACCTTAGTGCTGCGCACCTCGACCAAACATGCGGATATGGCGTCATATCTTGCGCATGTCAAAGCGGTACATTTAGGCGCACAATCACATCAAGATGTGCCATTTGAACAAGTGGTTGATAGACTCAATATCCCGCGTAGTCAGGCACACAGCCCATTGTTCCAAATCATGCTGACCACAGACAGTGGATATGGCGCAGGTGAACAGTTAGATAGAACCCAGTTTAACTTTGGTGATCTCACATGTGTGCCATATCAAAGTGAGGTGGTGCAAGCGAAATTCGACTTGAACATTGATATGTCAATGAACGAGCAAGGCGGTGCGATCACTTGGACGTATGATGTGAGCTTGTTTGAGCAAGACCATATTGAGCAATTGAGTGCCCACTTATGTCGTCTATTGGCGTCTTTGGCGTCAATCGATACAGCACAAGCACCTGCATTGCATGCGCTGAGCATGCTCAGCGAGGCAGAGACACAGCATTTGGTCCATGAACTGAATGATACGGCGTTGGCCTACCCAGATACTTTGTGTATTCATGAGTTGTTTGAGCAACAAGTGGCGGCACAACCGGATGCGGTGGCGGTGGTACATGAGCAAACCGAGTTGAGTTATGGCGAATTAAACCGCCAGGCGAACCAATTGGCTCAGTACTTAGTAACGCATCATCAAGTGGGTCCAGATACCCTAGTTGGTGTGTGTGTTGAGCGTTCAGTGTCTATGGTTGTGGGGGTGCTTGCGATATTAAAAGCCGGTGGAGCCTATGTGCCGCTAGATCCGAATTATCCAACAGAACGTCTTGAATACATGTTAGACGATGCCGGCGTAGACGTGGTACTGAGTCATCGTCAGGTGCAGTCTTGTTTAACCAGTTTTGAGGGGGAAGTCTTACTGCTCGATGGTGAAGTCAGGCCATGGCACGACTGTGCAGAGAGTAATCTGTGTGTTGCTGAGCGGGGCGTGAATGTTAATCATCTTGCTTATATCATTTATACCTCAGGCTCGACGGGTAAACCTAAAGGGGTGGCTATAGAGCATGGTAATGCCAGTGCAATGCTACACTGGGCGCACTCAGAATTTGATAGCACCGTACTATCGAGAGTGTTGGCGAGTACCTCATTGAACTTTGACTTGTCGGTATTTGAATTGTTTGTGCCACTGAGCTTTGGTGGGTGTTGTGTGGTGGTGCAAGATGCACTGGCGCTGCTTGAACGCCCTTATGATGTGACACTGATTAATACGGTGCCTTCGGCAATTAAAGCCTTATTAGCACAGCAGGCTATTCCAAAGAGTGTGCAGTGCATTAATTTAGCGGGTGAGCCACTGGCAGAGCAGGTGGTAAACAGTCTGCTCGCTGAGACGGCTTGTCAGCAAGTATATAATTTGTATGGTCCATCAGAAGACACAACGTACTCAACTTATGTGGGCTTTTCTGAAGCATTAAACAGCCCGATGACCATAGGCAAGGTGTTATCAAATAGTCAGGCATTTGTGTTAGGAGACAACTTAGAGTTATTACCTAAAGGCAGCGTAGGGCAGCTATACCTTGGTGGACGCGGTGTGTCGAGAGGGTATTACAATAAACCTGAGCTGACCGCAGAGCGCTATATGGATAACCCGTTTTATGACCCAAATAACCCAGTCAGTTCAAAGAGATTATACCAAACGGGTGACTTGGTGCGTTATTTAGAAGATGGAAGTTTCACGTTCTTAGGGCGTATTGATGATCAGGTTAAGATCCGGGGTTTTAGGGTCGAGCTGGGTGAAATAGAGACGCAGGTAAGTAGTCAAACAGGGGTTGATTCAGCCTTGGTCGTGGCCAAAGAGATAGCGGGTAGCCAGCAGCTTGTCGGGTATATTAAACCGGATACGAATGAAGTTATCAGTGACGGTGAATTAACTCAGCGTGTGGTCAGTAGTTTACAGGCAGTATTGCCAAATTACATGGTGCCAAGCAGTTTGATTGTGGTGGCTGACTGGCCATTGACACCGAATGGTAAAATTGACAAAAAAGCCCTGCCAAGCCCAGATGCAAAGGCATTGCAAGGCGAGTATGTGGCACCCAATGGCGAAACAGCGATTAAGCTTGCGCAAATTTGGGGCAATTTATTAGATATCGATGTAGATAATGTCAGTGCTACTGCAAACTTCTTTAACCTTGGCGGACATTCGTTATTAACCACACGTTTAGTGGCTGAGATCAGACAGGAATATGACGTAGACATCTCAGTACAAACGATTTTTGAGCAAAGTACGTTGCAAGGTTTGGCTGAGGAGATTGAACAGGGCCAAGCGAGTCAGCTTCCGCCCATCGTGGCTGAGCCGCGTGAAGAGGGTAAAGCGGTACTGTCTTACTCGCAACAGCGTTTATGGTTCATTGACAAGTTACAAGGTGGCACACCTGAGTACAACATGCCGGTGGCGTTTAACCTCAGTGGTGAATTTGACCACAGTCTCATGACGCAAGTCTTTAGCACCATCATTGCACGTCATGAAGTGCTTAGAACCGTCTATGAAGAAGACAATGGACAGGCTTATCAGCGCATTCGTTCGATGGATGAAGTGACCTTCACCGTGGCTGAAAGTGACTTGAGGGATCTCACGGGTGAGAGACAAAAATCAGCCATCGAAGCGCATGTCGTAGCGCAAATGCAGCGTCCATTTGATTTAAGCGATGATGTGATGGTGCGTGTGAGCTATATCCACACTGGTGCAAAGGCGGGGGTGTTGATATTTAATATGCACCACATCGCCTCTGATGGTTGGTCAGTGGAAGTGATGATGAATGAGTTTATGGCCTTGTATGAAGCTTACAGTCAAGGCAAGCCCAACCCACTTCCAGCACTGGATATTCAATATGCAGACTTTGCCAGCTGGCAACAAACCCATATTGATGAAGCACAATTGGCTAAGCAGTTAGCCTATTGGGAAAGTCAGCTTGAAGATGTACCTGTTGTGCATAGCGTGCCATTGGATAAACCTCGTGGTCAAAACCAGCAGACCCAAGGTGCGGTGGTCACCGGTGAGTTGGATGCCACCACGGTTGCCCAATTAAACGCTGTGGCACAGGCTTATCAGCTCACACCATTTATGTTACTGCACAGTGCGTTGGCGCTGTTGTTATCTCGTCATAGTGGCAGTGAAGATATTGTGATTGGTACCCCAGTTGCGAATCGCTTACAAGCAGAATTGGCGCCATTGATTGGGTATTTTGTGAATACCTTAGTGCTGCGCACCTCGACCAAACATGCGGATATGGCGTCATATCTTGCGCATGTCAAAGCGGTACATTTAGGCGCACAATCACATCAAGATGTGCCATTTGAACAAGTGGTTGATAGACTCAATATCCCGCGTAGTCAGGCACACAGCCCATTGTTCCAAATCATGCTGACCACAGACAGTGGATATGGCGCAGGTGAACAGTTAGATAGAACCCAGTTTAACTTTGGTGATCTCACATGTGTGCCATATCAAAGTGAGGTGGTGCAAGCGAAATTCGACTTGAACATTGATATGTCAATGAACGAGCAAGGCGGTGCGATCACTTGGACGTATGATGTGAGCTTGTTTGAGCAAGACCATATTGAGCAATTGAGTGCCCACTTATGTCGTCTATTGGCGTCTTTGGCGTCAATCGATACAGCACAAGCACCTGCATTGCATGCGCTGAGCATGCTCAGCGAGGCAGAGACACAGCATTTGGTCCATGAACTGAATGATACGGCGTTGGCCTACCCAGATACTTTGTGTATTCATGAGTTGTTTGAGCAACAAGTGGCGGCACAACCGGATGCGGTGGCGGTGGTACATGAGCAAACCGAGTTGAGTTATGGCGAATTAAACCGCCAGGCGAACCAATTGGCTCAGTACTTAGTAACGCATCATCAAGTGGGTCCAGATACCCTAGTTGGTGTGTGTGTTGAGCGTTCAGTGTCTATGGTTGTGGGGGTGCTTGCGATATTAAAAGCCGGTGGAGCCTATGTGCCGCTAGATCCGAATTATCCAACAGAACGTCTTGAATACATGTTAGACGATGCCGGCGTAGACGTGGTACTGAGTCATCGTCAGGTGCAGTCTTGTTTAACCAGTTTTGAGGGGGAAGTCTTACTGCTCGATGGTGAAGTCAGGCCATGGCACGACTGTGCAGAGAGTAATCTGTGTGTTGCTGAGCGGGGCGTGAATGTTAATCATCTTGCTTATATCATTTATACCTCAGGCTCGACGGGTAAACCTAAAGGGGTGGCTATAGAGCATGGTAATGCCAGTGCAATGCTACACTGGGCGCACTCAGAATTTGATAGCACCGTACTATCGAGAGTGTTGGCGAGTACCTCATTGAACTTTGACTTGTCGGTATTTGAATTGTTTGTGCCACTGAGCTTTGGTGGGTGTTGTGTGGTGGTGCAAGATGCACTGGCGCTGCTTGAACGCCCTTATGATGTGACACTGATTAATACGGTGCCTTCGGCAATTAAAGCCTTATTAGCACAGCAGGCTATTCCAAAGAGTGTGCAGTGCATTAATTTAGCGGGTGAGCCACTGGCAGAGCAGGTGGTAAACAGTCTGCTCGCTGAGACGGCTTGTCAGCAAGTATATAATTTGTATGGTCCATCAGAAGACACAACGTACTCAACTTATGTGGGCTTTTCTGAAGCATTAAACAGCCCGATGACCATAGGCAAGGTGTTATCAAATAGTCAGGCATTTGTGTTAGGAGACAACTTAGAGTTATTACCTAAAGGCAGCGTAGGGCAGCTATACCTTGGTGGACGCGGTGTGTCGAGAGGGTATTACAATAAACCTGAGCTGACCGCAGAGCGCTATATGGATAACCCGTTTTATGACCCAAATAACCCAGTCAGTTCAAAGAGATTATACCAAACGGGTGACTTGGTGCGTTATTTAGAAGATGGAAGTTTCACGTTCTTAGGGCGTATTGATGATCAGGTTAAGATCCGTGGTTTTAGGGTAGAGCTGGGTGAAATAGAGACACAGTTAAGTAGTCAAACAGGGGTTGATTCAGCCTTGGTCGTGGCCAAAGAGATAGCGGGCAGTCAGCAGCTTGTCGGGTATATTAAACCGGATACGAATGAAGTTATTAGTGACGGTGAATTAACTCAGCATGTGGTCACTAGTTTACAGGCAGTATTGCCAAATTACATGGTGCCAAGCAGCTTGATTGTGGTGGCTGACTGGCCATTGACACCGAATGGTAAAATTGACAAAAAAGCCCTGCCAAGCCCAGATGCAAAGGCATTGCAAGGCGAGTATGTGGCACCGACGGGTAAGGTTGAGACAGGGCTTACATTGGTGTTGTCTGAGCTATTAGACTTAGCACAGGAACGTATTAGCGTATCGTCTAACTTCTTTAGTCTTGGTGGTCACTCATTGTTAGCGGTTCGTTTTATAGCCCTGATTGAAGGTGAGTTTAACAAAAAGCTCAGTATTCAAGATATTTTTGAGTCGGACAGTCTGACTCACTTAGCCAAACAGATTGAGTTAGCACCTGAAGTGGAGCAAAAAGATTATATTCGCCGATTAGATAGACAATCAGGTGAGCACCTTTTGAGTTCATATGCACAGCAGCGCATTTGGTTCATTGATCAATTGCAAGGTGGCAGTCCTGAGTACAATATGCCAATTGCATTGGCTGTTGAAGGCGATTTTGATATTGGCGCGGCAGAGCGTGCTATGTCACAAGTAATTGAGCGACATGAGGCACTAAGAACGACGTTCGATGTGGTTGAAGATGAAACGATTCAGTTAATTAAGCAAACATTTAGGTTTAATCTAACGCATCATGATGTGTCTACGCTTGATGCTCAGCACAAGCATTCAGAGGTTGAAAAG
The DNA here is from genome assembly GCF_001750165.1 of Pseudoalteromonas luteoviolacea. Lineage (NCBI taxonomy): Bacteria > Pseudomonadati > Pseudomonadota > Gammaproteobacteria > Alteromonadales > Pseudoalteromonadaceae > Pseudoalteromonas > Pseudoalteromonas luteoviolacea. The sequence goes on from NZ_CP015412.1 coordinate 780,075, forward strand.
CTAATCTCTGAGGATAGGCTTACAGCGTTCGACTTACGTCAAGATTTAATGGTAAGAGCTGCGTATATCAAAGTAGATGCAGGCAAAGGCGTTTTATCATTTAATATGCATCACATTGCCTCAGATGGGTGGTCCATCGGGCTATTAATTAATGAATTTGTCACTAACTATAAGCGTATTATAGAAGGCCAAAGTGAGCACATTGAACCATTAGCAATTCAATATGCTGACTATGCCCACTGGCAAAGAAACTGGCTACAGGGAGAGGTGTTAGAACAGCAGTTATCATATTGGCAAAAGCAACTGGAAGATTTACCAGCTGTACACAGCATTCCGCTAGATTATACTCGTAAAGAGTTGACTACTAGGCGTGGGGCTTTGGTCAAAACACAGATTGATCAATCCTCGGTGAAAAAGTTAAAGGCGTTAGCAGGTGAACACAATATGACATTGTTCATGATGTTGCACTCAGCCATTGCTTTAATGATGTCAAGGCATTCGAATAGCACGGATATCGTGATTGGCACACCAGTTGCGAACCGTATGCAAAGCGAAGTGGAAAATATTATCGGGTTTTTTGCCAATACTCTGGTGTTGAGAACAAATACTGAACACGATAATTTGTCTGACTATTTTTCACATGTGAAGTCGGTACATAAAGAAGCACAAGCGCATCAAGATGTGCCTTTTGAGAAGCTGGTTGAACATTGCAATGTTGTACGTAGTACACAACATACGCCTTTGTTCCAAGTATTGTTTAGTATGAATACAACGGAGCAGGGAGTACTCGAGTTACCAAGGGTTAAATTTAGTCCTGTGGACAATGAATCGTATGTTGCAAAGTTTGATTTAGATATCAGTGCTCAAGAGGTGGATACGGGCGTGGAGCTGTCGTTGATATATGATACGACTATCTTCACACAAGCGCATGTTGAACAATTTGGTGACCACTTAAATAGGTTGTTGATGTATATGGCGCAAGGGCAGCATCACTCGCTTTCTCAGTTACCCATGCTGAGTGAAAATGAAGTGTATCTGTTGACTGAGCAACTGAATTCAACAGCGTATGAGAATCCGCCAGAACAGCTGATCCACGAACTGTTTGAATTACAAGCCAAGCGTTCTCCTGACAGCGTGGCGCTGTCATTTGAAGGTAAGCGCATGACTTATGGTGAACTTAATAGTGCAGCAAACCAGTTAGCGCATTATTTAAGAGCACAAGGAGTGGTTGAAAACACAGCTGTAGGGCTTTACATCGAACGTGGTTTCGAAATGATTATTGGTATTCTTGGCATTTTAAAATCTGGCGGGGCATATGTTCCGCTAGAGCCAAGTTTTCCTGAGTCACGATTGCAATATATGTTAGATGAGTTGCAATTGGGGTATGTGGTAGATGGGTTAAACCAGAGTCAGCAATTTGCATTGCCAGATGGTTGTCAGGTCATAAACTTGTCTAATGAATTTGTGCACACGCAATTGGCCGAGTTTTCTAAAGAGGCACCGGATCTGGGTTCACAAAGTGCTGAAAGTTTGGCTTATATTTTATACACCTCAGGCTCAACAGGTAAGCCTAAGGGAATTAAGCAAACACATAGAACAATCAGTAATTTAATATACTCAACGGAACAGAATGAAGGTGTAAATGCACGATTGAGAACACTGCAATTTACACCGTATACGTTTGATGTGTCTATTCAAGAGCTGGCAACATGTTGGTATACCGGGAGTTGTTTAGTTGTTATAAGTGGACAGACAAAAAATAATTTAAATGAATTACCAGAACTATTGCTCAGCGAAAAGATTGAAAGATTGTTTATTCCACCTGCTGTATTGCAGTTTATAGCTGAACAGGTAGATGAAACACAAGTACAGTTGCCTGATTTAAAAGAAGTGTTTTCTGCTGGTGAAGAATTGATAGTGACTCCAGTCATAAATCAATTCTTACAGAGCCATGCACAATGCCGACTATGGAATTGTTATGGCCCGACAGAGACCCATGTTGTGACAAGCATGGAGATAACACATGATTTAGGCGTGCACTCTGCTTCAATCGGTAAACCTGTCAATAATACCAAGTTATATATTGTCGATAAACGGGGTAATCTAGCACCATACGGTTCAATCGGAGAGCTTTACGTAAGTGGTGATGGGTTGGCGAAAGGTTATTTTGACCCTAACTTGAATGAAGGGCGGTTTATCAATAATCAATTTGTCAGTATTGATGACGAGGTGTTGTATAAAACAGGAGACCTAGTTAGATATCTGCCAGATGGCAACATTGAGTTTGTTGGGCGTGCAGATGAGCAAGTCAGTATTAATGGTTTCCGCGTTGAGCTGGCTGAAATAGAGAAAAAGCTGTCAGATTCTGAGAAAGTGAAGTCAAGTGTTGTGTTATATCGAAAATGTCAGTTTGGTATAAAGCGGCTTATGGCCTATCTGATTTTGAAAGAGCAATACCAGCAAGATGAGGGATGTACTTTACAGCATGATACGTTGGGCAAAGAGTTAGAAGAGTATCTGTCAAAGATACTGCCAAGCTACATGGTCCCGTCGTCTTACATGGTGTTGGAACAGTTGCCGTTGACAGCGAATGGAAAAATAGACAAGAAGAAATTGCCTTTACCTGACTTAGGTCAAGCCAGCACAGATATTGTTACTCCTTCAAATGAAATCGAGGAGCAGTTGGTTGAAATGATGTCAGAACTGTTGCAAGTAGCAGCAGAGAAAATATCGGTGAACTATAGCTTTTTTGAATTAGGCCTGAGTTCATTAAGATTGTTTTCATGTGTCAATTACATAAATAAAAAGTTTGCTTTAACGCTGACCGTTGCTGATTTATATAAAAATAATACGGTTCAGTTGTTAGCTAGAAAAATTAACGAACTGAATTTACTAACCCAAGTGTCGGCAATCGAACAGGACGAAATGTCGTTCATTGAGGATGGAGAAATATGAATACTTTAGAATCACTTTTGCATCATTTAAATGTGAATGATGTAAAATTAAATGTTGAAAATAACAAAATAAAGTTCAAGGACCCCAACAGCATCGTCAAGGGGGAGGTCCTTGAGAAGCTGAAGGAGCATAAGCAAAGTATCATTGATTTACTTCAGCGAACTCAGAGTGACAGTACTGGTTCCATTGCTGGAAAATATCAAATGGGTAAGCCAATACCGGTTTCACAGTATCAGAGAAGTTTACTCTTCTCTGAGCAGTTAACCAAAGAGGGTGAAGGAAATAACCTTGCCCTCAGTTTCAGGTTTAATTACCAAATCGACAGCAAGGCTTTGAACAAAGCCTTGCACAGATTGTTCGAACAAAATGATGCGCTGCGCCTTGGCTATGCGCATCATGATAATGACTGGCAGGCGACACTCAATTCTGTGGAAGCGATGACTTGTGATGTGCGCCAAGCTTCAATTGCCCAAATTGAGGCTGAATTCGGCAGCGTTGAAAATTACAGTGTTGAGTACATAAAAGAAAAATTTAAATTTGATGGGACTGCGCTTACTCGAGCGCAGATCTTGCAACTGGGTGATGAGGATGTGTTACTTAACATCGCAATTCATCACGCGGTTTGTGATGGGATTTCACTCGCTCATTTATCGTCACAACTAGAAACCTATTTAACTGAGCAAGCCCCAAATAGTGATAAACCAAAAGCATCTTATCTTGATTACTTGGTATGGCAAGAAGAGCAAACACATAACGGTGGGTTATCATACTGGAAAGATAAGTTGTCTGGGATACCTGATACCCTAGATTTACCGTTTGATAATATGCGCCCTAATCAAATGACATTTGCAGGTGAAAGTTATCAACACACCTTGCCTGAAGCTCAAAATAGGCAGTTAGCTCAAGTAAGTAAGCAAATGGGTGTAAGTCAGTTTAATGTGATTCTGGCTGCATTTAATAGCTTTTTGAGTCGCTACACAGCACAAAAAGACATTGTGGTTGGTGTACCTTTTGCCAACCGTGAGTTTTCTGATGCTGAGCAAATGATTGGCCTTTTCATCAATACCCTCCCTATTCGTACGCAGTTAACAGGTCAACATACTTTTAAACAGTTAGTATCAGAGGTCTCAGAAACACTTACAGAAGCGTCAGTGAATCAGCAAACGCCTCTAGTAGAAATTATTGAAGCTGTGAATCCAGTAAGAAGCGCAAGTTACTCGCCGCTTTTCCAAGTATTAGTGAACTATTTAGATGTGCCACCAAGTCAGGAAAAAAGTGCATTTCAAAATAGCGCATTTGACTTAGGTGAAGACAACGAGCAATTAGCAAAATATGATCTGTCTTTAAACATTGTCAGCAGTGATGATAAACACGATCTCATTTTTGAGTACAACCGTTTATTGTTTACGCGCGAAACAGTAAGCAGAATGGCTAACCATTTTATTACCATGCTTGCAAGTATGCTTACTCAACCTGATTTGCTATTGAGTGAACATAGTGTATTAACGGAAGATGAAGAACAGTTGATAGGCGAGATAAATACAACTAAAAAGTGCCTACCAACTCTACAAAGTCCATATCAATATGTTGCAGACCTTGCCGCTCAAGCATCAGATAAAGCGGCCATTGTTTATCAAGATGAGGTACTCTCATTTGGTCAATTTAATCGCAAGATTGAATCTATTGCGCGAGAACTGATCAGTAGCGGTGTTAAAAAGGGTGACAGAGTCGGCTTATACTTCATTCGTACCATCGACATGGTATGCGCGATGTATGCCTGTTTCCGTTTAGGTGCTGCATATGTGCCACTAGACCCAAGCTATCCAAGACAACGTATCAGCTATATTTGTAAAGATACTCAGCCGAATTGTATTCTATCTTTAGCAGTACTCGAGTCGAAGGTTTCTGAATTAGACATCTCATGTCCAATCGTATTTGTAGATAAACCAAAAGCGCCTTCAGATTTGCCTTTACCCATGATTTCAGTAGACAGTGATGATACTGCATATATTATTCATACATCGGGTACCACTGGTCATCCAAAAGGCGTCGAAGTAAGCCACGGCAATTTGCAGAATTTATTAGTAAGCTTGGATGAAACGTTTGAAGACGGTGCTGAGCAAACCTGGTTAGCTCAAACCAGTATTAGTTTTGATATTTCAGTCGTTGAGCTAATTTGGACATTATCCCGAGGCAAAAAAGTCGTTCTACAGCAAAGCCGCCCAGCAGATTTGATTAAATTTGAAAACAATAAAACAACTAAGCCTCTTGATTTTAGTATTATGTTTTTCTCAGCAGATAGCAGAGAGCAAGAAAAATATGACCTAATGTTACGCTCTACGACTTATGCAGATCAAAATGGCTTTAAATCAGTGTGGTTACCTGAGCGTCACTTTGGTGAGTTTGGTGGTGCCTTTGCCAGTCCTTCAGTGACCTGTGCAGCGTTGTCTACGATCACTAAACAGATTAGATTACATGCAGGTAGTGTGGTGTTGCCTCTGCATGATCCGATTCGTGTAGCCGAAGAGTGGTCGATGATTGACCACCTGAGTGACGGTCGTGTGGGACTGGCACTTGCTTCTGGTTGGCACCCAAATGACTTTGTCTTCCAAGGTGCTGATTATGAAAATAGACACCAGATGCTGCGTGAAAAGCAGGCGCAACTTCAAGATTTATGGCAAGGTAAAACAATCACGAGAAAGAATGGTTTAGGACAGGAACAACAAGTAGCAATTCGCCCTACACCTAAGCAAGCAACCTTACCGACTTGGATCACTGCGGCAGGTAACCCGGAAACATTCCGCTATGCAGGTCAGATTGGCGCAAATATTCTGACGCATATGTTGGGCCAAACAATGAATCAGCTCAAAGACAATATCGCTGTCTATCATGCTGAGCTAGAGAAGCATGGTCATACCGTCAACGACAAAGAAGTGACGCTGATGATCCATACTTATTTGGATGAAACGAAAGATAACGCGCTTGCTAAAACTGCGGACCCATTTAAAGGTTATATCGGCTCTTCTGTTAATCTTATTGCACCATTAGCTCAAGAAATGGGCATGGATATGGAAGTGCAAAAATCGCAAATCATTGATATAGCGTTTGAACGACTTAGTCAAACAAGTGCATTATTTGGTACAGCTGAATCATGCCAAGAGATGCTAACACAAGTGCATAATCTAGGGGTTACTGAGGTTGCTTCACTCATAGACTTTGGTGTCAATACTGAGGAAGTGTTATCAGGCCTAGAAAGACTGACAAGTGCACGTAAAAAGCACCAAACAACTTGGGCACTTGAAAATAGCTTAGCAAGCTCTGATTACATGAGCGAATTAGAACTTATTCATAAGCATAATGTAAGTCATGTCCAAATGACGCCATCACAGATGAAAATTATGCTTAAGCAGTATGAGCAACATAGCTATGACCTGAAGGTGACGAATTGGTTAATGGGTGGAGAGCCACTGCCAAAAGCGCTCATCGAGCAACTAACCAGTATTAGCAATGGTCGCTGCCATAATATGTATGGGCCGACAGAAACAACGGTGTGGTCAGCTTGGCAAGATGTCACAGATGGACGAGTTGTGATTGGTAAGCCTATTAATAACACACAGTTTTTATTACTTGATGAAAATAAAAAACCAGTCCCAACAGGCGTTTCAGGGCACCTACATATTGGTGGTCACGGTGTATCAAAAGGGTATTGGAATAAACCTGAATTAACAGCAGAGTCTTTTACTAATATGGACTTTGCACAATTAGGGGCTGGCACCTTCTACAGTACCGGCGACTTAATGAGAATGACAGCTGATGGTTTCTTTGAATACATAGGCCGTATTGACGACCAAATAAAAATCAATGGATATCGCATTGAACAAAAAGAAATAGAGCAAAGCATTGCGGCATTAAGCGGTATTAAAGATTGCAAAATTGTAGTTAAAAATAAAGGCGATGATGTTTACCTTGCTGCATATATTGTGAAGTCAGACCTTGTGGTCGGCGACTATACACACTTGCCTGAAGAGGAAGAAGCAAAAGCTTATACCTTTATGGATGGCTCATTAATCTTCCACCAAAGTGATCATCAGTTGGGCGGTTTGTATAAAGAAATCTTTGAAGATGAAATCTATTTCCGACACGACATTGAAATTGAAGCGGGTGATATCGTGTTAGATGTTGGTGCGAATGTTGGTAGTTTTTCCATGGCGGCACAACAACGTCAACCGCAAGCGCAGTTTTTCGCCTTCGAGCCAATTCCACAAACGTTTTCGGCGTTGAAAAAGAACTTTGAGCACCGCAATATTCACGGTCGTATTTTTAACTGTGGTATTTCTGATAAGCCAGAAATGGCAACATTTACTTACTACCAAAATATGTCTGGACTGTCAGGTCGATTTGCCAACATAGAAAGTGAAAAAGCAGCTGCGAGATCGGTGATAGATGATGGGTCAACACTGCTTCAAGGTGACTCTAAAAATGATGTCGAAAAGTATTTACAAGAAGTATATCAGTCTCAAGATGTTGAATGTCGTCTAGACACGATTTCTAACGTCATTGATTCGCAAAATCTGAAGCAGGTTGATTTACTCAAAATTGATATTGAGAAAAGTGAATGCTTAGCGCTTAAAGGTATCAATGACGCTCACTGGCCTCGTATTAAACAGGTCGCAATGGAAGTAGATGGTGATGAACACTTGGCATTTGTGACAAAAACGCTTGAAAAGCATGGTTTTGAAGTATTTGTAGATGATTTCATTCGAGCTAATACAGATAAGGAAGACGAGTTTAATGTTTATATGCTATATGCACATAATCGCCGCTTCCAACCTGATGAGATGGTCAATGAAGTCGCTGTAGAAAATTACACAGGTTCTGAGATCAAGCAAAAGCTATCAGAAAAGCTCCCAGAGTTCATGGTGCCATCTGAAATCTTTTTCTTAGACAAGATCCCAATGCTGCAAAATGGCAAATTAGACATCGTGTCGTTGAAAAAGAGAGTAAATGAGCAAACTGAATCGAAGTCAAATAAAGTGGCGGTCAGCGAGAATGAGAAAAAGGTTGCTCATATCTGGGATACTGTACTTAAGCGAGAAAACAGCCCGGTAGATGTCAGCTTCTTTGAGCTTGGTGGGACGTCGTTCGATATTGTCAATCTACAGCAGGCAATGAAGTCTGAGTTTGGTGCTGAACTGACAATTATTGAGTTGTTCCGCCACAAAACCATTCTTGAGCAAGTCTCACTCCTTAAGATGAACTCGAAGAAGAAAGTCACGAAATCAGTGAAGCAAGAGAAGACGCAAACAAGAAGAAAGTCGATGCCTAAACGTCGTAAAAACAAACAAAGTTTAATTGCATAATTGGGGGAAGTGAATCATGTATAGCAATGAATGTTCGGAATTTGATGTCGCAATTATTGGTATGGCAGGCAGCTTTCCTAAGGCGAAAAATATTCAGCAGTATTGGCAAAACTTACGCGGTGGGGTCAACAGTACTCACTTTGCCAGTGAAGCCGAGTTGCTGGACGCGCAAGTGCCTAAAGAAGTGCTCGAAAATCCCAATTTTGTGAACGCGAGTATTCAACTGGAAAATTCAGATCAGTTTGATGCCGGATTTTTCCAAGTGTCTCCATCTGATGCAACCTTGTTAGACCCTCAGATTCGTCAGCTCTTACAAGCGAGCTGGCACACCTTAGAGGATGCAGGATACGACAGCTTTAATTATACAGGTAGTATCGGTAACTTCTGTAGTATGGGTATAGGTGACTACTTACAAACATTGCTTAACAATGATCCTGAGTTTGCAAATCAAAACCAGTTACAAACAAGGATCCTGAATGAAAAAGATTTCCTAGCGACACAGATCTCTTACAAGCTTAATCTTAAAGGCCCAGCGATGACGGTGCAAACAGCGTGCTCATCTTCGCTGTTGGCAGTTCACTTGGCTTGTCAAAGTTTGATTAGTGAAGAGTGTGATATGGCACTAGCTGGGGGCGCTCAAGTAGATGCTAATAATTCTAAAGGATATTTTTATACGCCAGGCTCGATCATGTCCCCAGATGGCTATTGCCGAGCCTTTGATAAAGATGCGCAGGGAACTGTGCAAGGTAATGGTATCGGTATGGTGCTATTAAAAAGGCTATCTGATGCTATTGAAGATGGGGATAAAATTTATGCTGTGATCAAAGGTACTGCCGCGAACAATGATGGTGCAGATAAAATGGCGTATACAGCACCTAATGTTGACTCACAGCGCGATGTTATTTTAGAGGCTTTGTCAGTGAGTGATATTGATGCAGATACCATAGGGCTCATAGAAGCTCATGGTACCGGCACACCAATTGGTGATCCTGTTGAGATGACCGCATTAACAGAGGCGTATCGTCAGTTCACGCAAAGAAATCAATATTGTGCAATTGGTTCAGTAAAAACTAATATTGGTCACCTTGATGCTGCTTCTGGGATCGCTTCATTGATTAAAGCAGCACTGTGCGTTCACCACGGTGAATACGCGCCGAGCTTAAATTATAACGAGCCAAACCCGGCACTAATGATTGAGCAATCTCCATTTTTTGTTTGCGATAAGCACGCTATGTGGGAGCCAACAGAACATCCAAGGCGAGCGGGTGTGAGTGCTTTTGGTGTGGGTGGTACTAACGTACATGTGGTGATAGAAGAAGCACCAAAAGTGGCGGTTAAAGCACCGAGTGAGAAACCATATCATTGCATTCCTGTATCGGCGAAAACACCAAAAGGTCTGGAGGAACTAAAAGCACAGCTGGCTGATCAGCTTGCAATACAAGATGATATTTCATTGGCGGATGTGGAACATACCTTAACATTTGGTCGCCATCCTTTTGAGCACAAGTTTACCGCTGTATGTCAAAATAAGGCGCAATTGATAGCTCAACTTACAGGAGAGAATATAGAGTTAAGCCAGCAATCGGCCTCAACCTCTATGCATGATCTTGTCTTTATGTTTCCGGGTCAAGGTAGCCAATATTTAAATATGGCACAGGGTTTATATCAAAATAACATTGTGTTTAAGCAGGCAATGGACACCTGTGTTGACTTATCAGGAGCGTACCTAGATAAGCCTCTGTCTGATTATATATTTGGCGAAGATGCACAGTTGCTCGGCCAGACTCAAATTACACAGTTAGCAGTTTTTGCCGTTGAATACAGCTTAGCTAAAATGTGGGAAAGTATGGGGCTTCTTCCTGATGCTGTTACTGGCCATAGCCTAGGTGAATTTACAGCCGCGTGTATTGCAGAAGTCATGACACTAGAAGATGCGGTTAAACTCATTTTTTATCGCAGTAAGTTTATGTCTGAAATGCCAACTGGCAATATGGTGTCTGTAAATGCGACTCGCGAGCAAGTTGAACAAGTGTTGTGTGATAATGTTGTTATTGCTGCTGTGAATAGCCCGCAGCATATTGTATTAGCAGCAGATGAAGCATCGATGGCAGAGCAGATCCGCGTACTGATCAGTCAATCGATGAACTACAAAGAGATTGATACGTCTCATGCATTTCATAGTCCTATGATGGAAGATATGCTCCCTGCGTTTAAAGCGCTGTTAGATCAAGTCGAATTGCAAAGCCCTACGGTGCCATTTTACTCGACTGTAACCGGTGAATTAGTTGATGATGAGTACCTGTGTTCAAGTGCGTATTGGTTGGATCAGATTAGGCAGCCTGTTTTGTTTGCAAATTCGGTTGAGGTTATTTCCGATGAATTGAATGCCCCATTCTTTTTAGAAGTGGGTCCAGGAAGTGCACTCACCTCATTTACTAAAAAAGCATTAAATAACGTACAAAATGCTTTTGCATGCCTTACTAAACATGCTCAAGGGGATGAAGAGCTTATGGCTGTGCTCATGGCCAAGTCTCGGTTGTGGCACAGAGGTATCAATTTTACTAAGCCAGATTTTTCACAGGATCAGGCCGGGAGGGTAATTAGCTTACCCAATTCAGTGTTTCAAACTCGTTCATTTTGGGTTAAAGAGTCTGAAGGAAGTGTTTCGGAGCGTTGCAACAAGCATCAAAGTTTCGATGATGTGTGTGAATTAGTCAATTCGAAAAGTGAGAATATTCGTGCGCTCAAAGTAGGTATTAGTTTGGAGTTTGAAAAGTCTGAACAGTACTCTCAAGAGGTCATAGATGCACTTGCTAAATCTCAACAAGCATTTATTGAAAAATTTGAATCATTGTTACCGCACTCTGGTGCAAAACTAGAAGGGGTGATTGAATCTCAATGGCAGCCTCGAGCAGAGCAAGCAATGGTCGTAGAGCAAGAGTTAGCAAGCGAAAATACTAATCGTATAACGGCTACGGAATACGCAGCTCCTCAATCGGAGATTGAGCGTGTACTCGCTGCGCATTGGCAATTGGTATTGGGCTATCAACCTGTCGGTGTTGATGATGATTTCTTTGATGTAGGCGGAGACTCACTTACGGCCACAACATTGATGGCAAAAGTGGTAAACGAATTTCAAATTACATTGTCTTTTGAAGACTTAGCTGAGGCAAAAACAATCGAAAAACTGGCCAAAGTTATTGAACTAAGAAAGTGGTTAAAAGAAGAAAAAGACGATGACTTGGACTGTGAAGAAGAATTAGAAGAGGTTTTTGAAATATGATAGCTATTGAGCAATTGTTGTTGCACCTTAAAAGTAATGGTATTCGAGTTACCCTCAATGATGGAAAATTACAGGTTCATGCAGGCAAGGGGAAGTTAAGTGACGAGTTAAAGCAGCAACTCAAAAGCAATAAAGAGCACCTTGTTAAGTATTTATCGAAAAATAATATTGATAGCAAAAAAGCAGTGACTGCAGTTGAAAGAAACGAACAAAGCCCTCTTTCATTTTCTCAGCAACGTTTGTGGTTCATAGATCAATTGCAAGGTGGTGCATCAGAGTACAACATGCCGATGGCCTTTGAAGTTAAAGGGCCGCTTAATCTCTCTTTGGTCTCTACTGTATTTTCGCATATTATTGAGCGTCATGAGATCCTGAGAACGGTATACGTTGAATCACAAGGTGAGACAACACAATGTATTCGTCCAATGTCAGATATAGACTTTCAAATTAATGAAATAGATTTAAAACATCTCACACGTGAGACAAAATCTGATGCGGTAGCTACCTTTGTTGAACGTGATACCTTAACGCCGTTTAATTTGGCAACAGATGTGATGCTGCGTGTTAGCTATGTGCATACTGACTTAGACTCTGGAGTGTTAATTTTTAATATGCACCATATTGCTTCAGATGGTTGGTCAATGGAAGTATTAACCAAAGAGTTCTTTGTGCTTTATGATGCATTTAGCCAAGGCAAACCAAGTCCATTACCTGCGCTTGAAATTCAGTATGCGGATTACGCTCAGTGGCAGCATACGCATTTAAAAGGTGAGGTTTTAGACAATCAATTAGATTATTGGGTTAAACAACTGGATGACGTGCCGCCATTGCATGACTTGCCTCTGAGTCATACTCGCCCTGAGATGAAAGCACATGAGGGTGCTCTCGTAAGTGGGCAGTTATCGGCAACCGTGAGTCAAAAACTTCAAGCGTTGGCAAAACAATTTCAATTAACCCCATTTATGTTGTTGCACGGCGCGCTTTCCCTATTATTAGCTAAACACAGTAATAATCCAGATGTGGTAATCGGCACGCCGATCGCAAATCGAACGCAATTAGAGTTAAAACCACTGATAGGTTTTTTTGTTAACACACTGGTTTTGAGAACAGATACTCGACATGCAACTCTTTCAGATTACTTTGCTCATATAAAACAAGTGCACTTAGGGGCTCAATCAAATCAAGATGTACCTTTTGAGCAACTAGTTGAGCGCTTAAATATTCCCAGAAGTACAATGCATACACCTTTGTTCCAGATCTTATTGACGACGAATACAGACTTTGGAATGAACACAGGTTCTAGTCACGATGTAATGGCTTTATCCGGCGTCACACTAGCTGGTTACCAATCAGAGATGGTGCAGGCAAAATTTGATTTAGATATCAACTTACAGGTTAGTCAAGATGGCATAGGTATCATTTGGACATATGACATAAGTCTGTTCGATGAAGTGGTGATAAGTAAATTGAATAATCATCTATGTAGATTGTTAACTGAGTTAAGTGACATTACTAAAGGAGAGACTTCTCCTCACACGCTGGCAATGCTATCTAAGGAAGAAGAAGGGTACTTAGTCAAGGAGCTTAATGATACAGTAAATAATAATTACCCAACCGATCTCTTCATTCATGAGTTATTTGAGCAACAGGTTTTAGAACATGCCGATGCCATTGCACTTGAATATGACGATGAGCAATTAACATATAGAGAGCTAAATACCCGTGCAAATCAATTGGCGCACTATCTTATTTCACAGGGTGTTCAAGTTGAGCAAAGCGTTGGCATATGTTTACCTCGTTCGGTTGATATGGTCATTAGTGTACTGGCTGTCTTAAAGGCAGGGGCCACGTATATCCCATTAGACCCTGATTACCCTTCAGCGCGGATCGGTCATATTTTCGAAGACACAAACTTAGGGCATCTAGTCACACACTCAAATCTGGTCTCTGGGCTACCAACTGATGGAGTTACACTTTATGAGAGTGATAAATTAAGAGATATATTGCGTGGTTACCCGACGACGAATATTACTCGTAGAGTTGGTCATAATAGATCGTCACTTGCTTATATGATATTTACATCGGGCTCTACTGGTAAGCCGAAAGGCGTAATGATTGAACACCAGGCATTAGTCAATCATATTGCCGGGATGGCTGACAAGTTGTCTGGTGCATTCAGCTGGCCGAATAAATTGTTAGCAGTGACAACCGTTGCGTTTGATATTGCCGGTCTAGAGTTATTGGGACCACTTGCTTACGGTGGTCAAGTAGTTCTGAGTACGAGCGATGAAGCGAAAGAACCGAGCAAGTTATCGTCATTACTTACGTCGAAACAAATCACATGCATGCAGGCAACGCCCGCAACATGGCAAATGCTAGTTGAAGATGGGTGGTCAGGAAGTGCTGAATTAGTGGCTTTGACGGGAGGTGAAGCGTTACCTCTTAATCTAGCACAGGCTTTATTACCTCGTGTCCATCAGCTTTGGAACTGTTATGGGCCAACTGAAGCGACCATTTGGTCTTTAGTGAATCAAGTAGATAGACAACAAGTTGAATCGGGTCAAATTGTCTTAGGCGGGCCCTTGGGCAATTATAGTCACTACGTGCTAAATGAGCATGGGCAAGTCCAACCAATCGGGTGTGTTGGTGAGTTATATATTGGAGGTATTGGACTTGCGAGGGGATATTTAAATCGAGCTGATATGACCAGCCGTGTATTTATTGAAAACCCATTTAGTGAGTTTGACGGATCACAGAAGTTGTATAAAACAGGAGACTTAGTCTGCGTACGAGACAACGGAGAAATTGAATATCATGGGCGCGTTGATCATCAAGTAAAAATTCGAGGGTTTAGAATCGAACTCGCGGACGTGGAGTCACAAATCTCAGTTGTAAAGGGGGTTGACAATGCTTTGGTCGTGGCAACGGAGCTCGCAGGCAGTCAGCAGTTAGTTGGATATGTGAAACCATGCAATGTACAAGGTGAGTCTGAAGAGGCTGAACTGCTGTATGATGTTAAACAGTGCTTATCTCGCCAGCTACCGGATTATATGGTGCCAAGTGTCTTGATGATGGTCTCTAATTGGCCACTAACACCCAATGGAAAGGTCGACAGAAAAGCTCTGCCGCAACCTGATGCTTGTGCGCTTCAAGGTGAGTATGTTGCCCCCAGTACTGCAACTGAAAAAGCCGTAGTCGAAATTTGCTCTGAGTTATTGAGCATAGAGGCTGTAAGTATCAGTACTAATGCGAACTTTTTTGAGTTAGGTGGACATTCTTTATTAAGTATTCGCTTGGTGTCGAGTATTCGCAAGCAGTTGGCGGTTGAGTTACCTGTCCAAACTGTTTTTGACGCAGCGACGTTGGCGGATTTATCTAAAGCCATTGATTGTCATCGAGGTGAGGTTGTTAAACCCCCTGTGGTTGTCATACCCAGAGAACAAGACGGCTATACCGTGTCTTTTGCTCAACAACGTTTATGGTTTATCGATCAACTACAAGGTGGCACACCTGAGTACAATATGCCGACCGTTTTTGAGGTTCAGGGGCAGTTAAACCTTTCTTTATTGACTGAGATATTTAAGCATATTATTGCCCGCCACGAAGTACTCAGAGCGGTATATGTTGAGGAACAAGGACAGGCCAAGCAACGTTTCATTCCTTCATCTGAGGTTGAGTTTGCGATTAAGGAAATTGATTTATGTCACCTCAGTGGTGAAGCACAATCTGATGCGGTTAATTCAGCGGTCGAGCAGGATATTCTGACAGCATTTGATTTAGCCCAGGACGTGATGCTGCGTGTCAGCTATATACACAAAAGTGCTGATAAGGGCGTGTTGATTTTTAATATGCATCACATCGCATCAGACGGGTGGTCTATGGAAGTGTTGACTAAAGAGTTCTTCGCTTTGTATGAAGCGTTGAGTCAAGGTCAGCCTAACCCGTTACCTGAACTTGAGATCCAATATGCAGATTATGCACATTGGCAGCATACGTATTTGTCTGGGGACGTTTTAGCGCGTCAATTGGATTATTGGACTGCGCAGTTAGACGAGGTATCGCCTGTGCATAGTTTACCACTGAGCTACCCTAGACCAGAGGTAAAAGAGCATGTTGGTGCGATTGTACGTGGTGGTTTACCGGCCAGTATCAGTCAAAAATTACAGGCATTGGCAACGCAATATCAATTAACGCCCTTTATGCTTATGCACGGTGCATTGTCTTTGATGTTGTCTAGACACAGTAATAACACAGATGTGGTCATTGGGACGCCTGTTGCGAACCGAATGCAAGATGAGTTGGCCCCGCTAATAGGCTTCTTTGTTAACTCTTTGGTGCTCAGAGCCAATACACAACATGCGACTTTATCAGAATACTTTGCACATATTAGGGAAGTGCATTTAGGCGCACAATCCAACCAAGATGTGCCATTTGAACAGCTGGTAGAGCAGCTTAATATTCCAAGAAGCACAGCGCACACACCATTATTCCAGATTATGCTGACGACGAATACGGATTATGGGTTAGGTCAAAAAGCAGTTGCTTTACCAGACGTCACACTTGCACCATATACGTCAGAGTCTGTACAAGCGAAGTTTGATTTAGATATCAATATGAGCATCAATGACGAGGGAGTCGGGATCTCATGGACTTATGATGTAAGCTTGTTTGATGAAGCGACCATTAAGCGATTTAATGATCATTTATGCAGACTGCTAACAGAGTTAAGCGAGGTGACTAACAAGCACGTTGCGCCCCATAGTTTACCAATGTTGTCACAACAAGAGACGCAGTATTTAGTGACAGAGCTCAATGACACTGCTTTGGATTATCAACAAGATAAGTGTATCCATGAGTTATTTGAACAGCAGGCAATGGATAACCCTGATGCCGTGGCAGTGGTGTTTGAGGGGTCGCAGCTGACATATGGAGAACTGAACGCAAGGGCGAATCAACTTGCTCATTACTTGGTCGAGACACAAGGTGTTAAACCAGATACCTTAGTGGGGCTATGTGTTGAGCGGTCGTTAGAGATGACTATTGGAATATTGGGTATTCTCAAAGCCGGCGGGGCTTATGTGCCATTGGACCCGAGTTATCCTAAAGAGCGCTTGGCTTATATGATAGAGGATGCCGATTTAAGTACTGTCGTTACTCATTCTATTGCTAAGGAAGCTCTAAGTGATTACAGCGGGCATATTGTTGATCTTGATGTTGATTGTGCGAATTACAGTACAGATAATTTGGCGAAGTCTGTATTAGGCCTTCACTCTGCTCATTTGGCATACATGATTTATACATCAGGTTCGACAGGAAAGCCTAAAGGGGTGATGATTGAGCATGAATCATTGGTATATTCAACAGAATGTCGATTCGAAATATACGATGATTTTTCAAGCTTTTTACTTCTTTCATCAATGTCTTTTGATAGCTCTGTTGCTGGTATTTTCTCTACACTGTGTAGTGGTGCGAAATTGTGTCTATTGAGTGCACAAAATAAAAGTAATACTTCATACATTGTTGAACAGCTACAAACTCATGCAATAAGTCATTTTCTTATGGTGCCGAGCTTGTATGATTTGATATTGAATGAAGTCGATAGCTCATTATTACCAGCATTACGAGGTGCCATTGTGGCAGGTGAAAGCTGCTCAAAAAATGTCGTGGAAAAACATTATGAAAAGTTTCCTGATCAGCAAGTCACTTTATTTAATGAGTATGGTCCGACAGAAGCAACCGTGTGGAGTACAGTTGCAGTACTTAACTGTGACGAAACTGTGAGTATAGGTCAGGGAATACCTGGTAAGTCATTGTTTGTGATGCAAAACAATACGCTAGTACCTTTTGGTGTGGTTGGTGAACTTTATATAGGTGGAACAGGGCTGGCGCGTGGTTATTTGAATTGTCCAGAATTAACCGCTGAAAAGTTTATTGAAAACCCTTATTACGACGCGCAAAAGCCTAATAGCTCGAAGCGACTGTACCAAACAGGCGACTTGGTACGTTATTTACCAAATGGTGATGTTGAGTTTATTGGGCGTGTAGATGATCAAGTCAAGATACGTGGCTATAGAGTCGAGTTAGGTGAAGTTGAAAAATATCTTATGCTTGAGACCGGCGTTGAATCTGCACTGGTGGTCACCAAGGAGCTAGCTGGAAGCCAACAGCTAGTTGGATATGTAAAATCATGTGATGCGTTAGATGGGGCTATTCATGCTGAGTTCCTATCAGGTATCAAAACTAGTTTATCAGAGAAAGCCCCTGATTATATGGTGCCAAGTGTCTTGATGATGGTCTCTGAATGGCCACTAACACCCAATGGAAAGGTCGACAGAAAAGCTCTGCCGCAACCTGATGCTTGTGCGCTTCAAGGTGAGTATGTTGCCCCCAGTACTGCAACTGAAAAAGCCGTAGTCGAAATTTGCTCTGAGTTATTGAGCATAGAGGCTGTAAGTATCAGTACTAATGCGAACTTTTTTGAGTTAGGTGGACATTCTTTATTAAGTATTCGCTTGGTGTCGAGTATTCGCAAGCAGTTGGCGGTTGAGTTACCTGTCCAAACTGTTTTTGACGCAGCGACGTTGGCGGATTTATCTAAAGCCATTGATTGTCATCGAGGTGAGGTTGTTAAACCCCCTGTGGTTGTCATACCCAGAGAACAAGACGGCTATACCGTGTCTTTTGCTCAACAACGTTTATGGTTTATCGATCAACTACAAGGTGGCACACCTGAGTACAATATGCCGACCGTTTTTGAGGTTCAGGGGCAGTTAAACCTTTCTTTATTGACTGAGATATTTAAGCATATTATTGCCCGCCACGAAGTACTCAGAGCGGTATATGTTGAGGAACAAGGACAGGCCAAGCAACGTTTCATTCCTTCATCTGAGGTTGAGTTTGCGATTAAGGAAATTGATTTATGTCACCTCAGTGGTGAAGCACAATCTGATGCGGTTAATTCAGCGGTCGAGCAGGATATTCTGACAGCATTTGATTTAGCCCAGGACGTGATGCTGCGTGTCAGCTATATACACAAAAGTGCTGATAAGGGCGTGTTGATTTTTAATATGCATCACATCGCATCAGACGGGTGGTCTATGGAAGTGTTGACTAAAGAGTTCTTCGCTTTGTATGAAGCGTTGAGTCAAGGTCAGCCTAACCCGTTACCTGAACTTGAGATCCAATATGCAGATTATGCACATTGGCAGCATACGTATTTGTCTGGGGACGTTTTAGCGCGTCAATTGGATTATTGGACTGCGCAGTTAGACGAGGTATCGCCTGTGCATAGTTTACCACTGAGCTACCCTAGACCAGAGGTAAAAGAGCATGTTGGTGCGATTGTACGTGGTGGTTTACCGGCCAGTATCAGTCAAAAATTACAGGCATTGGCAACGCAATATCAATTAACGCCCTTTATGCTTATGCACGGTGCATTGTCTTTGATGTTGTCTAGACACAGTAATAACACAGATGTGGTCATTGGGACGCCTGTTGCGAACCGAATGCAAGATGAGTTGGCCCCGCTAATAGGCTTCTTTGTTAACTCTTTGGTGCTCAGAGCCAATACACAACATGCGACTTTATCAGAATACTTTGCACATATTAGGGAAGTGCATTTAGGCGCACAATCCAACCAAGATGTGCCATTTGAACAGCTGGTAGAGCAGCTTAATATTCCAAGAAGCACAGCGCACACACCATTATTCCAGATTATGCTGACGACGAATACGGATTATGGGTTAGGTCAAAAAGCAGTTGCTTTACCAGACGTCACACTTGCACCATATACGTCAGAGTCTGTACAAGCGAAGTTTGATTTAGATATCAATATGAGCATCAATGACGAGGGAGTCGGGATCTCATGGACTTATGATGTAAGCTTGTTTGATGAAGCGACCATTAAGCGATTTAATGATCATTTATGCAGACTGCTAACAGAGTTAAGCGAGGTGACTAACAAGCACGTTGCGCCCCATAGTTTACCAATGTTGTCACAACAAGAGACGCAGTATTTAGTGACAGAGCTCAATGACACTGCTGTGGATTATCAACAAGATAAGTGTATCCATGAGTTATTTGAACAGCAGGCAATGGATAACCCTGATGCCGTGGCAGTGGTGTTTGAGGGGTCGCAGCTGACATATGGAGAACTGAACGCAAGGGCGAATCAACTTGCTCATTACTTGGTCGAGACACAAGGTGTTAAACCAGATACCTTAGTGGGGCTATGTGTTGAGCGGTCGTTAGAGATGACTATTGGAATATTGGGTATTCTCAAAGCCGGTGGGGCTTATGTGCCATTGGACCCGAATTATCCTAAAGAGCGCTTGGCTTATATGATAGAGGATGCCGATTTAAGTACTATCATCAGCCATTCTTGCGCAAGCAAAGTGCTGAACCAATATTCCGGTCATGTTATCGATCTGGATGATACCAATATTTTCAGTAACTATTGTGCTGATAATTTAAATAAGAAATCGCTTGGTCTACGTACTACTCATTTGGCGTATATCATCTATACATCAGGGTCGACAGGAAAGCCCAAGGGTGTTATGATTGAGCATGGTAGCATTTTTGCACTATTGTCAGAAATGTCCGGCTGGTTCAAAAATGCGCACTGTGTTGGTTGGTGTGCAAATTATGTGTTTGATGCCTCATTACAAGGGGTGGTGTTTTTATTGTCTGGACGCCAAGTCGTAATCGTACCAGATGAAATTAAAACACAGCCAATTAAGTTAAAAGAGTACATTGAATCCTACAATATTGAATTGCTTGATTGCACTCCGAGCTTACTGCAGTTCTGGTTAGAAGAGTGGGGTGATTTCAAGCCGCCTCATCTACTTATCGGTGGAGAAGCAATATCACAAGAATTGTGGCAAACAGTGGGCGCTTTAGAAAGTGAGGGGATTGAAGCTAAAAATGTATATGGACCGACGGAGTGTACAGTTAACGCAACATATGGAGATATATCTGATACTCAAGTCCATATAGGACAGCCGCTGCCGTATTGCCAAGCTTATATTTTAAATACTGATAATGGGTCTACTTTGTTACCTTATGGCTCGGTAGGTGAGTTATATATTGGTGGTGACGGTTTAGCTAGAGGGTATTTGAATTTACCTGAGCTGACAGCAGAAAGGTTTGTTGACAATCCATATTTTGATGAGCAAAGACCGAATAGTTCATCACGATTATATCGTACAGGAGATTTAGTACGCTATTTACCTAATGGTAAATTGGAGTTTATTGGCCGAGCCGATGACCAGGTTAAAATACGAGGCTACAGGGTTGAATTGGGTGAAGTGGAATCACAGCTCTCAGCACTTGAGCATGTAGATTCTGCTTTGGCCATTGCCAAAGAATTTGCAGGTCATCAGCAGCTAGTTGGGTATGTGAAAAGGAGTATCGAGCAAAGCGAAGTCACTGATGAGCAGTTTTCATCAGAGTTGAAAAACAATTTAATGCATCAGTTACCGGAACATATGATCCCGAGTATATTGATTGTGGTTACTGAGTGGCCACTAACACCTAATGGTAAAATAGATAAGAAGGCCTTACCTCAGCCAGATGGAAGTGTGCTGCAAGGTGCTTATGAAGCACCGGAGACAGACACTGAAAAGGCCTTGGTTGAGATCTGGTCAGAGTTACTGGATATTGAAGCGGACAAAGTTAGTACATCGGCAAACTTTTTTGAAATTGGTGGAAATTCTCTGTCTAGTGTTCGTTTGGCATCGAAAATAAGTGAACGCTTTTGTGTCAGTTTGCCGCTTCAAGACATATTTAAGAATAATAAAATTAAGAGCCTTGCGTGTGAAATAGATGCACTGACTTCATTTAATGTGGATGTTGAACAGGAAGGTGATGATAGTTATGAGGATTTTCTATTATGAAAATGAATAGATTACTAAGTGAATTGCAGTCTAATGGAGTTAAAGTTTCAAACGTTAATGGTAAATTAAACTTAAAAGTACCTAAAGATTTGGACCCCAAATTAAAAAGCAAATTAGTAGAGCACAAAAATGAGTTTAAATTATTTTTAGAATCAATTTACGTTAAAGATTCAATAAAGCCATTTGCAAGAGTTGGTAATTCTTTTGATGCATCATTTTCTCAACAGCGGCTATGGTTTGTTGATCAGCTTCAAGGTGGTTCACCCGAATACAACATGCCTACAGTATTTAAAGTGGAAGGTCATTTAGACCTTACACTTCTAAATGATGTGTTTGCTCACATTATTGAACGCCATGAGGTATTGAGAACAGTTTATGAAGACGTGAAAGGTGAGCCAAAACAGCGCATTCTTCCAATGTCAGAGGTGGCCTTTAAGATCCATGAAAAAAATCTAACAGATCTCACGTGTGAGACAAAATCAGAAGCGGTTAATACGTTCGTTGAAACTGATCTATTGGAGCCATTTAATTTGGCCCAAGATGTGATGTTACGTGTGAGCTATATTCATACAGAAACTGATGCTGGTGTGTTGATTTTTAATATGCATCATATCGCATCTGATGGATGGTCTATGGAAGTCCTTACCAAAGAGTTTTTTGCTTTATATGAAGCTTTTAGTTCAGGCCAGCCAAGTCCACTGCCAGAGTTGGAAATCCAATATGTAGATTATGCGCACTGGCAGCGTAATCATATCACTGGTGAGGTGTTAGATACTCAGTTAGATTATTGGGCTATGCAACTAGATGAACTACCTCCTGTGCACAGTTTACCATTGGTTTCTTCACGTCCAGAGGTGAAGAAGCATGTTGGGGCTGGTGTACATGGTAGTTTACCCGCAGCGGTTGGGCAAAAATTACAGGCGTTGGCTAAGCAGCACCAATTAACGCCATTTATGCTCTTACATGGTGCATTATCTTTATTATTATCAAGGCATAGTAATAGCTCTGACGTGGTGATCGGTACGCCAGTTGCGAATCGTTTGCAAGACGAGTTGTCTCCGTTAATAGGCTTTTTTGTCAATACACTCGTGCTACGAGCTGATACTGAGCATGAAACGTTGTCAGAATACTTTTCTCATATCAAAGACGTACACTTAGGGGCACAGGCAAATCAAAATGTCCCTTTTGAGCAACTTGTTGAAAGATTAA
The DNA here is from genome assembly GCF_001750165.1 of Pseudoalteromonas luteoviolacea. Taxonomy (NCBI): domain Bacteria; kingdom Pseudomonadati; phylum Pseudomonadota; class Gammaproteobacteria; order Alteromonadales; family Pseudoalteromonadaceae; genus Pseudoalteromonas; species Pseudoalteromonas luteoviolacea. The sequence goes on from NZ_CP015412.1 coordinate 802,775, forward strand.
ATGTACCACGTAGCACTGCTTATACACCTTTGTTCCAGATCTTATTATCAACGAGCACTGATTATGGGGTGACTAACGACCCAGCTCCGGTTGCCATGTCTGATGTGACACTTTTACCTTATGAATCCGACAAGATACAAGCTAAGTTTGATTTAGATATTAATATGAGTATCAGTGATGAAGGAGTTGGAGTTTTCTGGAAGTATGATGTGAGCTTATTTGATGAAGCTTATGTTCAGTGCTTAAATGTACATTTATGCCAATTATTAACTGAGCTCAGTGAAGTTACGCATAGTGATATTCCGCCGCATAGCTTGGGGATGCTATCACAAAAAGAAGCCCATCATTTGGTAGTGGAACTTAATGATAGAGTGATGGAGTATTCAAATGAGTCTTGTATTCATGAGCTGTTTGAGCAGCAAGCGCAGCAGAGTCCAGATAATATCGCTGTGGTATTCGAAGCTGAGCAGTTAACTTACGGCGAGCTTAATGCCAGAGCAAATCAATTAGCCCATTACTTAGTCCAGCAGCAAGATGTAAAACCTGACACGTTAGTCGGGTTGTGTGTTGAACGTTCAGTGGAAATGCTAATTGGCATATTGGGTATTCTAAAAGCGGGAGGGGCCTATGTGCCATTGGACCCTAAGTATCCTAGTGATCGTTTAGCCTATATGATTGAAGACGCCAAGCTAGACACCATCGTTAGTAATGAACTGGCACAACATGCATTAGAAACCTATTCTGGTTATCTCATCGATATTAATGATGAAACGATTATCAAGAATTACAGTACAGAAAACCTTGATAAAGCGTCATTGGGTCTCACTTCCTCTCACCTTGCATATGTTATTTATACTTCTGGCTCAACAGGCAAACCAAAAGGGGTGATGATCGAGCGAAAAAGTTTACTTGACTATATGATGACCAACAGTGATGGCTACTTCTCGTCCAGCCTGACCGGATCGTTGGTTATTTCATCATTGAGCTTTGATTTAACCCTTCCTAGTATTTATTTACCGCTATTACATGGAAAGAGTGTTGAACTCATTAACAATGAGGGGGTGATAGGTGATTGCATCGAGAAACTAACAGCAAATGATAAAGCAAAGTTAATCAGACTGACCCCCTCGCATTTGAAGATTATAGTGGAGCAACTAGGAGTATCTAAAGTGCAAGGTGCTCATACATTAGTTATTGGTGGTGAAGCACTTGATCCCAGTTTGGTAAACGATTTTTATGATTTATTTCCACACAGTGAGCTGATCAATCACTATGGTCCCTCTGAGTCGACTATCGGATGTAGTTTTCACAAGCTCAACAAGAAGAAATATACAACAGACGAGTCAATACCGATTGGACAGAGCATGATGAATACTGAGTTGTATATACTCAATGCGCATCAAGGGCTAGCCCCCAAAGGAGGAGGTGGAGAGTTATATGTTGGTGGTAATGGGCTCGCCAGAGGGTATTTAAACCGGCCAGAATTAACCAAAGAACGTTTCATTGATAATCCCTTTTATGATGAATGCAAACCGAATAGCTCGAAAAAACTATACCGAACAGGTGACTTAGTACGTTATTTTCCAGACGGAAGTTTAGAGTTTATTGGCCGTGTCGATGATCAAGTGAAAATACGTGGTTTTAGGATAGAGATCGGTGAGGTAGAAGCCCAGCTTTTGAAGCTAGAAGGTGTTGAGTCTGCACTCTTAATGGCTAAAGAGTTAACAGGCAGCCAACAGCTGATCGGTTATGTAAAATCGAAAGTTAAGCTTGATGATTCTGCCCATGCCTCTTATGTGTCAGAATTAAAGTCAGGGTTATTAAATCAACTACCAGAGTACATGGTGCCAAGTATACTGGTTGTTGTAAATGAATGGCCGTTGACACCAAATGGTAAAGTAGACAGAAAAGCGTTGCCAGAACCTGATGCGAGTGTGTTGCAAAAAGAATACGTAGCCCCAACAACACAAACAGAAAAAACACTCGTTGAAATTTGGTCTGAGCTACTCAATGTTAATGCAGATAAACTCAGTGTGACAGCAAACTTCTTTGAACTTGGTGGCCACTCATTACTTATAATGAAACTCATTGGTTTGGCAACCGATCAGGGCCTTCATATTGAAGCACAAGATGTGTTTACTGCCCCGAATCTACAGGTATTGGCAAACTTGAATGATACCCATTTTGCTCAGCGTGATGCGGCTGCTTTTGTTGTGCCAGACAATTTAATTCCTGAGCAATGTGAGCAGATCACGCCGGATATGTTGCCTCTGGTGAATTTAACCGATGAAGAAATTTCCCATATCGCTCAGCAAGTCCCTAAAGGTGTAAAAAATATTGAAGATATTTACCCTCTAGGACCGTTGCAAGCGGGCATTTTATATACGCATATGATAAGTGAAGGGCATGATTTATATGTAACGCCATTATTATTTAAAGTAAATAATCAGACTGCATTGGATGACTTTTTAGAAGGGATGAACTTTTTAATTCAGCGTCACGATGTACTCAGAACAATGGTGTTGCATGAGGGGTTGTCACAGCCGGTGCAAGTAGTGTGTAAAGATGTCTCTTTACCAGTTAAATGGTTGGATATGCCTACAGGTACTGATGTCAGAGCTGCGATGTTTGAAAGGAGCTCTCCAGAGCAGCAGTGGTTAGATCTATCTCAAGCGCCTTTATTTCAGCTGCAGGTAGCCCAACAGAGTGAGCATGAATATTACATACTATTGCAAATGCATCATTTGATCACCGATCATGTTTCTCTTGAAATTATTCAGCGAGAGATCAATGCGTTTCATGCTGGGCAGAGTGATATGTTAGAGCCTGTGCGCCCTTACCGCAATTTCATCGCATATACCGCAGAGAAGTCAAATAAGCAGGAAGCTGAATCACACTTCACCGCAACGCTTGGTGATGTGGAAGAGCCTACAGCCCCGTTTGACCTGATGGACATACGTAATGATGGTGCGGATATTGACGAGCTTGTTGAACCTGTCTCAGATGAGCTGGCACAAACTATCCGAACATTATCAAGGCAGTTAAAACTAAGCCCAGCAAGTATTTTCCATGCTGCATTTAGCTTGGTTGTTGCTGCATGTAGTAATAAGCAAGACGTTGTATTTGGGAGTGTGATGTCAGGCCGTTTGCAGGGACTAGCTGGTACTGAGTCAATGATTGGTATTTTTATGAATACTCTGCCTGTTCGTGCTCAACTCGCGTCAAAGACGGTATTGGAATTTGTTTGTGATATCCATGACTATTTGCAAACTTTACTGACTTACGAGCAAACACCACTCACACTGGCACAAAATTGTAGCGGTGTGGAGCATAACTCGCCATTATTTAGTGCAATGCTAAATTACCGACATTCAGCAATGGATGAGTCGGTCGAAATACCGAATGAAGGCGAAGAGCGCGATATTGAATTAATTTTTTCGCAGGAGCGAAGTAATTATCCATTTAACTTAATTGTTGATGACTTTGGTGTTGGTTTTGCTTTAGATTTTCAGGTGGATCCGCTTGTTGATGTGGGCCGTGTGATGGCTTACATGCAGACTGCACTTGCTGGCGTAACAGAGCTTCTAGCAAATGCGCCTGATACATCTGTAGATGCACTGAATGTGTTGCCTACAGAAGAGTTAAATTATCTTACCTGTACGTTAAACAATACTGTCGTGGACAATCCTAAAGGTAGGGCTGTACACGAATTATTTGAGCAACAAGCGCGAGAAAACCCCACTAAAGTTGCCATTGTGTATGATGATAAGGAACTAACTTATTCGGAACTAGATGCACGAGCTAATCAGCTTGCAAACTATTTAATTGAATGTGAGTTAGACGAAGGTGCACGGGTTGGCTTACTGTTTGAGCGTGGTTTTGAGCAGCTAATAGCAATGTTGGCAGTGTTAAAAACGGGTGCCAGTTACGTACCGCTAGATGCATCATATCCGCAAGAACGTATAGATTTCATTTGTGAAGATGCCGACGTTGAATTGGTGTTGATTGAGCAACCCTTGGTTGAGCGATTCCCATTACCAAGCCTAGATATTATGGTAGTTGAGCCTGTGTTCGGGAACAGCGATTGGTTATCGGATTACGATACTTGCCTAGAGGAAGTACGTATAGCGGCGCCAGACTCATTAGCATATGTTCTGTATACATCCGGCTCAACGGGCAAACCCAAAGGGGTGAAAGTCACGCACAGTGGGCTGCTCAATTATGTTCAGCACACGCTGACAGAGTATATGGAAGACAGGATTGAGGGAGCGGTAGTGTGTACACCACTTTGTTTTGATGCGACGGTGACTTCAATTCTGTCTCCATTGTGTTGTGGTAAGTCAGTGCTATTGCTTGGAAATGGTGATGCAATGCTTGAACAGCTTGGCAATAGGTTGTTTGCATCTCAAAACCTCATGTTTAAATTAACGCCAGCCCATTTGAATGCGATAGAGCAGCAATTGGATAACGGTCAAGTATGTAATGCGGCGCATATACTGGTTATTGGAGGTGAGCAATTAACAGTAAGTACTTTGTCAAACTGGAAGAAATTACGGCTACCAAATTCAAGCTTTATCAACGAATATGGTCCTACAGAGACAGTGGTTGGTTGTTCGACTTACAGAGTAGACAGCGCAGACCAAGTTGATGCGTTAGCGCAGTCTTATGCAGTACCAATAGGTCTGCCGATTCAAAACACGCAGTTATTTGTGTTAAATGAGCAGCTACAAGTACAACCGATAGGTGGTATTGGAGAGTTGTATATTGCAGGAGCAGGTGTAGCACAAGGTTATATTAATCGTGATACGCTCACTCAGCAGCAGTTTATAAAAGCAGAGACCTTATCGGCACAAATACAAGCGCAGGTGCAATCGGCAACCTTGTACAAAACGGGTGACCAAGTTAGGTGGTTAAGTGACGGTGTACTCGAGTTTATAGGTCGAGTAGACGATCAAGTCAAAGTACGAGGTTATCGGATTGAGCTGGGTGAAGTAGAAACCCAACTGACAGATCTCGAAGGAGTGGAGTCTGCTCTAGTCATGGCTGCAGAAATCGCTGGTAGTCAGCAACTGATTGGTTACGTGAAGTCGAACATTGAGTTAGATGAAGTTGATGTAGCGACATATATATCAGAATTAAAAACGACGTTGGCTAGTCAGCTACCTGATTATATGGTGCCAAATGTGTTGATGGTGGTTGAGCAATGGCCGTTAACAAACAATGGCAAAGTCGATAAAAAGGCGCTACCTCAACCTGATGGCAGTTTATTACAAGGTGAGTACGTTGCACCTGAGACCGAAACTGAGCAGGCCTTAGCTGAAATTTGGTCAGAGCTATTAGAGATTGATGTAATTAAGCTCAGTACGACAGCAAACTTTTTTGCATTAGGTGGACATTCGTTACTTGTTATTCGTATGTTTTCAATTATTAAGCAAAAGTTTGATGTCAATATTGACGTGTCACGACTGTTTGATAATCCAAGTGTAAAAGGCATTGCTGAAAAAATAGATAGTGAATCATTAAAAATAAAATTTAGCAATGTGAGTGATGAGACCTTAGAGGGTGAAGTGGAGCTATTAATATGAATGAACTTCTTGAGCAGTTGTATAGTATTGGCGTTAAGTTAAAGCTAGATGATGCTGAGAATTTAAAGATAATTGGCAAAAAGGAAAGGCTAACACCAGAGATAATTAACGCGATTAAAACCAATAAAGGTCGCATTGTCGAATGGTTAAAAGAGCAATCGAATCAGCCTGCGGCCACTAAGATTGAAGCTAATCACCTGAGTGGTTTGTGCTCACCATCTTTTGCTCAACAGCGCTTATGGTTTATTGACCAGCTGCAAGGAGGTACGCCAGAGTACAATATGCCTAATGTTTTTGAAGTTCAAGGAAAGTTAGACCTTGCACTTGTTACAGAGGTATTCACTCAAATAATTGCTCGACATGAAGTTCTTCGAACAGTGTACCAGGAAGTACAAGGTGAGGCGAAACAGCGAATTCGCCCTATGACTGAAGTAGATTTCGGCATAAACGAGATCGACTTTAGTCATCTCCAGCATGAGGCGCAATCGGAGGCTGTGAATGAATTTGTAGAAAGTGATATTTTGCAACCATTCAATTTGGCTGAAGATTTGATGCTGCGTGTTAGCTATATTCTAACAGGTGCTGACACAGGTGTATTAATATTTAATATGCATCATATTGCTTCTGATGGCTGGTCGATGGAAGTGCTTACCAAGGAGTTCTTTGCTTTGTATGAAGCATTGATACAAGGTTTGCCAAATCCTTTGCCTGATCTTGAAATTCAATATGCAGATTATGCTTATTGGCAGCATACGAAGTTAGAGGGAGAAGCGCTGGATAAGCAGTTAGATTACTGGGTAGAGCATTTGGATGCAGTGCCTCCCGTACACAGCTTACCTTTAAGTTATACACGCCCAGAGGTCAAGTCACATATTGGTGCAGTTGTTCAAGGCGACTTACCAGCAAGCATTGGTAAAAAGTTACTTGCGCTGGCAAAACAGCACCAGCTTACTCCTTTCATGTTACTGCATGGCGCATTATCTTTGCTATTAGCGCGCCATAGTAATAATGCAGATATTGTCATTGGTACCTCAACAGCTAATAGAGCACAGGAGGAGCTTGCGCCTTTAATCGGTTTTTTTGTAAATACGTTGGTGTTGAGAACCCAAACTGATCAGGGCAGTCTATCTGAGTATTTTGAGCATATCAAACAGGTCCACTTAGGTGCGCAATCGAATCAGGACGTGCCTTTTGAGCAACTGGTTGAACGTTTAAAAATTCCTAGAAGTTCCGCACACACCCCGCTATTTCAAATTGTTTTGACTACCAGTACTGATTACGGAATAGACAGTGACAGCAGCCTAGATTCGATGGCGTTATCTGGTGTGACGCTGGTACCATATCAGGCTGATATGGTGCAGGCTAAATTTGACTTACATATCAGTATGAACATGAGTAGTGCAGGTGTTGGGATCACTTGGAAGTATGATACGAGTTTGTTTAATGATGCATCTATTCAAAAATTAAATGAACATTTATGTCAGTTGCTAGTAGCGCTTAGTGAAGTGAAGCATAGTGAGATACCTCCGTCGAGTTTACCCGTGTTGTCACAAACGGAAGAACACTATTTATTGAGTGAGCTGAATGACACTAAGGTGAGCTATCCTAAAGACAAGGCTGTACACGAATTATTTGAGCAACAAGCGCGAGAAAACCCCACTAAAGTTGCCATTGTGTATGATGATAAGGAACTAACTTATTCGGAACTAGATGCACGAGCTAATCAGCTTGCAAACTATTTAATTGAATGTGAGTTAGACGAAGGTGCACGGGTCGGCTTACTGTTTGAGCGTGGTTTTGAGCAGCTAATAGCAATGTTGGCAGTGTTAAAAACGGGTGCCAGTTACGTACCGCTAGATGCATCATATCCGCAAGAACGTATAGATTTCATTTGTGAAGATGCCGACGTTGAATTGGTGTTGATTGAGCAACCCTTGGTTGAGCGATTCCCATTACCAAGCCTAGATATTATGGTAGTTGAGCCTGTGTTCGGGAACAGCGATTGGTTATCGGATTACGATACTTGCCTAGAGGAAGTACGTATAGCGGCGCCAGACTCATTAGCATATGTTCTGTATACATCCGGCTCAACGGGCAAACCCAAAGGGGTGAAAGTCACGCACAGTGGGCTGCTCAATTATGTTCAGCACACGCTGACAGAGTATATGGAAGACAGGATTGAGGGAGCGGTAGTGTGTACACCACTTTGTTTTGATGCGACGGTGACTTCAATTCTGTCTCCATTGTGTTGTGGTAAGTCAGTGCTATTGCTTGGAAATGGTGATGCAATGCTTGAACAGCTTGGCAATAGGTTGTTTGCATCTCAAAACCTCATGTTTAAATTAACGCCAGCCCATTTGAATGCGATAGAGCAGCAATTGGATAACGGTCAAGTATGTAATGCGGCGCATATACTGGTTATTGGAGGTGAGCAATTAACAGTAAGTACTTTGTCAAACTGGAAGAAATTACGGCTACCAAATTCAAGCTTTATCAACGAATATGGTCCTACAGAGACAGTGGTTGGTTGTTCGACTTACAGAGTAGACAGCGCAGACCAAGTTGATGCGTTAGCGCAGTCTTATGCAGTACCAATAGGTCTGCCGATTCAAAACACGCAGTTATTTGTGTTAAATGAGCAGCTACAAGTACAACCGATAGGTGGTATTGGAGAGTTGTATATTGCAGGAGCAGGTGTAGCACAAGGTTATATTAATCGTGATACGCTCACTCAGCAGCAGTTTATAAAAGCAGAGACCTTATCGGCACAAATACAAGCGCAGGTGCAATCGGCAACCTTGTACAAAACGGGTGACCAAGTTAGGTGGTTAAGTGACGGTGTACTCGAGTTTATAGGTCGAGTAGACGATCAAGTCAAAGTACGAGGCTATCGGATTGAGCTGGGTGAAGTAGAAACCCAACTGACAGATCTCGAAGGAGTGGATTCCGCTTTAGTAATCACTACGGAACTGACAGGGAGTGAGCAATTAGTTGGTTATGTGAGACCAAATAGAGAGTTAGACGAAGCAGCTAAGACAGCTTTTCTCACCGAGTTGCAGTTGGGGCTGTCCGGTAAATTACCTGATTATATGGTGCCAAATGTGTTGATGGTGATTGAGCAATGGCCGTTAACAAACAATGGCAAAGTCGATAACAAAGCGCTACCTCAACCTGATGGCAGTTTATTACAAGGTGAGTACATTGCACCTGAGACCGAAACTGAGCAGGCATTAGCTGAAATTTGGTCAGAGTTGCTAGGGGTTGAACTAGAGAAAGTCAGCACAACGGCAAACTTTTTTGCGCTTGGTGGGCACTCGCTGCTCGTCATTAGGATGATTGCAATGGTGAAGAAAAGACTCCAAGTGAGTTTAGACATATCAAAGCTGTACGATAACGCTAATGTGAAAGAGATTGCTGAACTTTGCGAGCAGGTGTTAATTAAATCTGAATTAGCTGAGCGGTTATCTAAGCATCATGAAAGTGATTTAGAAGAGGTAGAATTTTAAATGAACCCAAATCAAATTGTAGAATATCTCTCTAGTTTCGATATTGATATATATTTAGATAGTGATTCAAAGTTAAAAGCTAAGCACCCTAAGGGGGTGCTTACCAGTGAGCTTGCAAGTTTAATAAAAGACAATAAAATTGAGCTCATTGAGTATCTGTCAAATTTAGGAAGTAGTGCTGCGTGTAATACCAATACGATTACTGCGCAACCAAGAGATAACAAGCTGATGCAGTTGTCTTTTTCTCAACAGCGTTTGTGGGTTATCGACCAGCTACAAGGCGGGACTCCTGAATATAATATGCCGACTGCTTACGAGGTGACAGGAAAATTAGACCTTTCGCTGGTGACGGATATATTTACGCAGATAATTGAGCGTCATGAAGTATTGAGAACAGTATTTCAGGAAGTTCATGGTGAAGCAATGCAACAAGTTCGTTCGATGTCAGAGGTCAATTTCGCGATAAACGTAAAAGACTTAAGCCATCTCACGCGTGAGATACAATCTCATGAAGTAGCGGCATATGTCGAAAATGATACGCTAAAGCCATTTGATTTGTCCCAAGATTTGATGTTACGCGTAAGCTATATTTGCACGGGATCACACACTGGGGTGTTAGTATTTAATATGCATCACATTGCTTCTGATGGTTGGTCGATGGAAGTACTCTCTAGAGAGTTTTTCGAATTATATGAAGCGTTTAGTGATGGTAAACAAAGCCCTTTACCCAAACTTGAAATCCAGTATGCAGACTATGCTCATTGGCAGCGGGAAAACTTATCTGGTGAAGCATTAGATAAACAGCTAGATTATTGGGCCAACCAGCTTGATGAAATATCACCACTTCATAGCTTGCCACTGAGCTATGCTCGTCCAGAGGTGAAGGAGCACGTAGGTGCGATTGTTTACGGTACTTTATCATCTGAAATCAGTTCAAAGCTACAAGTGCTCGCAGAGCGATTCCAGCTTACCCCATTTATGTTAATGCATGGGGCATTGTCCTTATTATTATCTCGACATAGCAATAGCTCTGATATCGTGATTGGCACACCTATCGCCAATAGATTGCAAGAAGAGTTAGCCCCTTTAATTGGCTTTTTTGTGAATACTTTAGTACTGAGAACAAACACCGAACACGCCACACTCAGTGATTATTTTGCGCATGTTAGGCAAGTTCATCTAGGCGCGCAATCAAATCAAGACGTCCCCTTTGAACAACTCGTTGAACGTTTAAAAGTATCCAGAAGCACAGCTCATACTCCTCTATTTCAAATCGTTTTGACCACCAATACTGATTATGGTCTCGATCGTGATTCAGATGCGGTTAAACTGTCTGAGATAACGCTTGCGCCATATAAGTCAGATATGATCCAAGCCAAATTTGACTTACATGTGAGTATGCATATTGGCGATGAGGGCATAGAAGTTTCTTGGAAATATGATGTAAGTTTGTTTGATGAAGCAAATATACAAAGGTTGAACGAACATTTTTGTCGGTTATTGACTGCGCTAAGTGATGTATATCAGAGTGATATACAGCCCAATAAATTACCAATTTTATCGCAAGAAGAAGAGCTGTTTTTACTGACTGAGAGCGAATATGTTACGACCTCTCAACCGACGCAGCAGTGCATTCATGAACTCTTTGAGCAGCAAGCATATGAAAACCCTGATAGTGTGGCGTTGGTGTTCGAAGGAGCACAGCTAACTTACCAAGCGCTTAATGAACGAGCAAACCAGTTGGCACATTATTTAATTGAGACTCAGGGCGTTAAGCCTGATACCTTGGTTGGTTTATATGTTGAACGTTCACTAGAGACCGTTATTGGGATATTAGGTATTCTTAAAGCGGGTGGCGCTTATGTCCCCTTAGATCCAAGCTATCCGCAAGAACGTTTGGCATACATGATAAGCGACGCTGAACTTAAAACCATCGTAAGTCATGCCTCAGCGGGGCAAGTACTTGCAGAGTACTCTGGCCATGTTATCGATTTAGAAGATGTAACTATTTATCAAAACTACTCTAAGCAAAACTTAGATAAATGCGCATTAGGCCTTACACGTTCTCATTTGGCGTATGTGATTTATACGTCAGGGTCGACTGGCCGACCAAAAGGAGTACTGCAAACTCATCAAAATGTGCTTCGTCTATTTTCGGTGACGCAGGATGATTTTGGATTTAATGGTAATGATTGTTGGTGCCTATTTCACTCCATTTCCTTTGATTTTAGCGTCTGGGAATTGTGGGGAAGCCTAGCATTTGGAGGAAAATTAATTATATTAAGTCGCCATTCGGTCAAAGATTTCGATTTAATAGTAGATTCATTTAACCAACATGGTTTGACAGTGCTAAATCAAACGCCAAGCGCATTTAAAGCGTTGGTAGAGTATCTTTCAGAGAGTAAGCTAACATTACCAAGTTTGGAGAAAGTGATTTTTGGTGGTGAAGCATTGCTCAGTCACCACGTTCAACAGTGGTTCAATGAGGAGAGCTTTTACACGCAAGCGACGCTCATCAATATGTATGGCATCACAGAAACAACCGTTCATGTTACGTATCGGAAGGTGGAGGATATATCAAGTGGTCAAATTCATATAGGGAAGCCTTTAGCTGATCAAAGTATTATAATTTTTGACCAAAATATGAACTTAACACCTAAAGGTGTTGTTGGTGAAGCTTATGTTGGTGGGAATGGGCTTGCTAGAGGCTATCTAAATCGCGCTGAATTGAGCGCAGAACGATTTATTGATAACCCTTTTTATGATGAGCACAAACCGAGCAGCTCTAAACGATTGTATCGAACGGGCGACTTAATGCGTTGTTTACCCGATGGTAACTTGGAGTATATTGGTCGCGCCGATCACCAGGTTAAGATCCGTGGCTACAGAATTGAACTGGGTGAAGTCGAGACTCAACTTGCGCAGCAGCTTAATATTGACTCAGCCCTGGTCCTTGCGAAAGAGTTAGCGGGTAGTCAGCAACTTGTTGGCTATGTGAGACCGAGTATCAAGGTAGAAGAAGGTGCGCATTCGACGTTTATATCTGAATTGAAAGCCAGTTTATCAAGCCAATTGCCTGAGCATATGGTACCGAGTATATTATTGGTGGTGTCTGATTGGCCATTAACGCCCAATGGTAAAGTAGATAGAAAAGCATTGCCGCAGCCAGAGAGCTATGCATTACAAAGAGAGTATGTAGCACCTGTAACGCGGACTGAAAAAATACTAGCTGAAATTTGGTCTGAACTGTTAGATATTAAGTCGGATACCTTGAGCGTGACCGCAAACTTCTTTGAATTAGGCGGGCACTCTTTACTGATAATGAAGTTGATTGGGTTGGCGTCGAGTAATGACCTGCATATTCAAGCTCAGGATGTGTTTACGGCACCCAATTTGAAAGCATTGGCAAGCCTGAATGATGCTTATTTTGCACAACGTGATGCCGTCTCTTTTGAGGTTCCGGAGAATTTGATCCCTGAGCATTGCGAGCATATTACGCCTGATATGTTACCCTTAGTGAATCTAACAGAAGCAGAAATTTATCACATTGCTAAGCAAGTTCCAAAAGGGATGGCTAATATAGAAGATATTTATCCCCTTGGGCCTTTACAAGCAGGCATATTATATACGCACTTAATCAGTGAAGCCCATGATCCGTATGTTACCCCATTACTTTTTAAAATAAAGAATCAGGCCGCTTTAGATGATTTTATAAATGGGATGCGTTTTTTGATACAAAGACATGATGTATTAAGAACCATGGTACTGCATGATGGGTTGTCAAAACCTGTGCAAGTTGTCTGTAAGGAGGCGTCAGTCCCTGTAAAATGGTTAGACATACCAGAAGGAGTAGATGTTGAGACCGTTATGCTTGAAAAAAGTCGGCCAGAACAGCAGTGGCTAGACTTATCACAGGCTCCTTTATTTCAGTTGCAAATAGCTCGCAAAAATGAACAAGAAAGTTATCTATTACTGCAGATGCATCATATGATCACTGATCATGTTTCTTTAGATATCGTGCAGCGAGAGTTGAATGCTTTCAACACGGGCATGGCTGATAAATTGGCACCAGTGCAACCATATAGGAACTTTATTGCCTACACAGCGAATCAATTTGAGACTAAGCAAGCAGAAGCCCACTTTAAATCGATTTTAGGGGACGTTGAATCCTCTACAGCCCCCTTTGATTTGACCGATATACGCAGCAATGGTGCGGATATGGAGGAGTTGATAGAGCTAGTTCCTCACGATATAGCGCAGCAAGTCCGAACTCTTGCAAAACAATTAAAGTTGAGTCCTGCGAGCCTCTTTCATGCTGCATATAGCCTAGTTTTAGCTGCGTGTAGCAACAAACAAGATGTTGTGTTTGGCAGTGTTATGTCTGGTCGTTTACAAGGGCTAGCTGGCACTGAGTCAATGCTTGGTGTGTTTATCAATACACTACCGGTGCGTGCCCAGTTGAATTCAAAGAGCGTACTTGATTTTGTCAGTGATATACAGAGCTACTTACAAGCGTTGCTGCCATTTGAACAAACACCTTTGGCAGTGGCACAAAGTTGTAGTGGAGTACCTGATAACTCGCCACTTTTTAGCGCTATGCTCAACTTCAGACACTCTGGGTCTGTTGAATCATCTGATGTACAAGATATAGAACAAGAGCAGAGTATTGAGCTCATTTCATCTCAAGAAAGAACGAACTATCCATTTAATTTGAGTGTTGATGACCTTGGCGAGGACTTTGCGCTTGATTTTCAGGTTGACCCTTCCATTGATGTCAATCGAGTAATGGGCTATATGCAAAAAGCTTTGGCAGAATTAACAGCGCATTTGAGCACTTCTCCACAGACGTGTATTACGACTTTAAATGTAATTCCATCAGATGAGTTTGATTATTTGACAAATACGCTTAATGATACGGCGATGGCGTACCCCTTGGACAAATGTGTGCATGAGTTATTTGAGCAGCAAGTTGCTGAGCGTCCTGATGCCATTGCCTTGGAGTATGCGGGAGAGCAACTGACTTATCGAGAACTAAATACACGTGCAAACCAACTTGCACACTATCTCATTTCACAAGGTGTTCAAGTAGAACAAAGCGTTGGGATATGTTTACCTCGTTCGATTGATATGGTGGTGAGTGTATTGGGCATCTTGAAAGCTGGAGCAACATATATACCATTGGATCCCGAGTACCCATCTGCGCGATTAAGCCATATTTTCGAAGACACAAATCTAAGGCATTTAATCACACATTCAACGTTGGTCACGAGCTTAGCGGTTGATGGGGTAACACTTTATGAAAGTGATAAATTGATAGATGTTTTGACAGGTAACCCTGCTACGAATATTGCTCGTAGGGCTGCTCATAATGAGGCATCACTTGCCTATATGATATTTACATCGGGGTCTACTGGCAAACCCAAAGGGGTGATGATTACACATCAGGCGTTAGTCAACCATGTTGTTGGGATGGCTGATAGGTTACCTGGAGTATTTAGTTGGCCGAATAAACTGCTAGCGGTTACAACCATTGCGTTTGATATTGCGGGGCTAGAGCTGTTTGGGCCTTTAGCATATGGTGGTCAAGTGGTACTTACTCCAAGTGATGAGACGAAAGACCCCCGCAAATTATCAGCGCTGCTCACATCGAAGGAAATAACTTGCATGCAAGCAACGCCTGCGACGTGGCAAATGTTAGTGAATGACGACTGGTCTGGAAAGCCTGACTTGGTAGCTTTGACTGGCGGAGAAGCGCTCCCCATTAATTTAGCGCAATCTCTATTACCTCGTATTTATCAATTATGGAACTGTTATGGGCCAACTGAAGCAACCATATGGTCGCTAGTGAATCAAGTTGATCGTCAACAAGCTGAGTTTGGTCGTATAAAGCTTGGTGGATCATTAGGTAACTACAGTCATTTTGTGTTAAATGAACTTGGGCAACTTCAGCCATTAGGTTGTGTGGGTGAATTGCATATTGGAGGTATAAGCTTGGCCAGAGGTTATTTGAATCGCGCTGAGCTAACTGCACAACGTTTTATTGATAACCCATATTTTGATCCAAGTAACCCTATGAGTTCTAAAAAGCTTTATAAAACCGGTGATTTAGTACGTTATTTAGCGGATGGCAATTTAGCTTTCTTAGGGCGTATTGATGACCAAGTAAAGATCCGTGGTTTTAGGATCGAACTTGGTGAAATCGAGGCTCTGTTGTGTGAACAAGAACAAGTAGAATCGGCCCAAGTGGTTGCAAAAGAGGTCGGAGGGCGGCAGCAGCTTGTGGGTTATGTAAAGCCGATGGATGTATCGGCAATAGCCAATGATGAGACTTTTATTCATAGCCTGTTCGCAATCTTACAAGACGTGTTGCCAAGCTATATGGTGCCAAGTAACCTAATTAACATTGCCAAGTGGCCTGTAACACCCAATGGTAAAATAGATAAAAAAGCCTTACCAAGTCCCAACGGGGTTGAATTGCAAGGTGAGTATGTTGCCCCAGAGACCGATACAGAAAGTATGCTGGTTTCAATTTGGGCAGATGTATTGGGCATTGAAGCTGAGATGATTAGTACGTCTGCCAATTATTATAGTTTGGGGGGTAACTCCATTACTTCGGTACAAATGGTACTTGCGGCAGCTAAAAAAGGTTTGAAACTCAATGTTGGGGACTTCATGAAGTATCAAACTATCTCAGACCTAGCAGTAGTGGCCTCTAAAAATAGTGAACCTGCTGAAGCATCAATCGTCAAAGAGGCACCTTTATCTGAAAGGAGTTTGGTAGTTTGTTCAGCGGATGCGCACCTTACTTCACTTAAACGGCATGACAAGTGTTGGTATTCGATCATCAAATTTGATGAGACGACAACGGAAACTCATATCCGCCATAAAGTTAAGCAGCTATTGAAAAGTGATAAAGCGCTGACTGTCTCCATAGAGAGTGAAAACAGCGTGAGCAGCCAAAATCTTAATAACTTGCTGCTTAGCAAACGTTATTTGCCGGTAAACCGAGACTTAATGAAGCGGGTGTTACATGAGATCACATACACAGAGCAAGCATGTACTTTTCAAGAGCATTTGACTGATATGGCTGCGTCACTGATGGAGCAGGTGGCACAAGAGCATGGACCTTTGATCCGCTTCACGTGGACGAGTGATGAAATTGGTCATTTTTATTTGGTTGTCGTGGCGCATAAGCTTTTACTGAATGAATCAGAGTGGGAGTTATTGATAGACGATTTTGGTCAAGAAGTAATAAACCTAAAACTAAGCCATGAGGAAGATGCAGCTAGCAGTGCTTTGTATACATAGAGCAGTTGTTAAATTTTGGGGCAACATTACGATTTCTTACATTGTGTGGTGTTGCTCCTACGCAAGGTTATAAATTATATAGGAGGTTCAAAGGTGGTAGATTTAAGTAGATACCCGACGATTGTTGAATTGAACGAATCGTCGAGTAGCAAGCTGATATTTTGCACACACCCTGCGGGAGGTGGGTTAAACGCGTATAAAGACATGGCAAACAAATTACCGCATAAAGTTCTAGGGCTTGAGGATCCATCTATTTACGATGATCAGGTTTTTGACTCGATACCTGATTTAGCAGAATATCACGTAGAAACGATCCGAGCGATACAGCCTCAGGGCCCTTATTATGTATTTGGCCAGTGCTCTGGCGGTCCTTTAGCGTATGAGATTGCATATCAACTAACACTTGAAGGTGAACAGGTCGAAGTCTTAGCCATGTTTGGCGCGCATCAATTGTTAGGATTTGACCCATCAGAAAAGTCAAATTATGGCTTTTTGCCTGAGTATCTTCACAATCGTTTCTCAATAGATTTAAGCCAATTAAATTGGGTTGAAATGGAGTCACTCACCATTGAAGCGGTAGTGGATAAAATTGTTGAAGAGTTATGCAGTCAAAAGGTGCTAGATAGCAGTAAAGATATTGAATGGGTGAAGCGCTCAATTCGTTCACTTTGCTTGAGCCGTAATGCCAGTAAAAAATATATTGCACCGACTTCGGGCTTAAATATACAACATTATAAACAACCACGAGAAGCGCAAAGTGTTAAAGCGTTTAGCCTTAACAGTAAAGATTGGTGTGACTGGGAGTCTTTGACTCATGGGGAGCTAATTGAAATTGCCCACAGTGATCAAATGACTATTACGGACAGCGTTTTAAGGGCGCCGTTTTTATCTGAAACAATGGCTAAATTAGAGCAGCACTCATTAAGTCGCATCGCTTAAAGAGCGTGTTTTTAGGTTAAGTGAAAACAAATAAATTTAAGAAGAGAAAAATGATTAAAGTAAGTGACCTTGAATTAGAACCCAATTCACAAAGAAAAATATTACTCAATGTTGACCTCGAAGGAGAGAAGACAATTAACTGGGTGAACGAACATAAGCATAGCCTAAGCGGCGTATTGGATGACAACGGTGTGGTCTTAGTGCGCGGACTAAAGTTTTTAACAGGCAAACATTTCAGTCAGGCATTAGAAACTATTTTTAATGAACCTCTGCTGGAGTACATGTACCGCTCAACGCCTCGCTCTCAGCTTAAAGGGCAGGTCTATACAGCGACTGAGTATCCAGCGTCAGAAACAATTCTACAACATAATGAATCGTCTTATTCAAATGCGTGGGCGATGCGTATTGGCTTTCTGTGTATGCTTTCACCAAGTGAAGGTGGCGCAACTCCATTGGCTGATAGTCGAGAAATTTTATCGAAGATTGATAAAGATGTGAGAGAAGAATTTGAAGCCAAACAGATAAAGTACGTCAGAAACTATGGTGACATGGACTTACCTTGGAGTGAGGTGTTTCAAACAACTAACAAAGCTGAAGTAGAGCATTATTGCCAAGCCAATCAAATTGAATTTGAGTGGAAAGAAGACAATGGTTTACGAACTTACCAGATTTTACCGGCAACCGCTTATCACCCTGTAACGAGGGATAAGCTTTGGTTTAATCAGGCTCATTTGTTCCATGTTTCAAGTCACTCCTCAGAAGTCAAAGAGAATATGCTTTCGATTTTTGGAGAAGATAACTTGCCGAGGAATACTTATTTTGGTGATGGGTCAGCCATTGATGAAGCTATTTTGCAGCATATTCGCGAGGTTTATGAGCAAACACTATTTTATTTTGACTGGCAGAAAAATGACCTACTACTGGTAGATAACATGCTCTATTCACATGGCCGACAACCTTTTAAAGGGCCTAGGAAAGTGTTAGTTGGCATGTCAAACCTGCACACGCATCGTGCCGCATAGGTGCTTATATATACCCATAGAGGGCTATAGAGTATTCGTGTGCATCGAGTCGCTTACGCATGCAATTAGGTCGAGCATATCAAAAGGGCGAGCGATTAAAGAGAGTTTTAAACGAAGGATCCTGTGAAGTGGATATAAAAAAAGAAAAAGTGCAGAAAAAGAAGTTAAAGCAAGTACCGCTTATCGGTTGTTTGGTTATTTGCATACTGGCTGTGGCAACTTGGTATGTGAGTGGACAAGCCAATACTACTTCTGTAAAGCGTGACAATTTATTGTTTAGTACAGTCAAGCAGGGAGATCTTAAAGTCGAAATTGAAGGTTACGGTAGTTTACGTTCAGATAAGCAACAGTTAATCACCTCGTTGACGAGCGCGACTGTTCAGGAAATTATTCTCAAGCCTGGAGCATTAGTGACTGCTGACAGTGTCATTGTTCAACTCGCGAACCCTGAACTAAAACAGTTAGTTGATACAGCTTCTCAAGAATTGGCTCAGCGCAAGGCCAATTTGCGTCAACTTAAACTAAATCATCAGCGAGAAATACTTA
The DNA here is from genome assembly GCF_001750165.1 of Pseudoalteromonas luteoviolacea. Classification (NCBI taxonomy): domain Bacteria; kingdom Pseudomonadati; phylum Pseudomonadota; class Gammaproteobacteria; order Alteromonadales; family Pseudoalteromonadaceae; genus Pseudoalteromonas; species Pseudoalteromonas luteoviolacea. Next base: position 821,681 of record NZ_CP015412.1, read on the forward strand.
ATGAAAGCAGTAATTATGCAGAGTTAGAAGCTCGATATGAAACAGCCAAAGTGCAACTAGAAGCACAAAGTGGTTTGGTTAAAACGGGGATCGTTTCACCGCTTGATTATAAAGAAAGTGTTGTTCGAGAGGCGCAGTTGAAGAAGCGACTGAAAATTCACCAGCAAAGAACTGCTGCGCTTAAAAAAGTGCATCAGGAAGCGATAAACATTCAACTTGAACAGATCAAACAGCAGCAAGGCCAATTGGACATTGCCCAAAATCGCCTTGACCGCCTTACGGTTAAAGCGGGCAGCGATGGTGTATTACAGAGCTTATCTGTTGAGTTAGGCCAAAGTTTAGCGGCAGGGGAAGAAATTGCACTGATCGGGAGTGTGGAAGATTTGATTGCACTGGTTAAAGTTCCGCAAAGTAAAGCACAGCAGATTGAGGTTGGTCAAAAAGCTGTTGTTGATACGCGTCGTGATGAAATTATCGGTACCGTTTCTCGTATAGATCCTGTCGTGGTCGACAATACCGTTGAGGTTGAAATTGCACTGCCGACCCAGTTGCCAGAGAGTGCTCGCCCTCAATCAAGTGTCGATGTTGTAATAAATACAGATACATTGGTCAATATTACCTATATGGAGCGCCCGGTGAACGCTACATTTAATTCGAGTACTAGCTTATTTCGATTAGTGGACGCGAGTAATTCTGCAACAAAAACAGAAGTAGAATTCGGTAAAGAAGCGGGTCGTTATATTGAAGTTATTAGTGGAGCTAAGGTAGATGATATTTTTATCATCTCTGATTTGTCACTTTTGACCGAGACTGAATTAAAAATAGAAAGTTTTTAAATCGTACGCTAATTAGCTGTGCTGATTTTTCAAGTTATCAAACAGAGCAAATGGGTAAAACCTGTGCAGTACATGAACGCAGCGTACAACCAAACTTGGCGCTACTGTAACGTTGGACTGGTTGTTATTTTGGTGTGTTTGGGTCATTAGTGCATAGCAATTGAAGCAAGTATACGTCCACGAATATGTAGAAAAAATAAGGTAGATTGACGTGACTGAAATAAAAATAGAAATGAAGAATATCGGCAAGGTTTTTGAGACTGACGATATCGAAACACATGCATTAAAAGATGTAAACATTGTCATCAGGAAGGGAGAGTATGTATCTATCTCGGGACCTTCTGGTTGTGGTAAGTCCACATTGTTATCGCTATTGGGTCTACTTGATATGCCGAGTTCAGGTGCCTACTTCATAGAGGGGCTTGATGTGAGCTCTCTTTCACTTGATGACGCAGCACAAGTACGCAATGAAAAAATTGGCTTCGTTTTTCAATCTTTTAATCTCATTGATGAGCTCTCTGTGTTTGATAATGTCGCCTTACCACTTGAATATAAACAAGATCGCCCGAGTGATGAGTTTATTAAAGAGCGAGTTGAAACGTGCTTAAAAATGGTTGAGATGGGCCATCGAGCTGATCACAAACCTAATCAACTATCGGGTGGGCAGCAGCAGCGGATAGCAATTGCACGTGCACTGGTGGCAGATCCTGCAATATTACTGGTTGATGAGCCGACCGGTAACTTAGACTCACAAAGTGGCGATACCGTGATGGCCGTTTTATCTGAGCTAAACAAAAATGGCACGACCATATGTATGGTGACACATGATCCTCGTTATGCCGATATGGCAAAAATTCAATATAAGCTCCTAGATGGCGAAATTATAGAAGAAGAAAAGTTGAAGGTGGCGGTATGAGCCAATTCATTCGTCAGTATAAACATGCATGGTTAAGCTTAAGAAAAAAGCCCAACTTTATCTTAACCGTGATCATAACTATGGGGGTGACCTTGGGTGCCCTCTTATGTGCGCTTACATTGAACTATTTATTATTGGTTGAGCCATTACCGTACCCAGAGCAAGAGCGGTTGTTTACTGCGGAGCATAAAAACATTGGTCCTAATAGAGAAACGAAAGGGGTTGCTTTTACGTATCCAGGTCTAGTACAGCTTTATAAAAATAATGAAGTATTTGAGCAATCAGCCATGATTAGTTACGGTCAAGATGTGATTATTTCACTCAGCGATCAGCCCTTGGTAAACACCACTTATGTTACGCCTGAATTACACCAGTTGTTAGCATCTCCAATGGCGTTGGGTAGGATATTTGATGCCAGTGAAGCAATCAATACCTATAACCCAGTAGCCATGTTGAGTTACAACACGTGGCAAAAAGACTTTAATGGCGATCGTAATATTCTTGATAAAAAGATTAATTTAAGCGGCGTGAGTTATCGTGTGGTAGGGGTTTTAGCAAAAGAGTTTGTCGAACCTGAATTTGATAGATCAAGACAAGAAAGCCATGTTTTTCTACCTTGGGATTATAATTTGGTTAGCAAAGCAAATAGGCAAAGTTTTGGAAATATTCATCACAACTTGTATTTTATTGGCAAATTAAAGACTGGAGTTAGCCAGCATCAAGCGCGACAAGTGTTGACTCCTATTATCAGTAAACGCTGGGAAGAGGGAGTGGCTGGCATTGACTTTTACAGAGGTTGGTCAATTGAAATACCTGTTCGCGCGTTACGAAACGTGATTTTAGGTGATAGTTCATCTGTGGCATTAACGCTATTGGCAGGTATTATTGGGTTGGTCTTAATTGCATGCGCTAATATTTCCAACCTATTCATGTCAAGGATTGCAGAAAAACAACACAAAATGGCGATTAAAGCAGCGATTGGTGCAACTAAAAAACACTTATTTAAAGAAACGTTAGCCGAAACGGCTTTATTGATGTTTTTGTCAATCTTAGTTGCGCTGGTCATCGCACAGGTTGGTTTCTATGTTATGCAACAATATCTAGGGGCGGTATTACCCAGAGTTAAAGAGCTTGGGCTTTCAGCGGTTACTTTTAGCAGCGCCATTTTTGTTACTGTTACATTTGCTCTATTTTTTGCTAAATTAAGTACTCGAATGATCGATTATCGGGCATTAAATACTTCATTACAGAGCAGCGGAAAAGGCAGTGGATTACAGGTTTCAAAAAGGACTCGTCAAGCTCTTGTTGCGAGTCAAGTCGCATTGGCGACAGTCTTGGTCTTTGTTAATTTTGGCTTACTTCGGGATGCGGTAAAAACCATTAATATGCCAATTGGGTTTACAACTGAACAGATTTCTACTCTCGCTCTAAATTTCTCGTCAACCGAATACCCAACACAAGATGAAGCAATATCAATTATTTCCGAGATAACGGAAAAACTGGAGGCGTTACCTCAGGTCGAGTCAGTTGCTCAGGGAAGTTCTCCGCTTGATGGTTTTAATGTCAGAGCACTGACGAACCTTGAAAATAACCAAAGGTTCACACCTTACTTTAAAGCTGTAGATCAGCACTATTTTAATATGATTGAACAACCTCTGTTAAAAGGTGAACACTTCACACTTGCAGACCGACGTGACACAGCTAATGTAATGATAGTTAATCAATCATTTGCAAAGCAGTTAAGGCCTGATGGTGATGTGTTAGGTATGCACATATCGCCATTTAATGGTGAGCCATTTAGGGTAATAGGTATTGTAAGAGATATTCTTATTGCTGATGACAGAGTGACAAGTTTCGGCCGTTCTGCTGAGGGAGTTGGCGTACCAAGAGCATATGTGCCTAATAGTCTGGGTGGTGGCAGCTTTATGTTGAAGTTGAAGCCGGGGCAGGTTGTGAGCCGTAAACAGTTAGGCGCATTATTACGACAAGTTGATTCACGGTTTTCAGTCTTCAGCTTTCATGCTGCATCTGACATCCTTACTCAAAGCCTGTTTGTAGAAATTACAACGGCTGTTACAACGGCAATCTTGGGAAGTTTCGTATTTCTGCTCGCAGGTATAGGCCTGTACGGCATTTTAAGCTACGGCATTCAATTGAGAAAGTTTGAATTAGGTGCTCGTATGGCAATTGGAGCGAGGCGTAAACACATTATTTATCTGATTATTCGTGATAACTCGAAAGCTGTGTTGTTTGGGTTTATTGGTAGTGCGGTATTGTTTGCTTTGGCTTATATAGGTCTAAGTGAATACATACAACCTTTCCTTTCCCTAGAAGTATTGCCTATGGTTTTGCTGAGTTTAGTGCTTATTAGCTGTGTGAATTTATTTGCCTGCTATTGGCCCTTAAGGCAGTACATTAATCGACCCACGATATATACATTGCGTAGCAATGAATAGCAGTAATACATCGGTCTTATTATAAGTAATGGTGTTAAAAATCGATGATATGCCATCTATGCGGTTGATGGCGAAGTATGGTTTTTGAAGCGGGTACATAGCAAAGCAATTTAAACGCCAAAGAGGCAGCTTTAGCCAGCGAAAAATAAGGATAGAAGGTAATATGATTAATAAAAACAGCTTTTTGCCAATAAAGAACAGCCCGAATGCATCGGTGAGACTGATATGCTTTCCTTACGCAGGAGGCAGCGCTTCGGTATTCAATAGCTGGAGCGAGCTATTTTCAGATGATGTAGAGATCATAGCGGCTCAGCCTCCAGGAAGAACGGTCCGTATTGCTGAGCGTCCACACACAACGATGGATAATCTGGTTGAAGAATACATGGGGGCGATAGATGTATATCTAGATAAGCCCTATCTATTTTTTGGTCATAGTTTAGGGAGCAGAGTGGCTTATGCCCTTACTAAACAGATCCAAAAGCGTGGGCTTCCGATGCCAAAGCATGTGATTGCATCAGGCAGTGGTGCTCCTCACCTTAATTTTGAAAGAGAAAAAATTTATAACTTACCGAATGACAAATTTAAACGAAAACTACGGGAATTAAATGGTACACCCAAAGAGGTTCTAGAAAACCAAGAGTTACTTGATTTGTTTACTCCTATGTTGCGAGCTGACTTTGAGATAGCTGAGAATTATTGTAGCGAGAAAGTAAAAATAAATAGCCCTATAACGGTTCTTGGGGGCATTGAGGACACTGATGTGACTGAAGAAAGGTTATTGGCTTGGAAAGAGTTATCAATTTATCCGAGCAAAACCATAATGGCATGTGGCGATCACTTTTTTATTCATAGTAATCGAGAAGCCGTGATTAATGAAGTGACCAACATCATCGATTCAATTTTGGTGCAAATCAATATTAAGCGAGCGGCTTTTGGCTAACTTTTTTATTAAAACTGTACATTGAATGTGAGCGGCTGCACTTTGCTGAGACAATAAAGTGCGGTCCTCATATTGTCCCTCTTTCCCCCTTTTTAACTTCCAATAATGTAAACCTTAATTTAAATGGTGATAGTAGCATTGGTTCGCGAATTATAGTGCTTATTAGACGACGTAGCGCGGCGCACAAAGTGGTGTCACTTTAATTTTTTGCCTAGGACGTAAAGGGGGTTTACACTTTGTCACTTTTAAATGGAGGTTGTCACCTTTTGCATGTTGAGTGTCATGATCTGTCAGTGTGTGGCGTGTTCTGAATGTTTATGCTGTAGTTAATTCTTCAGCAGGGTTCAAACAGAGGTAAAATACATGGCAAATACAGCATTAATTACAGGCGCATCTGGCGGCATTGGTTTGGAGTTAGCGCACCTACATGCGCAGCAAGGTGGAGACGTAGTGCTAGTTGCGCGCTCACAAGATAAGTTAGTCGCTTTGGCGAAGGAGTTGGAAGTCAAACACAGTATCAAAGTGACGGTGATCAGTGAGGATTTGTCGCAACCAAATGCAGCGCAGCGTATTTTTGATAAAACATCTGCTTTGAATATTGAGGTGGATATATTGATCAATAATGCTGGGTTTGGCGGCCATGGAGTATTTTATCAACGCGATATGGCAGCTGATCAGCAGATGGTTCAAGTTAATATAACAGCATTGACCGACCTGACTCACTTATATTCAAAAGAGATGGTTGCGCGCAAGCGTGGTCGTATTCTCAACGTGTCATCGACAGTCTCATTTTTACCAGGACCACTTCAAGCGGTATATTATGCGACCAAGGCATATGTAACCTCGTATACTCAGGCTATTGCTGAAGAATTATCTGGCACTGGTGTCACAGCAACTGCGTTGTGTCCCGGGGCAGTCAATACTGGTTTTGTGGCTGCAGGCGACTTAGAAGGGGTGGATGTGTGGAAAAACGCTAAATCGGCAAAGTCGGTGGCAGAGTGTGGTTATAGGGCGATGCAACAAGGTCAGCTGATTGCATTTAATGAGCGCAAATTACAGTTTTTGCTTAATTGGATCACCCCATTGTTACCGCGTAAAATGGTATTGAAGTTGTCACGACAATCGATGGAAAAGTAACGAGTTATGAAAATCGCAAGTAAGTTTACAGTACACGCAAACTGTAAAATATTATTACAAGACATGAATATTGATGTTGAGACTGTGGTGGCGTACTCAAAGCTGCCAGCGGATATTTTGAATCGTGAACCCGTGATGTTATCGCCAAAAGAATATTTTGCGTGGTGGTTGGCGATTGAAAAGGCCGCCAATGGGCAAGACGTGCCTTTATTGGTTGCTGAACATCTATCGGTAGAAGTGTTTGATGCCCCTTTGTTCGCTGCGCTTTGTAGTCCAGATTTAAATACGGCTTTGTCACGAATAAAACACTATAAGCCGTTAATTGGACCCATGAAAATGGATCTTGAAATTAACGACAAAACCACAACAATGGGGTTGTCTTGTTATGGCTATGAAGGCGCTGTGCCTGCCGTGCTTGTGCTCACTGAAATGGTATTTTTTACTAAATTGCTGCGCATGGCAACGCGTTATAATGCGGTGCCTAAATCGGTTACATTGCCAGCGCTGCCAAGCAATATTGAGGCATATGAAGCTTTTTTTGGTTGTAAACTTAAACAAGGCGAACAGCTTTCGATTGCCTTTAGAGCCGAAGATGCTGCGCGGCCGTTTTTAACCGCAAACTCTGGTATGTGGTCATATTTCGAGGGTGGGTTGAACCAAAAACTCGCTGATTTAACAGCAACTGCGACGACGGTTGAACGTGTTCGAGCTGTACTCCTTGAGTCATTGCCTGTTGGTCAAAGCTCGATTGAATTAGTGGCGCAAAAGCTGACAATGAGTAAGCGAACCTTGCAGCGCAAACTGACTGATGAAGAAACGAATTTTCATAGTGTTTTACAAAATTTGCGTTCAGAGCTGGCTAAGCATTATTTGCAAAAATCGCATATATCACTCGGTGAAGTAGCATTTTTATTAGGGTATCAAGAGTCAAATTCATTCATTCGCGCATTCACCACATGGTTTGGCGTGTCACCGGGCAGTTACCGAGAACAATTAGCATCTTAATTATTAAGGCGCTGAACAATCAAAACTATTTCAATATAAACATTTATTTACGTTATTCATTTTGTCGTGTAGCTGTGTTTGTGCTCCAATGAATTAGAGCGCAAAAGTAAAAGGACAGTTATGCAGTTTTCGGATCACGAAATACAGTCAATTCACAAAGTCATCGGCGCATTTGCGCCCAATACCGAGCTTGCCGTTGCAAAATTGGGTGCTGGTCGCTGCGTATATTATGGTGCAAGGCAGGGTTGTAAAGAAGTTGAGCCGATTGACAATAAAGCATCGGTGTTTGAAATTGGTTCGTTAACCAAGCTGTTTACCAATGCCGTATTAGCGCAATTGGTTGATGAAGGAAAGTTGGCACTGACCGATCCTATCTCGTCTCATATTGATTTAACAATCCGCGATAATGCTCAGATCACCTTTGAGTCTTTGGCTACTCATACATCAGGCTTGCCTAGATTACCACCAGGGCTCCTCTGGCAAGCGTTGTTTAAGCGTAAAGACAACCCATATGAGGCATATTTAGAAGCTGACTTATTGGCACACCTCGCCAATGACATAAAAATTAAAAACCACATTAAACACGATTACTCAAATCTTGGTGTTGGGCTACTCGGTTATGTATTGGCGAAAATGGAAGGGGTGAGCTTTTCCCAATTGCTGCAAAAACGCATATTTGACTCATTTAACATGTCACACAGCTTTTGTAATTGGCGTGATGTGCATGGAGAGTTAGTCATTGGCTTGAATACTCGGGGTGAAGCAACACCAAATTGGGATTTAGGTGTATTGCAAGGTGCGGGCGCTATTCTCTCTTCAGTACAAGACTTGGGGCAATTTGCGCTTGCTCACTTTGAACGTATACATGGTTGGGTCAATTTACAGCAGCAAGTCATATTTGAACAAGGCCATACTCAAATGGGCTTAGGCTGGTATGTGATAGACAGTGCTGATAAAACAGATCAGGTCTATTTTCATGATGGTGGCACTGGAGGATATAGCTCAGCAATGATTTTAGATATAGATAATCAGCTGGGTTACATTATTTTGTCGAATATCTCTGGTATGCATAAATTAAAGGGACAAAAGGTCACTGAACTGGCATTTGAACTAATGAAAAATTAAATGGTATTGAGTTAAGTGTTGTGGCAAACGAGCTGTATTTATCGCACTAACCGCCAATAATAATGCCGAAGATATGGATACAAAAATTTATACTTGGGGCAACTGTTCGCAGTGAAAACTAACGTAAAGTGTAAAGGCCTTTTTACTCATTTTTGCCATAATCTATCAATAAAGTTTTGTAATGATTACTCTTCTTTTTGCGTCTTAGGCATGAGATATTTTTATGTGGTTAAAAAACAAACTAACGTTAAGGGTATTATAAAATGAATAAAAGGATTGTACTTGCTTCACTTTTTTTGGCTCCACAAGTATTTGCACAGAATGTGGTTATCAATTTTGATGATGTGCTTGATGGTGTAAATAACCCGACAAATTCTATTGCGGTTAACGTTGTCCAGCAGGGTAATATGCTGGTCGGTAATGACGGTAACTTTGTGACGTTGTCAGGAGAAGTAGAAGAAACGAATAACCCATTTTATGGCAGTGGGCTTGAGCCGCGAGTTCACTTTAAATTGAATGAAAAGGGCAACGTTAAGTGGTTTACTGGCACTCGAAATGCAGCAAATGTTTGGACTGGTACTTGGTATGGTTCAGACGGCAGTCGAGGTGATTTTGGGTTTGAGTTCAGTAACTCGCTCACTACGCCACCAGTGTGTGATGATGTGATCGCCTTTAGCTCAGATGCGGCATTCTCAGGCGGGCAGTTTGATTACACCAGAGCTTTGGATGAAACCTGTTTGATGGATACAGATGACGCCACAAAAGGCATATATATGATGTCATCTACAGGTGGGGTGCCTTTCCCAATGTCATTTTCTCTAGAGTTTAAGAGTAATTTTACTCTACAGTCATTTAAATTAGGCACCTACAATAATGGGCAAGGTAACCGTCTTACTACATTCACCGTTGAAGCGTGGGAAAATGGCACGTGGGTCACAAAAGGAGAATTTGAGTTTACTTCAGTAATACCTCGCAGATCATTTGCAAGAGAACTGTACAGATTGCCTCAGCCGGTGACGACTTCTAAAATTAGGGTCTCAGCAACGGGCACAGTTGATTATGTGGATGCTGGCCGCGTATTAATGTATGGCCTGTCTTTCCACTAATTAAAATAAGTACAACCACCCACGCCATGGGTGGTTGTTTGGGTATTACACACTTTTCTTTGATAGCAGCTTCACTGCAGTTGGCATCACAAGATATGAAATAACCGGCACAATTAATGCCAACACTGAGGCCACATGTAGTAATTTATTGACGCCTGTAATCGGAGCTAGCCAATCTGGGATAAAATACACCAGTGGGAGTAATGCAAAATAATTGACTAAGGCCAATACATGCTCATTGGGTGCCGAGGTGTTCATTGTTTTGCTCCTATCGTCTATTGCTCAATTAGTTATGTGTCACTACGAGTAATTGCAGCTGTGCTGTGGCAGTCATTTTTTGTGCATTATTGCTTATCAAGTCGCCTTCTTTTACAGGAGTTTGTTGACCGTTATGGTGCAGTTGGGCTTGACCTGTTATGACATAGATCAGGGCCTCTTGGTTAATATCGATGCTGTCTTCGTTATCTAAATGGACAATATCCATGACTGTTGCACTGGCAAAGGTGTCTTGTTGATTTTCACTACCCCCATAAATGCGAGTTGCGCCTTTGGTTTTGGGGGAGTAAGACTTGTATTGTGCAGGTTGACCGGCAACTTCAGGCAGCGCCCAAATTTGCAGCATACGGTTAGGGGCATCATCGGGGTTAATTTCATTGTGACTAAAGCCTTCACCGCCTGCTCTTTGTACTTGCACATCACCTGCGACTAAGTCTTTGCCATGCTCTAATGACCCTTCATGACTTACGCGTCCTTCTAACACAACAGAGATGACATCAATTTCACTATGAGGATGCATACCTGATTGACCTTTGGGCAAATAACGAGCATCCGCCAGATATACCATACTGCCAAGCCCTTCAAATGTTTCTGGCTTTTTGCGCCCTGCAAATACACGGCTATCCGTCACTAATCTGTGCTCTGTAATGCCTGCAAACCCGCCTAATTGTAGTGAATCTCTTGAAAGTATTTTCATGGTTTTTCCTGCTTTATTTAATCTGTTTCGACGTGATGACTAAAGTGTATGAAAGCTGGGTTGTTTTATATATACCTATAAAATAGAATTGCTTTTCCATATACAACAACAATAAAGTCAGGCAATGGAAAAAACAGATATAAACTCGATGCTGCTATTTTTAGCCGTGGTTGATGCCGGTAGTTTCACTTTGGCCGCTGAACGCTTGAACATGCCTAAGGCCAATTTGAGTCGAAAAGTATCGCAACTCGAGGCGAGTTTGGGGATCACATTACTTGAGCGTACAACTCGAACGCAGCATTTGACCGAGGCTGGCAGCGTTTACTTAGAGCATTGCAAGCAGATAAAGGCACAGGTAGAGCTTGCCAATGCCAGTGTTGCACAAGCGCTGAATGAAATATCAGGCGAGTTGAAAGTTGGCATGTCTGTCGGTATGGGCCATGAAATTCTAAAGCCAGTTTTAAGTCAATTCATGCAAGAAAATAAGCAGGTGAATTTTCAATTGAGCCTCTTAAATCGTCGAGTGGATGTGATTGAAGAAGGTTTTGATTTGGTGATCCGAATAGGTGAGCTGGCAGACTCAAGATTGGTAGCAAAACGTTTGGGTCGCGTATCGCGAAGGTTTTACGCAAGTCGCGAATTTATTGCCCAGCACGGTGCAATTAAGACACCAGAGGCGCTAGCCAACTTTGATGTGTTACTGATGAGCAGTATCCAAAAATCAGAAGTGATTAGCCTGGTCAACGAGTCTAAGCAATGTGATGTGGTTATTTCGCCAAGGATGCGTGTTGATGATTATATTGTACTTAAGCAAATGGTGATGGATGGGGTTGGACTTGCGATACTGCCTGACTATATGTGCTCGCAATATCCAGAGAAAGACTTGCTTGAACCCGTTTTGGCGCAGTGGCAATTGCCCGCTGTAGAGGTATATGCACTCTATCCTAAAAATCGCATTCACTTACCAAAAGTTGCCGCATTTGTCGCGTTTATCCAAGCGGTGTTTTCTGAGCGTTTATCACAGAGATAAAAATATTTAAAAAAAAGCCTTTACCTAAAGTTAAGTTGAGCTTTTAAAGTGCCACTCAACTTACGGAGGGAAGACAATGAAAAAGCTGATTAAAACGTATGTAAACCTATTGGAGGCAGATAAACATGCCACGTTTCAATACACCATGAAAAACAAATAGGAGGCACATATGTATTTAGAACACGTGAATCTGGTCGTAAAAAATATTGATTCTGCGCTGCAATTCTATCGCGCCGCGTTCCCGCACTGGAAAATCAGAAGCAAAGGAGAGGGAGAGTGGTTTGGTAAACCAAGACAGTGGCTTCATTTTGGTGATGACTATCATTACCTTGCCTTTAGTGACCATGGTGAAGGTAAAAACAGAGTTTTGCAGGCGCATCAAGTCGGCCTTGGCCATTTTGCTTATGTGGTTAACTGTATTGATAGTCTGGTTAAACGCCTTAATGAGGCAGGGTTTAAAGCAGATAAACTCGGCCCCGACCACCCATATCGAAAAAACGTCTATTTTATTGACCCCGATGGCTTTGAGGTGGAGTTTGTAGAATACTTCAGTGATATGCCCGTGCAGCGCAATAGTGATTAAGCGTTTTAAAATCTTCAAAAATACTTAATTTACTCCCAGGTAAGTCTATGAAAAACTAATGTTGGTTGCTGGATGTATCTACTACATGCAGCGCATAACTCAAACTTCAGGTAAAAGGATCCTTATGTCAGGTATAACACTATATAGTTTTGCTTTGTCCGGTAATGGCCATAAAATCAGACACTTTTTGTCTATTCTTGGGCTTAAATACGAACTAAAGCTGCTAGACCCACATGAACAAGAGCACAAAAAAGATGAGTTTGTGGCTTTAAATCCGCTTGGGCAAGTTCCTGTGCTGGTTGATGGGGATGCTGTTATTTGTGATTCGAATGCAATTTTAGTCTACCTTGCACAAAAATATGATGCGGATAAAACTTGGTATCCAGAAGATGCTTTACTGCGTGCAGAGATACAAAAGTTCTTGTCGATGTCTGCGGGGGAAGTCCTTAATGGTCCAAATTTATACCGGGGTATTAAGGTGATTGGTAAACCTGGTGACCTTGAACAAACGTATGATAAAACCATTAACTTCTTTACGTATTTAGATAAGCATTTAAGTGACCGTGATTATTTATTGGGTGCAACACCCAGTATTGCTGATATTGCCTTGTACACTTACCCTAAATTAGCAGTGAAGGCTGGGGTGAATTTAAGTGACTTTAGGCATATTGCTAATTGGTTTGCGCGCATTGAAAGTGGCCTGAGCTTTGTTGAGGCACCTGAAAAATAAGTGACCTGTTTAATGAGAGATTGCCGTATCTTCTTGTAAGATACGGCAGTAATGGAGTTCGAGCGCCCTAAATATAAAAACAGTGGCATAGAAGGGTTCGATTAAGGGGTTATCACACTCTGTTTATGAGCAAGTTGCACATCTTTATTCCTCGGTTACTTTTTGACAACTGGCATGTCTTTGCACGTCATTTTGTTGTTTCACTGAGTCAAAAAACGTGCATGTATAGCCCTCTTTAGCTAAAAACTGACGTAATACGGACTCAACTGCAATAAATCGATTTAATTCATCCAGTGTCTCTCCTGATCCTGCATATTGCACTGTAAACTCCTTATCAGATAAGTATGTAAACTGAACTGTTTCACCGATTGTACAATGTGGGACATGGACAACACAGACAGCAAGTGGTACCAACTGTCCTGTTTTTTTATCTCGATATTGAGTTACCATCATGTTGTAAGGGTCAATGTCAGGTTGAGCATTGTGTGATGTCGATGATGAATGCTCACCTTTGAGAACGGAGTTATCTTCCGGTATTTCACAGTCATTGTCTGAGTCTGTACAAGGGTCTGGATGCCATTGACACTGGGCGTATCGTTTAGAAAGAGAGGAGGAGGTTTTCTGGTTTGTATAGGTACAGGTATAACCAGCAAACTCGAAAAATTCTCTTAAAGCTAATTCCGTAATTGCAAACAGGCTAAATTCCCTTAATGTCGAGCCATGTCCATCATACATTACCTGCAGCTCTGATTTTTCTGCTGATTTTATCTTAACCCCATTTACCGGTTTGCATCCATGTTTATCTATCTCGCAGATACGCCACGGTATGTGTTGGCCAGTGTTAAGTGTTTTGTACAAGATAACTATGAATCTGGGCATGGTATCTTTGTTATTAGATTCTTTCAGTAAATCCGCAATTAATGAGATGTCTTTGGTTATGATTGGCTTTTTACCATACTTTTTTGAGGTCGATTGTTCAGTGTCGATTTCTGACGGTGTACATGTTTTGTCTGAATCTTCGCAGACTTCGTGTGTAACGTAACGGTATGTGTAATATAGATCATTAAGATACGTGCTAAAAAACGCCTCGATAATTTCCGTCATATGTTTGTTGGATTGGCAATGCGGGCTTGTTTCATTACATTGTGACTGAAATGACATACCTATACTTTGTCTGCCACTTTGAAAAGCAGCGAATCTGATTTCTTCATCTTGTATTGTCTTGAAATACAGTCCATCAAACCCCTGCGATTGATATGATATTAAAATGCTACTGAGCATCATGCTTAAAATGACCAAAAACTTCATGTTATTTCCTTTTAATCGTGTCGACTCACCTTTAAGTGGTTAATATATTTTGACCAGTCACTAACCCTAGAGTGCTAACTTTGTATTTGTTGTATATGGTATCGTAGGTATATAAAATCGAGGAAAGGCATAAGGGCAAAAATGTGAGTAAAGATAAGATATTTTACTCACATATTGGCGTATCTATTAATATACTAAACAAGCCTTAGGCGCGAGGTGTTAATAGGGGTTCCAAAAACAAATTAGCTGTCCTCTCATGATATTTTGGGATTCAGTTCCTGTATTACCTACAACACATGTATGTTCACCAGCTTCAAAGAAGTCCCAGAGAGATTCGGAAATTGTATGATAACGCTTCAATGCTTCTGCTGAGTCTACACGCTCTCTGAAAGTGACCGTGACACCTGAGTTTGTATTAACCGTCACATCCATATCAATATTATCACACCCCTGGTCTGAAGGTCGGCATATTGACAATGGCACTTTTTTTCCATTAGACAGTCTGTATTGGTTAATAGAAATCTGAGGCGCATCACCTTGTCCATTGAATGATTTAAGGTATTCAATGAGTAATGTTGCAGAACTGGTTCCTAACTGCTGAAAAAAGTGTTCAAGCCCAGTTTCAAGCGGCCCTGATTTATTTTGTGGCGCATTTGATTCTGTACGTGACCTAACCGTTCGCATTGGCGATAAGTGGTCTGGCCTTTTAGCAGAGTCAGTCGATTGTATTTCATCGCTACTAAAAGGTGTACAATGGTTTCTAGGATCCATACAGGGATCAACAGTTACATAACGATACGTATAAAGCCGTTGGTTACGAGTACTGTTGATAAACGCCTCCAAAATATCATCAGTATGTTGGTTGGATAGACAATATCCATTATTGGCAGAGCAATCGGTCTCAAATGAAATACTGGTGATACGTTGCTTCTTATATTGAGGAATAACTTTAATTTCTTCCCCCTCTGAGGTTCTAAAATACAACCCTTCAAACCCGTGCGATTGATATGATATTAAAATGCTACTGAGCATCAAGCCCATAATTACAAAAAACTTCATGTTATTTCCTTTTAAACTTTTTTCTGTTAAAGCGAATTTGATGGTAATGAAATGGAAACAAAATGTAAAGTAACGCTCTGGTTTCAGGCGTATTTCAATTGATCATGTGGATACATGACCTGTTATATGACAGGTGAGGTAATGCCTGGCTTATAAGCAATGAGCATAGTTCGAACAGGAAAGGTGTTTTAAACATTGTTTTCGGGTAGCGTCAATTCGAGATACTTGTGTATCTTGTCACTGACTTTTAATTGCTTACTGAAGGATAGGTGGCTCAACTAGATATGCATGCAGCGAAGCAATTTATGTTAATTTGCCGATAGACTTATATTTTAGAGAAAGACCCCAGTTAAAATATAAGTAATTTTTTCAATGTGTTATCTCTTGGTTTTTAATTAGGTTGTCTTAGTTTGCTTAATAATTATTTAAGTAAAAACATTTGACTTATTATTTTTTGTCGTCATTATGAAGTGGCGCACAGCGAAGTTGTACGCCCATATCAGCGCTCATGTTGGGCTGAAGTAATCAGGAATATCAGTATTTACATGATGATTCTTATACCATCTTTATGGGCAGTTATGGCTTTGCGTGTACCTAAAATAATTAGTAAAAATAATAGACTTATTAAGTGGCTGTTTTCAAAGGAGACTAAAATGAAATTAATCCATGCCCTAGCCGCAGGTGTTTTAGCAACATTTAATGCACATGCGCTTGAGACAATCTACGATGCCGACAGCAATGCTGGAAAATTGACACAATACCAGTATGGTCCTGTACAAAGCATATTGATGCAAAGCGCTTCATCGCATTATTTCACCGCATTTTTTGATGCTGCAAACCAAGCCACATGTACTGAAGCTGCATTGTTTGACGAGATAAGTGGTACACTTTTAACTCATTTAACAGTCGCAGACAATAAAGTGATTTTTGGCGCGGTTGAGCAAGGCAAAGAAACATCCGCTAAAGTGATTAAACTGACATGTCATGATAACAATCGCAGTTATCTTGTACACCACAAGGTGCCCGCAGCACCGTCAATTAACTTTGATAGAACATTACAGTTTGATAACTGGCAAGACGGAGGTCGATATCCAGGTTATTATCAATCGGTGACCATGGATATTCAGTTGAGTGTGAACACTTCTGCACCAGATGGTGAATGTCGTTTGGTCAAGTTTGGCAATGGTGATGTACCTGGGGTATTTAATGGTCAAGTGAGCGTGCGCAATATACACAGTGATGTGTTTACGCACTCGGGTAAAGCGCTTTACGATGCGTTCAGTTCTTCATTAACTTACGCTATTCGATGCGAAAACTCTGGTGGCACCACGATGTTATTTGATGAATGGCGTATTACCCAAGATGTTCAACAGGGTGAGCTTAGCATCAGCTATTATTAATTTTTTACGTGAAGGGCGAGAAACTCTCAGCCCTTTACATTGCAATTTTATTACGTTTGTAATTTTTGTAAACAAAACCTTAACAACACTCTTCAAGTCCATTATGCTAATGGCGATATTTCACCCAAATATTTATTCAAATTAAATAACTATAAATTTTTATTCTCAGGTAGGAATTATGCTGAAGACCGCCAATAAAGGACAATGGGTTATAAATCATCGGCAGTTGAGCTTACAAAATGGCACGAAAGTAGTGGAGTTGGATCCTAAACAATATGCGCTGTTAGTTTTATTATTAAAGTTTAAGCATCAAGATGTCAGCAAATCTCAAATTTTATCCGAAGTATGGGGGCAACGGGTTGTTAGTGAAGATGCAATATATGTAGCAATCAATGGATTGCGAAGATTATTAGGTGATGATGCAAAGTCACCTAAGTATATAAAGACAATTTCGGGTGTTGGATATCGCTGGGTTGGTCCGCCAATGTGTGATGCATTACCCTCGTCGTTAGATAGTTTTTTATTAAAAGCTGCACTGTGCCTAGTCGCCGTTTCTTTTGTCGTTTTTTGGCAGATGCCCAGATCGCCTGTGAAACAAGTTATCCCTGACCATTTAACGGAGCCTTTTAATCATGCACGCTTTATTATTAGCAATCATCCTGAGCAATTAGACAAAGCCATCAGTTTACTCAAATCGATTTCAATTGAGCAGCCTGACTTGGCAGATCCTATCTACTGGCTTGCTAAAGCGCACTTTTCTCAGTTGCAGCCGATGAGTACGAGTTATCAGCATGATAAGCAACATATAAAAACGATTTTAGAACGTGTGTTATCCAGTCACCCTGAGCATAAAGGCGCAAATCTGTTGTACGCCAAGCTTATTTTTATGGGAGAAATGAACATACAGGATGCGGAAGCATATTTCTTAAATGCTTTACCACAAAGCGAAGCACATCATATGTATGGTCAGTATTTACTGGCTGTCGGTCGAACAGACGAAGCTATGCATCATATTCACATCTACCAATCGATGGAACCGGATGGCTACTCAACTGAAAGTGTCGCTTGGGTATATATGATGAGTCAGCAGTTCGATAAGGCCTTTGAAGCGCTTGATAGACTTAGGCCCTATTCACAAAGTAATAAGTTTTATCATGTGTGTTTAAGGGCGATTTACGAGCAGTTAGGACATTTTGATTTGGCCTTACAAGAGTTGATCTGGGTGATGAAGTATGAAGGTTATTTAGATTCTGAAATCGACATGATTGAAAAGCATTTTGCCACGCACGGGATGAAAGGAGTATATCGTTGGTTGCTCTATCATGATACTCGCAGAGCAGATATTGGTCATTACAATGCACCTATGTCGCAGGCGCGTTATGCAGCTGCTATCGGTGATACACAATTAGCGCTGCATTATTTAGAGCAATCACGATTGGCGGGCCAATATGCATTTATGTGGATAGCTGCCGATCCTCATTTTTTACCATTAAAGCAAGAGAAAGCGTTCACCCAACTGGTGCAAAATCACATTTTAAAATTAAGTAAATCAGATATTTAATATAAATTAAGAATGTTTTAGTTCATATTCAGGACTATTTATTTCGTACCTAATAGTGTTGCTCCCAAGCTAAATTAAGGAGCACACTATGGCTGTACAAAGAAAAATTACAGCGCTTGTTTGGGCGCTGTTCATGATGTTAAGTTCAATACTTGCGTACGCAAAAAGCGGGCAATATTTATATAGTTTCCAAACAGGAAGCGAAAACTGGGGCAGTATTTCTGCGAAAAGTCACATTGCTTATTTCGGTAGTGATAACGGCAATTTGTATGCGTTTGATGTAGACCAAGTCAAAGTCCGTTGGACTTATCTCACGGGTGCAAAAGTACGTTCAAAGCCCTTTATTGACAACCATCGTGTGTATATCACCAGTGATGACGGGTTTCTATATGCCTTGAATCGTTGGAGTGGCAAGCTACTGTGGAAAGCAAGTTTGAACGATGGCGGACATCATCGTATTTTGCCAGCCAATCATGCGCCTTGGGAATTTGATTATACCAAATCGAGTCCAATTGCCGACAGTCGATTTGTTTATGTTGGCAGCGCGGATGGCTATTTTTATGCATTTTCAAAACGTACTGGCGAGATGCGCTGGCGCTTTAAGACCCAAGGTATGATCCGAGCAACCGCAACGCTATATCAAGGCAAGGTGTTTGTGGCGAGTTGGGATGGTCACGTGTATGCCCTAAATAAACACTCCGGAAAGCTGATATGGCAATATCAAACACAAGGGGCGATACCATCCAGCCCTGTCATAGTTGACGGTATTCTCGTAGTGGGATCTCGTGATACCTATTTATATGGTTTAGAGCCATATAATGGACAAATTATTTGGCAAAAAGCGTTACCCGGAGGCTCATGGGTAGAGTCCAGTGCCGTGGCTGATATTGACGATGCATATTTTTATATTGGCAGTTCAGATGCTAAGTTGCTATTTAAAATGAAAACTCAAACTGGAGACATTGTTTGGCAAGTGGCCACGCCTGGTTGGAGTTGGGGCCAACCTGTGGTTGATGAAAATCGAGTGTACATTGGATCAACAGGTCATGATGAGCCGGGCTGGTTCATTACTCAGCGCGGATTTATGGCAGTTGAAAAAGAGACTGGAGAAACTATTTGGCATTACCAGCCGAGTATTATTTCAGGCTTTGTACATGGGGGGGTTTACGCTTCACCCGCAATCAGTGCAGATAAAGTCTTAATCCCCGATCTTGACGGCTATATTCACGTGTACCAGCAGTAAACAATTCACCTTGTTGTGAAGAGATAGGTGGGCATCTTTTGATGCCCTTATGCTTTTTCTGTTGACGTATGTTCGTCGCGCTTGCGTCTCAATAGAACAATAAGGGAAATTATGACCATTATGCTGACAATGGCTGCAAACAACATTGTACTGTTATGGTTGGTGGGGGGCGGACTGACGACTTCAAATGCTGAGTCAAATGCAAAGCTGAGTGTTGAGTCAGTTGTGAATGTCAGGCTTTGTCCATCTTTAGTACCAAAGTCGGCTTTCTCGATTGTGACATCGCTTTTAGTGGCGTTGCTACGCGCTTCAAAAAACACCCTTGCAATTCGGCCGGAGCCTGAAACACTGTTCGCGGGGGCCATCTGGCTAACGATATAGTCGATTGTATTACCTTGCACGCTGACAGCATTTTTTAATACAAATAATCTGTCTTCATCCAAGAAGTTGCCATGTTCGAGTTGAATTTCTGGCATTTTTTCATCTTGGTCCAGTACTTTAAGTTGGGCGGGGTCATACTTCAAGACAAGGTGGACACCATAAACTTCAGGCACATCGTGCACGTTAATATCGATATAAAATTGGCTGCCTGTTTTTACTTGTTGATTCGGGGTTTCTAAAGTCACTCGGCCTTCACTGGCTAGTGCGGCGGTACTTAAAAAACAAAATATGGCGGTAATAAGGTATTGCATGTGTTTCCTAGTTCTTGCATATAGGCCATACAGAGTATGGCCTTAAACTAATATTGGCCTAAAGGCTACTGAGCCTGTTTGCCAAAGTTTTTGCCGAGCAATGTCAAGTCTTGTAAATCAACTTTATTGTCTCGGTTAAAATCGACCCCGATTGAGTAGTTAGGATCTGTGCTGGTGGTACGGTAAGCGCCGAGCAGCTTTGTTAAATCACCGATATCAATCTTATCGTTACCGTTGCTATCTCCAGCAACTAGGTCAATTTCGCCTAAATCAACGTTAGCTTGATTTGGCGACAGTGTGATGTTTTGCTCTTTACTGAGATAACCAGGCGCAGAGAACGTCAGTGTTGCCTCACCAATGCCCGCTTGAACGCTGAAGCTTCCATCTGGATTAATTTTAACAATCTCACCATTGATTGTAATGGTAAAGTTGGAGAAATCACCGTCTGGTGCCAACGACGCCACACTGCCACTAATTAAGACGGATTCTAATACGGTTAAAGTATAATTATCTTGGCTTTGATAAATATATTGACCATTTTCATCAGTGAATTGTGATTGCACCGTGACCGTCACAGTCCCTGGATTAGTGGCAATTAATGAGGCCGTACCAAAATGCCCTTTACCCGTTTTGGCTTTATAGGGAGACTTTAATGACAACGCACTTTCCCATCGCTCGCCAGTCACATTAACTGGAATTGTCAGGCGTTCATAAGAAGGTAAAAACTCTCCGTAAAGCCCGTCACTAAATTGTGCAACCTGAGTGCCATTAATGCTAAGCACGGCATCAACACCGTAGACGTTGGTCCCTTCAATTGAAAGTGGGATGTCAAAGATATTACCAGCAAAGATTGGGCGTGTAGGGAGTGTGGCCGTTACGCCATTGACTAGCTTAGTGTCGACTTTTAATAATTGGCCTCTAACATCATTAACATAGCTTCTATTTACATAGTGTGTGTATACCCATGTAACGAATAAATAGCCATCCGCTAACTCATCTATGTTTGGGAATACCCAGTTGTGCATATGCATATCTACCATTGATGCACTGATGGTAAATACCTCACCACTTTTTGTACCATCTTGGTTTAAAGCCTGAGCCTGTAACCCTTTGTTTGTCATGAATGTAATGATAATTCGCCCATCTTTTAGGGTAGTAGTGGCGAAGTTTTGTGCTGTCGTCTCGAACTCGCTCAAGTATACTTCGATTTTTGAGCCTTTAAGTTGACCGTCACTAGTATATGAATAAGCTACCGGCCCAGTTTTTGATGGCAAAACGACAAGGAAACCATCATTCGTTGTTGCTAATGTTCCTGGATACTCACCGTCAAGGAAGACGTCTACATAGTCAACAGTAATTGCGTTGCTGACAGGAATGCCTTGGTTATTAAAACTCTGCACATGCGATTTTACATTTGAATGCTCTTTACTTGTCCACAAAATTGCAAAATTGCCGTCCTGTAGCGTTGTGATTTGTAAGCCTGCACTAATATTTACTGAGGATGCGACTAAGTGTGTCGACTCAATAGCGATATTCTCATTAGCATCAATGATCGATGTAAAAATATTTTTTTCAGAATTTTGTGAAGAGCTTACAAAAGCAACAGCCACTTTATTGTTAGGTAATTGGCTTAATCTATAATATCTATGTGGGGCGCCTACATCATTATATTGTCCATTAAATATGTCAAAACGCTGTTCAGTTCCTATTGGATTAGCATTATTGTCAAACTGTTGGATAACGAACTCTAACTTTGGCTCTTCCTGTATAGAGACAGTTAAAAATCCACCGCCATCGAGTGCGACTACTTTCCCGCCTTTATTTGCTGCTGACAATTGAGAAATTGAACCCGATTTGAATCCATCTGGTGTGTAAAGCTGTGCATTAAGAGAGTGCGTACTAAACATATTATCTGCATTATCGGCCCAAGATACGAGACGATTACCATTCTCTAGCCTTGTGATCGTTGGATTAGCTACAGGATATTCGGAGGGGATATTGATAGTAAATTCACCGCCAACTGGCTCAGGCGTTGTCGCTTGACCAATCATTGGCAAACTAAACATACTCATGAGGAGTAGGTTTCGGCTAAACTTATGCACGGTGCTTAGCTTTGATTTTGTGTGTTTTTTTAGAATGGGCATTAAAATTTCCTTTTGGGCAAAAATGAGGCAAATGAGGTTATTCAGATGCCTGTTTTATTAAAGCTTCCATAAACTAGGGGAAGGCTTGTTCAATTAAAATAGGGTTTTACCTTAAATTGGTCCAAATTATTTTGCGAAAACACAATTGTAAATACAGTGTGTATGTTGCACTTTGTTTTGTTTGAATTTTCACTTTTTCTCCTTATTTCTTGCACAATGAGTGCGAAGCATAAGTTGATGTACAGTTTATTCTTTAAAGTCCTATTTCGGCTCAAGGGCAACCTATCTCGCAATGGCTAAGTTAGGGGTTAATGGGCTGCTCGCCGAATTTACCAAAATGTTTTCCCAGTAGCGTTAAGTCTTTTATGTTGATTTGATTGTCTCTATTAAAATCGGCAATAGGCAGGTATGTCGGTTCACTGGCGTGCGAACGGTAATGGCTCATGAATAACGTAAAGTCGGCAATGTTAATGGCATTATCTTGATTTACATCGCCAGGGATAAGCGCGATTTCGCCAAAATGGATGTCCTTTTGGCCTGTTTCAAAGTGATATTGGGCTTTCGCTGTCAAAAATCCAGGTGAAGATAATGTCAGTAGACCAGGTGTTAATTGCGCTTGAATATAAAAGCTGCCATCGGGGTTTATGGCTACAGGTTGGGTGTGGTAAGTGAGCGTGATGTCTTGATAGTCGGTATTTTCAGTGAGCGTTTTAATGTTGCCAGTCAAGATCACGGATTCTAAGATGGTCAAGGAGTGAGCTGTGCTATGTTCAAACATCAGTGAGCCATCTTCACCGGTAAACTTGGTTTCAACACGCAGGCTTACTTCTCCCATTTGTTTGGCTAATAAGGTCGCTGTGGCAAATTTACCCTCGCCAGTTTTTGCTTTGTGCGGTGGGACTAATGTCGCAGAGGCTTCCCAATGGGTATCTGAATAACGCAATGGAGTATCAAGGCGCTCACTTTCAGGTATGAAATTACCAAGGTGACCACCTGAAAAACGGGCTTTATTTGGCACGCTGACCGTTAATATGGCTTCAACACCATAAATCTGGCTGCCTTGCACGTCAAGATTGAGTGATATTGTATCCCCTTCGTAGATTGGACCAGTTGGTAAGGTGGGGATCACGCTATTTTTCGGACCGCTTGGCAGTTGATATTTTTGTATATGCACAGTCCACTCATCATTGTTATTTGGACTGCTTAGCCAACTAATTGCGAACTGCTCATTTGGTAGCGTTGTGAGGTTGGGCAGTTTTTGAGACCCTTTTGCGGCATCATTGACCTGAAACGCATCGCCAAGCTTATCGCCATTTTGATTAAACGCTTGTGCAAAAACACCTAAGCCATCAGCATCTGGGGCGGTCCAAGTAACGACCAATGCGCCAGAATCTAGCACGGTGATCTTTGGCCTTGTATGAGTTGAGCTGGATGTATTTTGTACTAGGGTAAAGTTTTCTCCGGCGACACTGCCGTCGGCATTGAATCTTTGTCCATGGATCCCGTAGGAATCTGAGTGAACATCAAAACCCCGCCATACAACTAAAAATCCACCATTTGGCAAGTGTTGTATGTCAGTGTCTTTGCCATTGGTTAGCCCCTCTCTATTAATTCTAAATTCTTGGCCAAGAGGCTTGTGGTTTGCGTCAAATCGGCGCACGTAGATGTTGGAAGAAGCTGCCCAAGTCAGTACAAAACTATTGTCATCAAAGGCAATGAGAGAAGGGTTTTCCCGGTAAAGTTTTTCATTTGAGCTGATAATATCAATGCGCTGATCAAATGGAATGCCAGAAGGAGAAAACTCTCTTGCATACACCACAGGGGTTTGTTTATCTCTATCACCCCACCCCATGATAAACCAGCCGTTTTTTAAGGCTGCCGCTCTGCGATTGTAATTATTCACAGGTGCAGTAATGGGGGTCAATTCAAACTCGCTGGAAGCAAAGCTCCCATCGTGATTTAACTTACGTCCATTGATACTTCTTACCCAATAATTCTGCCATGTAACCAGGAGTTTACCATCTGTCAGAGGCAAGATATGGGGGGCTCTCGACGCTCTTTTAGCATTGGTATTAATACGCGTCGGGGAGCCTATTTTAATATTGTGTTGATTGTATCTTTGTCCATAAATGTATGTGCTTCCCAACATTTCTGCGGTCCACAAAACAATATAACCCCCTTCATTGAGTGAGGTGATGGCAGGCATTTGATCGAGCACTTTTGAGCGGTATTCAATGTTTACCGTCTGCATCTCTCCTACTTTTATAGGGGAGTGTGCTTCAGTCAGGAATGGCAAGCCACATAGTAGTGCCATTAGGGAGTGCTGAGAATAGGTCACAAATTTAGATGTGATAGATGTTATACAAGTTAGGTGCAATGGCATTGGCTCTTTCCCTAGCATCATTCGCAATCACTGAGTGCGCGTCAACAAAATAATAAAGCCCGCAGGATAGTGCTCAGTCACCAAGAGAGAAATAGGGTATTTACCCTAAATAGGGAAAGATATGTAAAGATTTATATCACGAGGCCTTCTTTGACGGCAAATCGAACTAACTCAGCTGTTTTGTTTAACCCAAGTTTTTTCATAATTCTAGTGCGGTGATTATCAACGGTCTTAATTGAGATGCACAAACTTTCAGCTATTTCTCGATTAGTATGGCCACAGGAGATATGAGTCACGATTTCTTGTTCACGGGCCGTGAGAATAAAGTCCTTAGCGCAAAGCTGATATGCTTCTAGTTTTGTTTTTAAACTTGGGCTTATGAACTGTTCACCATTACACACCTGCTTTATTGCTTGAGTTAATGTGTTAAATGCGTCTCTTTTTGGTAGATAAGCGTGTGCACCTGCTTTATTGCTTGAGTTAATGTGTTAAATGCGTCTCTTTTTGGTAGATAAGCGTGTGCACCTGCGGCAAAAGCGCGGTTTATTATTTTAATATCTTCATGCATGCTAAGAAAGATAACTTTGGTGTTAAGGTCACGTTGTTTTATTTTATGAGATACATCTAAGCCACTCATTTTGCCCATTGAAATATCTAAAATTGCAATGTCAGGCTGGATAGATTGAATACATCGCCATGCCTGTTCGCCGTTTTCGGCATCAAAGATGGCGTTACTTATTTCAGCTTGCACGATGAGAGATCGGATCCCCTGCCGTACTAAGTGATGATCATCGGCAATTAAAATACTAAGCCTGTGTCCGAGTCCGTAATTCATTGTACTTCCCTATGCACAACCGTGTTGTGCATCTTTTATGATAAAGAGATAAGAGTGTTAACGCAGTGGTAAAAATTGGACATCTCTAATTCTTAATTATTGGTTTTATTAGTTTTTTTATGCGTTTAAAACAATTTTATACGGTCTGGAGCTGTAAATAAATACAAGTCCGTGATTAGCTGAAATCAGCCTATCTATTTGATAAAAATAATAAAGTATAAAGTTGAAGAGATGTTGTGAGTGAGATTAAAACTGAATGAAATTTTTTGAGATAAGCAAGGTAGCAACCTAATAGGAGCACCGTCATAGATGCTCCTGTCTATGGGTTAAGAAAAGATATTCTAACCGGTATGAATACTTTTCGTAGGTCTAAAGTGGTTAGTATACAGTCATGTAGTCGACTGTTACATTGCCTTCTCTGTACAGGCCATGTTCTTGATTGTAGTTCACATCAATAGTGACTTTTGCATAGTCTGTTTGTAAAGAGTAGTTACCACCACTTGGCGTCGAGTAAGTGCACTCAGTTTGAGCATAAAGGTATTCAGCCTGCATCGGTGTCACGAAGTAGTTGATGACTTGAGTATGACAGTCATGGAAGCGATAGCCTGCATCTTTAAGCTGTGTTCTGATGGTTTGATACTTACGACCATATTCCAGCACCTCTTGAACACTCGCATAACCCGCTTCAGTTGGTAGCTCTCCAGCTGAAACATTTGTAGCGGCAGCAATGGCAATTAGTGAGAATAATACGCCAGTTTTCATAGTTTGTTTCCTTTTCTTGAGAATAAAAAGCCATTTTGGCTCGTAAAAGTTTTATGTACGATGGGTTTTTGTCGTGCTGTTTCCTTCACAACATAAAACTGCAAAGCACATGCCTTGCGTTCGCACACTATTATTAAACGAATAAATGAATATAATATTTATGATTAAAGTCAAAAAAATGAAGAAAAAATTTAACTTATGAAATATTGGGGTATTAAATAGCCAATTTGTTTTTATATATGAATTAATGATTCTTTTTGTTTAGTGTTTTAATTATCCTTGTTTTTAAATGTGTAATAAACAGGCCGTTTTTTGCTTAGATAGTGCACTTTTTCATAATGTTTGTGAAAACTATGCTAAGTTGATAAAGAGTGTGTTAAATAGAGGCCATTATGCGTGTTTTACTTGGCTTTATCGCTTTTCTATATTCTTCGAGTGTAGCCTGTGAGCATTACACGGTGCTGGTTTACCATGGTGCAAACCCACCTTATAACTATATTTCTGGCAATGGGCAAGCGGGCATATTTAGCCATTTGTTTAATCGATTGAGTGAGTTGACTGGCCACACATTTGAATTAGTGCCTTGGTCGGTGGCCAGAGGGCAAAGGTTATTTGACATGGGTAAAATTGATATTGAACCTGGCGTTAACCCTAACTGGCGCACTCAGAGCAGTAACCCTGGGATTTACTCTCTGCCTTATGCGTATTCGCGCGAAGTGGTACTAGGGCGGGAGGGTGAACGTGTTACGGACGATCCGAAAACTTTTTATGGTTCAGTTTTTGGCCGTGTTAGAGGGTATCGTTACGGCGAGTTTGAATCCCACTTTGGACATACTAAAATCATGGTTTATGATAATGTCTCTGAAAAAGAGCTACTTGCTCAACTTGCTTATCAGCGTGTTGATTTCATCATGTTGGGCGATGCCACCGCTGCTTATTACCAACACCGTCATCCTGATTATGCCGATTTTAAGGTGGTATACGAGATCAGTCGTTTACCAGTGCATATGCGTCTACAACCCCACTTAAAGTCATTACAAGCCGAATTAAATAGCGCTTTGAAAACAATGATAGCTAATCAAGAAGTTGAAGCCATTTATCATCGTTATGGCGCAAATTCAAAATAATAGAGGTCGCTACACCGCAAGTTGCTCAGAGAGTAAGTCGATAAAGTATCTTACTTTAGGTGATAAGTGCTTTCTGCTTGGGTAAACAACGTAGACCTCCACAGGTTTTTGCAGATAAGACTCAAATAGCACCTCTAGCTGTCCGTCTTTGATGGCATCGACAAGATAAAACTCTGGCAACCGAGTAATGCCAACCCCGTCGATGGCCATGGCTGCTTGCATCTTTCCATGATTACAATTGACGCGTTTACGTACATCAACAGTAAAAGACTTACCCGTTTGATCGGTAAACTCCCACCGATCAGGCGTTTTTAAATTACTGTAGCAAACACAGTGGTGTTTAGTGAGCTCCCTTGGGTGATATGGCTTTCCATACCGCGCGATATAACCAGGGCTTGCAACAACGAGTGTACGACATTGATAAATACGCTTACAGATAAGCGTTGATTCTTCTAGCTTAGTGGTTGCTCGAATTGCCAAGTCATATCCATCACCGACAACATCCACTGCTCGGTCGTTAAGATCCCACTCGATGGTGACGTTAGGATACCTTTTTACATACTCTGTTACGGCAGGTCTTAAATAGTCTAGGCTAAATGCCACTGGGCAACTAATTTTAAGTACCCCTTTGGGTTTGTTATCTTGATGGGTCAGCAGTTTAAGAGTTTGCTCTGCATCTGAGATCAGCTGCACACAATGCTGAAAATATACTTCACCGTCAGGGGTCAATGCCAAAGTACGGGTTGTTCTGTTCAATAGCCGCATGCCAAGGCGTGCTTCTAAGCGGTTGACAACTTTGCTGATGTGAGATGGGGAGTGCCCGAGTTGCAGCGCAGCTTCTGCGAAACTATTACATTGCACAACTTTGACGAAGACTTGGATACCTTCAAATAGATTATGAGTCATATAGAAATAGTAACTTTACATTTGCCCTATTAATGTTTATTAAAACTTAATCTACACTGTTTGTCATCAAGTCGAGCAAGTATATTCGACGAAAATAGAACAGTTAAATTGGAGAACGTAATGAAAGTATTAGCATTTGCAGCAAGCAGCAGCCGTCAGTCAATCAATAAAGCACTTGTAGAGTATGCAACTTCTAAGATTGAGCAGGCCGATGTAGAAGTTTTGGATTTAAACGATTTTGAAATGCCGATTTATAGCATCGATCGTGAGAAAGAGAGTGGGATCCCTGAACTTGCACAAAAGTTTTATGACAAAATTGGCGAAGCAGATGTGATTGTCATTTCATTTGCTGAACATAATGGCTCTTACACTGCGGCATACAAAAACATTTTTGACTGGACATCTCGTATCAATATGAAGGTGTACCAAGATACGCCAATGTTGTTGTTGGCAACTTCTCCAGGACCAGGTGGCGCACAAAGTGTACTTAATGCAGCGGTAAATTCTGCACCTTATTTTGCAGCTGATGTGAAAGCACATTTGTCAGTACCAAGCTTCTTCGATAATTTTGATTTAGAGACACTGCAACTGACTAATTCAGAGTTAAGTGAAGCTTTAAATAGCGCATTAACAAAATTAACAAATTAATAGGATGCGTCTGTTCCTAATAAAATTGGAAAGCAGCTGAGAGTGTGTGATTAAATGCGCTGCTTTCTTTTTAAAAGGCTAGACGGTAGATATTAAATAAAGTCTAAAAAAAGCTTTACAAATTAATGAGATTTAATAGAATCTTAGTCTCTAACTTGGGGCTATAGCTCAGCTGGGAGAGCGCTTGCATGGCATGCAAGAGGTCGGCGGTTCGATCCCGCCTAGCTCCACCAAGTCATACCCGTCTGTGTGTCTCACTTTCATTTTTAAACAGTGTGTTAATACATCAAAGGCAATGCCATGAGTGATGAAAAACAAAATGTGTTCAATGCAGTTCCTTCAGATCTCACAGACGAGTTTTTTGAAGTGATAGCTGGCAATGGTGATGTGAAAATCGAGCGCATTATTTCAAAAGGGCACTCGTCGCCGGAAACAGGATGGTATGATCAAGAGCAGCATGAATGGGTAATGGTAGTGCAAGGTGGAGGTGAGCTGACGTTTGAAGATGGCCGGGTTATCAAATTGGGTGCTGGAGAGCACGTCAATATTCCTGCGCATTGTAAACATAAAGTCAGCTGGACAAGGCCTGATACAGAAACCATTTGGCTAGCTGTTTTTTATTCCTAACCATTTACTTAAAATGGACTCTAACTTGGTCATTTCGACCGGTTTAGCAATAAAATCATCCATGCCAGCGCTGTAGTAGGTGGCAATATCTTCTAAAAAAACATTCGCAGTAATGGCTATAATGATCATTTGGCTGTATTTCGGGTGCGCTCTAAGTTGCTTAGTTGCTTCAATACCATCCATTTTTGGCATATGTACATCCATGAGAATGAGATCGAAATAATCTTGATTTACTTTTTCTAAAGCTTGCTCTCCATCTTTGGCAACGTCAACACGTAGACCGAGTTTTTCTAGCATAGCGCTGATCACAACCTGATTAATGGCATTGTCTTCTGCAAGCAAAATATGCCCACTTAATCGTGTGCATTGATCCTGTTCAGAGCGAGACTGTTCAATTAAGCAACACGGCGAATAAGGCCAAGTAAAAGTAAATGTGGCCCCCTCATTTGGCGCGGACTCACAGAAGATTATTCCGCCTGCAAGGCTGACTAGTTGTTTGCAAATACTGAGTCCAAGCCCCGTTCCCCCGAAACGTTTGGTGGTGCTGTCATCTTCCTGGCAAAAAGGGTCAAAAATTTTATCTTTCTGATCTGATTTGATGCCTATTCCGCTGTCTTTGATTGTGAACAGTAACTGCTGGTTATCTTTTGGGTTGAGCTGAATGAATACAGAAATTTCCCCTTGCGCTGTAAATTTATAGGCATTATTTAGCAGGTTCAGCAGGACTTGTTGCAATCTATGTTGATCGCTGGCAATTTCAAGCGGCGTATTTGGCGCGATGGTGTAAGTGATGTAAATTGGTTTAGAGTGCGACCTTGTTTGAGTTAATTGGATTAAATGCTCGATTGTGCCTTTTAGTTCAAAAGGCTCTGCATATAAACTGATCTGCCCTTGCTCTAGTTTTGAGATATCTAAGATATCATTAATTAGAGTTAATAAATTACTGCCTGATACATTGGCCAGTTTCAACAGCTGCTTTTGATCTTCACTGAAGTTTGATTCTTGTTCAAGTAGTTGGATGGTACCCAAAATGCCATTCATTGGCGTTCTAATTTCATGGCTCATATTCGCTAAAAAACGGCTTTTGGCAGAGACTGCAAGTTCAGCAGCGTGCATGGCTTGTTCCAGCGCTTGGGTGCGTTTTTCTACTCGCTTTTCTAAATCACTTTCTCTTGCATAAATGGTATCTCGCATTGACTCGAACGTCCGGCTTAATTCGGCAATTTCATCGTCACCCTTAATTTTTAGGTGGACATCATATTGGCCCTTTGCCAATGAGTTGGCTGCATAAGTCAGTTTAGAGATGGGACTATAGAGCCGATAGGCGATCCACCAGGCAACCAGCATACTGAGTAACGTTGCCAAGGTGAGCGTGATGAGTAGTTTTTCTTTGAGAATTTCAACAGAAGCAAAGACAACCTGCTCGGGTAAGACAACTGCGAGGCTATAACTTGCAGAAGGTATTGGGGCATAAAAGACAAAAGCTTGGGTATGCTTATCGAGCATGAATTGCCCGTGTCCCTCAAACCCTGCAATCATTTTTAATCCTATCGCTTGTAAAGTCGAATCACGCTCTTTGGTTATACGGGTAATGGTACTGGTTTTTTCTCCAATATCATTGAGTATGTATTTGCCGTCAATATTCTTGTGTTGAATCGTTTTGTTTTTGTCCCAATGATACATGTACACGCCTGTACTTGAGACCAGCATAAATTTGGTCTGTTCACCAAACTGCTTTAGTACATGATCATTGACACTCGCTATTAGTCGATCTATTTCTTGCCATGCAATACTGCCACCTAATAGGCCTGCCACTTGACCGCTGGTACTTATGATAGAAGCCGCCACGACAATCTGTTTCACGCCTGTTGTGTAAGAGATCATGGGCTCAGAAACATAGATTTGATCGCGATGGTCGATATTGTTACTGATAGTGTGTTGCCAGTAATCACGCTTTATGATGGTCTTGGGCTTTGAATGAGGATCTGAATCATCAAAAGTCCGTCGCATATCTTGGTAGGGATTGCCTCCTTCTGTGTTGTGAAAACTACCATCCACTCGCCCTAAAATGAACTTTTCGTATACGTTGTGATGTGAGTTCTTTTCAGCTCGGAGTATGGGCTTTATCTGCTCGAAGTTCATCGAGCGTAAAGTTGGCTGGCGGGCCAAAGTTGCTATTTCTGATTTTCGCTGCGAGAAATATGCATTAAAAATGGCGGCTGCGTTTAAAACTTCAGATTGTGCAGCTCTAATACTCATTTCTCGTGCCTGTTGTGCGCTATGGATCATGGCTATCAAAAAAATGATCAACATAGGCATCAGCGCTGTGATGGCTAATACGAGAGGAAGTCTGGTTTTTAGCTGCATAGGTACTGCTTGACGATTTATTTAACTTTAATTTTAGTCAATAATTGAGTTGAACGGAGTAAAACTCTATATGCGGATAGTTAACCCAATAAAATCTATAAATATCATTGGTTTAATTTTTTGTGGCTGTTGTTGTTTTAATATTTATTATTCTATATCAATAAAAATTATGTAATACGGTGGTACTGTAGTGTGGAAAAGCTAAAAGATGTCATAAAAATTAAGAACGACAGTACCTCTCATTTAGCAAAACTCATTGTATGAAAATGAAATAGTCATAATTGTGCTGTATTTTTAATAGGTAAGGTCATACGGTTAATTCGGGAGGTAAATAATGAATCCAATACACAGTTTTGTCCAAGGTTATAGCTATTGAATAGGGTAATTCTATTGTTATCTAAGTAGTAAAAAGCGCGCTGGTTAAAACGAATAGATATTTTCTGTGCGAGTCGAAGGGAAATATTTATAGAAATACTAAGCTCGCGGTAAGACATGCTATGATCACCACCAAATACATAGTTTATTGGAACACATAGACGCGATAGAGAAGCTATATTTTTGTGTTGAAAGCGCTTATTTTCTCTTTTAGTTAAAATATTACCATGTGAGTTCCAAAGACTAATAATTGCACCATGCTTATAATGGTTGGTAGGAGAAAAGGGGTAAAAATAGACAGCTTTATATAAATTCCATAAAGAGATTGGGATAGGGCTTGTTATTAAATTTTTCTCTACATGATTCATTGCTAATACTTCGATATTATAGTGTCATTTTTTAATTGTTATTAACTCGTAAAAGGTGGAACTTTTACACCAATCAATAAACGACTAGGATTAAATCAGATTAATCCAAAAGTATGGGTGCATACTGTCATTAAATGATTAGATTGTTTTAATTTATCTAATTTTCTCTTGTACACTTCACGGTCCTTTCACAACGCATACTCTATTGTAACACTCTCAACCAAAAGGAGAGACGTTATGAAAAAAATTGCGTTATGTGCCAGTTTATCACTTTGCAGCACGTTGGCATTTGCAAAAACACAAAGCAATGTTTTGATTGTACTGAGTAGTTACGGTGAACTTAATCAGCAGCAAAAGCTTGTTAAGCCGGGTTATGAATTTGGAGAATTAACGAAGGCATATTATGTATTTAAGCGCCATGGTATTGAAGTCACATTGGCCTCACCTCTAGGCGGAAAACCTGTTGCAGACGAGTTTGATAACTCTGCACTTTATAATAAAAGGTTTTTAAATGATGAAGCAGCTGTCTCAGCGCTTGAACATACCTATAAACTCGACGAAATAGATATTGATAAATACGATGGTGTTTTTGTGGTGGGTGGTAAAGGTCCAATGTTCGACTTATATCAGAGCAAACCATTGAAGAGAATTATTTCAAAATCATATGAAAATCATGGTGTTATTGGTGCTGTGTGTCATGGTCCGGCGGCATTAGTCGATGTTAAATTGAGTGATGGTCGGTACTTGGTTGAAGGCAAGCGTGTTAATGGTTTTACTAATGCAGAAGAGCATGCATTTGGCTCAAAGTGGCTTAAAGATTTTCCATTTTTACTGCAAGATAAGTTAACTGAGCGAGGCGCTAAATTCGAACAAGACTCTGTGATGCTGAACCATGTAACGATAGATGGCAGGGTGATCACCGGACAAAACCCATTTTCGACAGTAGATACAGCACGAGCCATGGTTGCTGCGATGAATGTTGAATTACTGGCTGAGCAGCCATATCAAGATGATGCGACTGTGAAACTGTATGAATTATTTTTGCGAGATGAAGAAGCGGCCATTGAAAAACTAGAGCAAACTCCACAAAACTATGATTTAAAAATGCTTGCAATGATTGCCGTGGTCCAGATTAATAATGCAACCAGTGAGTTTCAAGTCAGCGTTAGTGCGAAGTTACTAGAGTATATTTCGTCCAAATTTTCTCATCCAATGATCGCAATGACTTTGGCAAAAGCATTTGTTCGATTAAATCAATCTAAAAAAGCATTAGATGTGCTGAAAGTGAGCGAAAAAAAGTTCCCTGACGATCAAAAAATCAAAGCTTTTATTGCAACTCTTTGAGTAAAAATTAAGGCCTAAAATTTGGCCTTTTTTCTAAAAATTAAGAAAAAAATCTTACATCATGAAATTTCCTAATATGACTAAAAAAAGCCTAAATAATCGACTGTCATCATTACTGGAATAAACTGCAATTTTATAAAATAAAGCGTATGTTTTTTATGCTTATATGTGTTTTTTTTGTATAAAACTTGTGTATTCAAGGTTGATCGGGAAGGGTTTTTGTTTCTTTTATGGACAATTGAGTAATATGTTTCCATTAACAAAAGTCATGTGAAAATATGACTTAATTCATTCCAATATACTTATTTGAACGATAAAATAAAGGTGCTTTTAAAGTCATATATAAAGGAAGTATATTGTTGATCATGAATTTAAGTGATAAAGAAAATACTGACTTTACCTTTGCGGTATTTGGTCATTATGCACTGAATAAAAGGAAACGTTCGTTAACATTTTGCGGTGAGAGGGTGAAAGTTGAGCCACTTATCTACGACTTGTTAGTTTACTTTATTCAGCACAGAGATCGCGTTATTAGCCGCGATGAGTTGTGTCGAGAAATTTGGCAACAAGAGTATGTTGACAACAATGCGATAAATCGTGCTGTGTCAGAACTTCGTCGTAGCATTTCAAAACACAATCTTGAAGGTGAAGTAATCAGAACTCATTATAAAAAAGGGTATAGTTTTAATTTAAACGTTAAACTTGACCCACGTCCCAGCCTATTTCAGTGGTTGTCACGACTGTTTAATCAGTCCCCAATGAGAAAAGGAAAGTTAACGTAAACAAGCACATAAAAACATTGAACATAAGCAAATTTCGCTTAATTATAATAATAAGTATAAAAATATTCATATTTCGTGCTTAAATTTGTGAGTAAGTGTTCCTTACTCAACTGCAGAGGCTTTGATAGTATAAGCCACTCGAAAACCATGCTTGGTAAACCCTGTTTTACCAAGCGTTTTGTTATTTCACATCCATTTCACAACGCACCGTGATAAGCTGTTCGCTATCATATATTTCAACGGTATCAGCATGGAAAGAAGCCCTTCCTCAGACAGAGCCCAGATGCAATTTAAAGTTTTGGTAGTTGAAGACAATCTTGAGATCAGCCGCAATATAGCTGAGTATTTAGAGCCATTGGGCCTGATTTTGGATTTTGCGTATGATGGTCACCAGGGCGCACAGCTTGCCATGGAAAACTACTATGATTGTATTATTTTAGACATTATGTTGCCACAAATGGATGGCTTGGCTGTTTGTGAACTGTTGCGTAGCAAAGCGAACAGACATATTCCCATTATTATGCTGACAGCACGTGATGCACTAAATGATAAGTTAGCCGGATTTAATATCGGCGCAGATGACTATTTGACTAAACCATTTGCGTTAGAAGAGTTGTATGTGAGATGTTTGGCGCTGGCTAAGCGTCATTTACTTAACTGCGAAAAAACGCTTCAGATTGGTGATGTGAGCTTAAATGCGCAAACACAGGAAGTTAAACGTGCGGGACAAGTGATTGTTTTGCAGCCTATTCCACTGAAAATATTGCAACTACTAATGGAACACCACCCTAGACCTCTCAGTCGAAGTGAATTATGTGACAAAATTTGGGGAGATGATCCAACGGACTCTGATGCGCTTCGTTCCCATATTTATCAGCTTAGAAAAGCCATAGATAAACCATTTGATTCAGCAATTATTAAAACAATTCACAGTGTAGGTTTGGCATTGGATACAGTTTAAGTTATGAAAGCACGTCAATTACGCACTAGGATCATCGCCTACTTCGTCGGTATTTCTTTGTTCATAAGTACTTTGTTTGGGTTTGTGTGCTTTTTATTTGCATACACCATAGAAGACCATTTGTTCAATGTGATACTCCAAGACGAAGCCACTTATATTTCAAAGCAGCTTAGTCTGGGAAATATGCCTCAAACGAGGTTAGAGTTTGTCCAATATCTGCAAAGCAAAGAGCAGCTTCCTGAGTTTATAAAGAGTACGCTGGTCGAAGAGCCAAAGGCTAAGGAGTTTTCATCTCAAGGAGATAAGCACTACCACCTTATGTGGTTGGATCAAGGCCTACTGTTGGCTGAGGTGAGTGAACAGTTGGTGGTTAGAAAAATTAAGCTTGGTATGTTTAATTTTATGCTTGTAGCACTGTGCATAGTGTTAGTCGTGGCTATTTTATTGGCATACCTATCGTTAGCCATGGCTAAAAAACTACTGAAGCCGCTAGATAAGTTAGTCGATATTGTGGCACAAGCGCCAGTAGAAAAATTACCTCAAAACTTTTCAGATCAATTTATCAATGATGAGATAGGCGGATTTGCACGGACTTTAGAACAGGCACTCGGTCGTATTCGTCAATTTATAGATAGAGAACAGGCTTTTACGCGAGACGCATCGCATGAACTGCGTACGCCTATTGCAGTAACTCAAGGCGCGTTAACACTGCTTAAACAAGAAGCGCTGAGTGACAAGCAACGAGCATTGGTAGAACGTGCAATGGCAGCGCAACAGCAAATGACCCAAAGTGTGGAAATATTATTGGCACTTGCAAGGGAAGAGACAATTAACCAAACAGCAGTGAAATTACTTCCCTTAGTTGAAAACAGTGTACTGCAACAAGCGCATAAAATTGCGAATAAAGATATTTCGGTAAAGATCGATGTACCAAGTGGCGTAACCATTGCGCTCGGTGAGAGTGCTTTAAGCTTGATTTTGAGTAATCTGATCGGAAATGCATTTTCACATGTAAACAAAGGGGCCGTCACAGTGCGGTTTTCACAAAATATGTTGAGTATTATAGATACAGGGGAAGGGATCCCGAAAGATATTCAAGCACGCATTTTTGAGTCTGGTGTAAAAAGTAACAATAGTTCGGGACTCGGAATGGGCCTGTCAATTGTACATCGATTATGTCAAAGACTGGACATTGATCTTACATTTGAAAGTAATGAACAAGGGACTGCTTTTCATTTGGCGTGTAAGTAAAACGACTCACAGAAAAAAGGGTTTGATAGAATGTTGCTAGTGAGTGGGGGTATCTAAAAATAGTTTAGATACCCCCAATTTTTTACCACACACGTGTTAGTTTACAGCCAAAGGTTTATTTGATTTTCCATAAAGTCGCGGATGATCGGCTGTGCTTTTTCATTTGGGTGTAAGTTATCATTTTGCATCAGTGTTTTGTCTACAGCGACTGGCACCATAAAATAATCCATCAAATGAGCACCAGTCTCTTTGGCGACTTTCTGGTAGTTATCAGTAAACATTTTCGTGTATCTTGGTCCTAGATTGGGCGGGATTTGAATCTCCATAAGTGCAACTTTTGCGCCGCTGGTTTGGCTCTTTGTTACCAGCTGAGTTAAGTGTTTGCGAATGAGTTTGATCGGAAAACCACGAATACCGTCATTGCCACCCAGCTCAATCAGTACATGACTAGGCTGGTGAGCTTTTAATTGTGCGTCTATGTTCAGCAGTGCGTTGTCTGTGGTTTGACCTGATACGCTCATATTGATCAATAAGATCGATTTTTTCTGTTCAACGTACTTATTTTGTAACAAATTAACCCAATCTTGGTCTTGTTTAAGTCCGTAACCCGCACTTAAGCTATCACCTATGATCATAATTTTAGTTTCGTTTGCGAATGCGCCAAAAGGCTGATTAAGGCAGGCGAGGAACAGCATAAGTTTTAGGAAAATTCGAATCATGTCAGTACTTTCTCAGTTAAATGTTATTCAGGTCAAAGGACTTAACAAAACAGTCAGTACCTTTGAAGGTGACTTAGATATCCTTAGCGATATCAATTTCACTGTCAAGTCGGGAGAGTCTGTTGCAATAGTGGGTACATCTGGTTCCGGAAAATCTACGTTGTTGAGCTTGCTTGCAGGTTTAGATACGGGCTCTGCCGGAGAGGTGTTTCTTGATGGGGCTGCATTACACAATTTAGATGAAGAAGAAAGAGCCCGTTTAAGGGCTGATAAGGTGGGCTTTGTGTTCCAATCATTTATGTTGGTACAAAGCCTGACAGCGCTTGAAAATGTGATGTTGCCTGCTGAGCTGGCTGGCGACAGCGGTGCTAAGCAACAAGCAAGTGAACTACTTGAAAAGGTCGGTCTTTCGCATCGCGTCAGTCATTATCCTTCGCAATTGTCTGGTGGTGAGCAGCAGCGTGTAGCGATTGCACGTGCCTTTATTGGCTCACCTAAAATTCTTTTTGCGGACGAGCCCTCAGCTAACTTAGACAGTAAAAATGGCCATTTAATCGAAAAGTTGTTATTTGATTTAAACAAGCAAAATGGGACCACATTGATACTGGTGACGCACGATGAATCATTGGCACAGCAATGCGACCGGATTATTCATATTGAAGGCGGGCAATTAGAAAAAATCCGCGATGGTGAGGGAGCAACAGTTAATGTGGTTTAAGTTAGCACTTACTTTATTTTGGCGCGAGTTACGCCGAGGTGAATTAACAATCATCTTTGCCGCAATCGCGCTTGCTGTACTGACGGTATTCAGTTTGTCATCAGTGACCGAGCGAATTCGCCTTAATATCGAGCAAAAATCGGCAGATTTTATAGCAGCAGACAGACGATTGGCGAGCAATCATCCGCTAAATGATGAATTTATTACAGAGGCAGAAAATCAGGGGTTAGAGACAGCAAAGCAAATGTTTTTTGATTCGATGCTGTTTGCGAATGATGAACTGGTACTCGGCTCAATCAAAGCGGTATCACAAGGTTATCCACTCAGAGGTGTTGTGACGCTTAAAGATGATTTCGAACAAGCTGATTACGATATACGAGGTGTTCCTGAACGGGGTGAGGTGTGGCTCAGTGAAGGAATGTTTTATAGTTTAGGGTTGGCAGTTGGTGACGAAGTTGAAATTGGTGCTGGCATTTTTAAGGCCAGCAAAATTTTAGTCAATGAGCCAGATGCACCGTTTTTCTCCTTAGCAGGTAATAAGCGTGTGCTGCTCAATTACGATGATATGGAGGCAACGAAAGCTGTTCAGCCTGGTAGCCGAGTGTTTTATCGTATGTTGTTTGCAGGCGATGAAGCGACCTTAACCAATTATTATGGTTGGCTAAAACCGCAAATGCGGGACAATCAGAGGTGGCAGGGGATCAAAGATCGACAATCACCACTTGGTGAGAACTTGGAACGTTCGGAGAGATTTCTCTTACTCGCAGGTCTATTTGGGATTATGCTGGCGGCAGTTGCCATGGCGGTGTCTGCGAAGCGTTATTGTGAGCGCCAGTATGACCCCGTTGCGATGATGAAAACACTGGGAGGCAGTCGCGCGATTATCCGCAATATCTTCTTGTTACACCTGTCGATGGTGACTTTATTTTCTGTCGCAATTGGGCTGGTGATTGGTTACTTACTACAAGCGATCGCAACCGATTATTTGGCCAACTTTATGGATACACAGCTACCTTTAGCGGGTGCTAAGCCATGGTTTTTGGCTATCACTATTGGCGCTGTCTGTGCGTTGATGTTTTCATTGAAACCGTTGCTTGACCTATTTGATATTCCTCCTTTGCGCGTATTGCGTCGCAATGTAGGTGATAAGTTGGCTGTGAGCCGTATTCATATGGCACTGTCAGTAAGTACTATTTTTGCACTTATGTGGTTTTTTAGTGGTGAATTGAAAACGACATTATTGCTATTTGGTGGTACAGCCATCCTGATGTTAGTGCTATTTGGTGTGTCTAGGTTGCTGTTCAGTGCTGGGAGAAAGCTGGGGTTAAGCCCTGGTAGTAGTTGGTCTCTAGCCATTGCAACATTGCAAAAACGTGCAAATGCGAATGCGGTTCAGTTGATAAGTTTTGCACTGGCTATCAAGTTGATGTTGTTCTTGTTTGTGTTAAAAAATGACCTGATCTCTGATTGGCAAATGCAAGTCCCAGAGGATGCACCAAATGCGTTTCTAATCAATATCAGTGAGTCCGAAGTGGAAAAAATTGAGTCGTTTTTTGCACAAAATAATATTTCTCATGCTGATTTTTTCCCTGTTTTTCGTGGTCGAGCAAATGCCTTAAATGGTGAAAAGTTTGCTCGCAGTGCATCAAAACAAGAAGGGGAAGAGCAAGATGAAGATGCTGCACGCGGAGCGGGTCGCGAGCTCAACCTCACTTGGATGACGACGCTGCCAGAAGGAAACGAAGTCGTAGAAGGCACATGGTTTAATCAAAATAGTACAGAACTTGAAGTGTCGATCTCAAGAGGGATGGCTGAGGGGATGGGAATTGAAGTCGGTGATACTCTTAGCTTTTTAGTGAATGAGCGTAACTTTGATGCCAAGGTAACCAGTTTACGTAGTGTGGATTGGGGCTCATTGAAACCGAATTTCGTGATGATATTTAACCCCATGGTTGCCGGACAGTTCCCTGTTACCTACTTCACCGCGGCACAGTTTGCAGAGGGCGATGAAAGAACGGTGAGTAAGCTGTTAAGAGCGCACCCGACAATGAGCATGATCGATATTAAAAGTCGATTAGAGCAAGCCCAATCCATGATTGCGCAAGTCTCATTGGCGATTAGTTTTGTATTGGCCATTGTTTTGACCAGTGGCGCTTTGGTATTGATTTCTCAGGTGCAAGCAAGTTTGGCTGAGCGTATGCAAGAAATTGTGATTTTGCGTACCTTAGGCGCCAGAGGTCGGCTTATAAAGTTAGCTACCCTGTATGAGTTTTTACTGCTTGGTGCATTGGCAGGGTTTGTTGCTGCGTTAGTCAGTGATGTTACTTTACTGATCATTCAACGAGAGCTGTTTGAAGTGGAAGGCAAGTTACATCCCTACATTTGGCTATTAGGCCCAACGAGCGGAGCACTGTTTGTGGCACTAATAGGGTACTTCATGGTGGCCAGCACCATGCGACAAAATACTCAAGGCTTACTGAGAAAGCTGGCATAAATACAACCAAACAGAGGTAACGTTGTTACCTCTTTTTGTTTCAAATATAGCTTATAAAATCCCCAGTTCGCTGAGTGTTGCTTTTGCCTTATCAACGCGTACTTTAACCATGTCTTTAAATGTCGGTGCATACATATTAAAAGCAAAATAATGTGTCCCTTGCGCGTTTTCAACTTTACCTACATACCATCCTACATAAGTTTTTTTGGCGATGGGGCCGGTACCTGTTTTTGCGAATAAGGTGTAGTCTTGGGTGGTTTTTTGCAAAAATATGTCATCAAATGTTTGGTAAGTATGGGCACTTAGTCCCAAGGCCTTCTGATCTAAACGGCGCAGAAAATTTACTTGTTCAAATGCTGAAATTTGCATACTTGAATTGAGCCAAAAGCTATCCAGTGGCCCTGTAATGTCTTGATTTCCATAATTAAACTGAGACAAAAACGCCTTGATTTCTGGTTTGTTGAGTGTCTTGGTCCAAGTTTGATACAGTGGCAAGACCGAGTAACTGAATGCATCACGTAGCTTGATGTCTTCTTTTTGCCATGTGGAAGGCCACCATTTCTTGGGTGGATACTCGTTAGTATTTACTTGATAAGTTGTTTTGGCATTGATTTTATTTTTCTCAAGTAAAATGAGCGTATTGGGAATTTTATAGGTTGAAAATGGACTAAATGACCGCTCGGCGCGAGGTTTATTGATAACTTGCCATTTATCAGAGTGCTCGCTGTACACCACCATAGTACAGGGTTCCCCTTTACGACATCCCTCTTCAGAGTATGCTGCGTGAGAAGTTGAAAGCGCCAATCCAAAAACGAGTAGCGAAGACCACTTAAATTGCATAATTTTCCTTGGTTTTATGATTATCAGCTGCGAAATTTACAAGGGGAATACTTACTTTTACCTGAACCGCTCGAGTGAGTAGTAGATGTTAGACCAATTTAAAATTGGTCTAACCGAGCGCTATAGTAGGGCTTTATGTTGAATACGAGAACGAAACTGGCTTGGTGTACACGCTTTAATAGCAAGAAAGCGGCGGTTAAAGTTTGATAAATTATTGAAGCCGCATTGGTCGCTTATTACGGTGATAGGTGCTTTGGAGTTAATGAGCAATTTACAAGCTTTAGCAATTCTAAGTTGATTAATAAATTCAGTCACTGTTTTTTCTGTGCGTTTTTTAAAAAAGCGATGAAAGTGATTAGTGCTCATGTGCGCTTGCTCCGCCAGAAGATCTGCGTTTAATTGTTCAGTATAGTTTTCATAAATAAAGTTGATCACTCTATCGAATTTATCTTTAGCTGGATCCTGTTGATTAGCATAGTTAAACTCCATACTCGATAAGGTATCGTAGTCACTAGTCGCCATTAGATTGAGCATGTTAAATAATAAAACATAGCGTTCAAGTGGGTTTGCTTCAGCCATTTTGATAAATAGTTGCTCGGATGTTTTAGCTAAGCTCTTACTGAATTTTAATCCACATTTGGCTTTGTGAAGCAGTGTGTGCAGGCTTTCAAATTCTCTGTTTAATCTGAGCTGCTGTTCTAACCAAAGAGCAGGAATTTGCGCTACATACACTTTTTGCATACTACCATCGATGTTTGGCTTGGATTGCCATGTATGTGGGAGTTCGGGTCCAAGTAAGACTAAGTCATAGTCTGAGAAAGGGGCAATGTAATCACCAATATGGCATACACCTTTACTGTTTAGGGTAAGACAAATCTCATACTCTGGGTGATAATGCCAATTAAATGGAATTTCATTTAATTGATATAAACAATATCGCCAAGAGCAATTGGTTGAGGGAATGATTTTTTCGCACATCGCTCTCATAATATTATCCTTAATTTTTATCCTTGGTTGTTATTAAAATATTTTCTTGAGCACATGTTTTTAGAGAATGCTCCAACGTTAAAGTTGGCAATTCTTATTTTCTTTTACATATAATTAAATAATTTATCACCTTTCGAGTATGTGGTGATACATTTCAAATCAATCATGATACTAATCTAGCCACTTTATTTTTAACTAAAAAAGTACGCAAACTCAGCAGATATAACGTTAAAAAGTGATGATTCTGCGATGACAGCGCTGTTTATTGATAGTTTTGTACCTGTATGGGATAGAAAATGCAAACATCTTGACGCCCGTACTGCTCAAATAGGTAATGAATTAAATTAGAGTTGTTAATTTAAAGTAGCATTATAGCTAAGTGATTTTTTCAGTAGCTCTGCATTATCGAGTGACTAGGTTAATGTACTTACTTGGTGTGAAGTATTGAGTTTTCTCTAATTTTCTTTTGTAAAAACAGATAAAAAATAGATCAGAGAGAATCATGATGAAACAAAATTTATCTTCATTTAAATTGTCGCAGGTGTCTTTTGCCGTTTTAGTCAGTATTTTACCACTAGGTGCTATCGCAGCAGATGCAGGTGTACAAGCGGAGCAAGTTGAAGTGATCGAAGTGCGTGGTATTCGAGCTTCAACGGAAAAAAGTTTAAATACGAAACGTTTTGCAGATGGGGTGGTCGATTCCATTACTGCTGAAGACATTGGTAAGCTGCCGGACGTGACCATTGC
Source organism: Pseudoalteromonas luteoviolacea (assembly GCF_001750165.1). Lineage (NCBI taxonomy): Bacteria > Pseudomonadati > Pseudomonadota > Gammaproteobacteria > Alteromonadales > Pseudoalteromonadaceae > Pseudoalteromonas > Pseudoalteromonas luteoviolacea. Next base: position 865,166 of record NZ_CP015412.1, read on the forward strand.
TGATTCATTGCAGCGTGTGCCAGGTATACAGATCCGTCGCAGTGCAGGTGAGGGCTCCACGATTAATGTACGTGGTATGCCTCAGGTGACAACATTACTTAATGGTGAGCAGTTTCTAAGTGCTGGGTCAATCACAGAAGTACAGCCTGATTTCACCGATATTCCTTCAAGTTTGGTTGGTGCGATGAATGTAATGAAATCACCAACTGCAGATACGCTAGCGGGCGGTATCTCCGGTACGGTGGATTTGATCACCCGTAAGCCATTTGATTTGGAAGACGGGTTCAGTGGTGCGGCGCTACTTGAAGCCTCTACGGGTTCATACTCTGAAGAAACGGATCCTAAATTTATGGTGTCGGGCGGTTACAATGGCGACCGGTTTGCCGTGTTAGCGACCGTTTCATATGATGAAGCAAACCTTGCCAATTATCGTTTTGGTGCCCTAAATGACAAATGGGGTTACGCGCCATTTGAGAATCATGAAAAAGTAAAATGTTGGTACTGTCCGAAGACAGATATGAATGGGGATGGGGACTCGGATGATGCCGAATTTACGTATGTAAACTACGGTATTATGAACCGCTTTACTGAGCGGGAGCGTTTAGGTGCTACGGTCAGCTTCCAAGCGCAATTAAGTGATAATTGGACATTAAGCAGTGATGTATTTTACACCGATATGGACGATGCAGATCGTCAAAAAGGGATCACCGCAGATAACGCATGGAATGGTCATTGGGATTGGCAAGAACAACACGATCCAATCAACCGAGGTCAATTAGATAATGGCCATAATTTGTATACTGCGCAAGATATTACGCTCCATGCCCCCCGTGTTGTATCGCACTCTGAAAGTCACACAAATAAACGCGAATCGACCAACTTTAATTTTGAACTAGAGTACAAAGGAGACGGCGACTTTTCGGGTAAAGTACGTTTTATAACCGCAGAGGCATCGCGCAGCCACACAGAAAATGTTGCACAAGGTTATTTAACCAATGGACTTGCTCATGGTTTGAGGCGAAATGATGGTACCGGTGCAATTGCGGTAAACCCGGGCGGATATGGCCCAGAACCTGTCCCAATGCGTCTAAATTATACTGGAAAACATCCAACGCTACGTGGTCCAGAGCAACTGCAAGGTGAGGCATTTGGGTCAAATATCGACCGTTATGCGATTGTGTCAACATACTCTGAAAATAACTATGATGAAGATGCGAATTTAGATATTTTACGTTTTGATGGTGAATACTTGTTTGATTTTGGCCATTTAGAAAAAATGTCATTTGGTGTTCGTACAAGTCAGCGTGATGTGACTCGCGAGCAATATGTATTATTGGCACCATTCTCTAATCCAGCTGGTGAAGGGAGTGTCAATGTTATGTGGAAAGACCAAGGGTTGGCAGCATTTGACACTGATGGCAATGGTGAGATTAATACGGAAAAAGGGGATATCACGATAAGTGCAGATAATCCTCTAAACTTTAGTGGTTTACCAAGTGGTTGGGTATCAAAGAGCGGTGACTTTGGCCCTATATCTATGAATGAGTATTACTTTATTGATCCTCGCCAGCTTGATGATCATTTCGGGTTTCAAAATGCGTTATACGCGGGCAATATCAAAGGCGGTGTACCAGGTAGTTCATATACTGTTGAGGAAATGACTCAATCAATTTATTGGAGTGCTGATCTTTCCAATGATTTCTATCGCGCTAACGTGGGCTTTCAATACATAAAAACTGAGCTGGATATACTCCAAAACGTGGTGGGTGAATCTATTTGTTCAAACTGCCCAGGGTCGGTAGCTACGGATGGTGGTGATATTGTTACAGATCGCTCGTTCAACGACTTTTTACCTGCTGTGAATGTCGCATTCAACCTCAGAGACGATCTGATTTTGCGTACTTCATGGGGTAAGACCATGACGCGTTTGGATCTTGAGGCAATCGCTGGGGGATTGAGTATTAGCCGTGCTCGAGCAGGGGACGATATCGCAGCTGAAGAAGGCGTTAGTCCAGACTTATTGATTGCTACAGATGCACAGATGCAGGGTAATCCAGACCTTGACCCTTGGCGTGCAGACAATACTGATGTGACATTAGAATGGTATTTTTCTTCAAGCGGTTTAATGAGTGTTGCCTTGTTCAAGATTGATTTAGAGTCGTTTATTGAATCAGCGCAATGGCAAATACCTGCTGAAGATGGCGATGGTGTGACTCGTCGTAACGTCAATGTAAATGGCCAAGTTAATGGAACTGGTGGCACGATGGAAGGTGCTGAGTTTAGCTATCAACAAGCTTTTGATTTCTTACCTGGGTTTTGGAGTGGGTTTGGTGCAGCGTTTAATTATACTTACTCAGAAAGTGAAAGTGGTAAGACAGGATTTGGCGGAGAGGCATTACCGTTAGAAGATAACTCCAAAGAGTCGGGCAATGCTGTTTTATGGTATGAGCAAGATGGTTTGCAATTTAGGTTAGCGGCGAATTACCGCTCCAAACGATTACATACAGTATCGACACCAGGTGGTATGGGTAACGTGGGAATTTGGACCGAGCCGACAACATATATTGATATGTCGGCAAGTTATGATATTAGTGATTCTCTGACAGTTTACATGTCTGGCAGTAACTTAACGGAAGAATATGAATCACAGTATGCGCAGTGGAAAGATAACCGTATCGCCCAGAACATTTATGAACGTCGCTTTACATTAGGTGTTCGTGGACGCTGGTAAGGACGTATTTCCTTTAATCATTATATTCTGAAAGGCCTAGCGGCCTTTCTTTTTTTGTTGTCGGCTCACACCCTGCCATATTACTTTTCATTATACATGTTTCGTACTTTTGTTTTTTACCTATATTAAAAACAGCCTGTATTTCCACTCGAATAAACTAACTTTTTAATTGGTTTTTATGAAAATTTTAATTTTACTGGTTTAATTAAATTGTTTTGTTAGGCAGTACTTGATCTCTTTAAATTAATATTTGATTGTATAGCAAGTCATTGATGACAAGCGTATCCATATATATTAAGAAGTATCAGTATTGATTGAGTTTTATTCATAATATGGTGGGTGTAAATAAATTATTTTACTGCTTGGCTTTCTGGAGTAGGATTTATCTATTGTATTTTTGAAAGTGAGTAGTTGAGAAATAAGTATTAAATTAAATGATTAATTAAGGAAGGATATGAATTTAAGTAAAAGTGCACAACGAGTTCAAGATGCAATTATTGCTGCAGGATGTAAATTTTCAGTTGTTGAATTACCAGGCAGTACAAGAACGGCAGATGAATCGGCGATCACTATTGGCTGTGAATTGGGCCAAATTGTCAAATCACTTATCTTCAAAGGTAAAGAGAGTGGCAAACCTATTTTGGTGTTAGTGAGTGGAAAAAATCGCGTAAAAGAAAAACGAATTGCTCAGTGTCTAGGTGAAAAGTTAAGTAAAGCTGATGCTGACTTCACGCGAGCTGTAACAGGCTTTGCTATCGGAGGTATTCCACCATTGGGTCATTTGGAGCCGCCTATCACTTTCATAGATGAGGATTTGTTAGAGTATGAGACTGTTTGGGCAGCAGCTGGCACGCCTCATGCCGTATTTTCTCTTCCGCCGTATAAGCTACTTGAATTAACAAGTGGGCAAGTCATTACAGTCAAATAGTATCTATTCAGGTGATGCCGATTTAACGTTTGTTTTGTGTAATTAGTCATCAGTCTACTATTTATGCCCCAATTTGGGGCTTTAAGTTTCATAATATAAATAACATGTTTTTAGAAACATAAATATTAAGTAGTTATTTTTATAGAGACATAAAATTAAATTTTATCAAGTCTAAATCCCGCATAGCGCTACACCATTGGTGACGTCCACTGAGTTATATTTTTAGCCGCTATACTTAAGGTCATAAACAAATTATTTTTAAATTTAAATCAGTTACGTTTTGTTCCTCAGTTAGATAAAACGACATCCTAAATGGGGATTTGTTTGAATAATTTATATTGCCGTTTTATGTGAGCTTGAATTGTATTGATAAAGGTTTGAAAAGTGTCGCAATATTCGTTTATTTGACGGCAAACTAGCCTTATTTGACGAGTTAAGGTGATGGTGGATTCCCCTTGGATCATTTGTCTGCCAACAAAAGGATCCTATTTTTGCCATCACCTTTTTATTAAATAAGGTACTAGTAATGAATAAGAATTTGCCAGCGATCTTCGTGATTCTCGCGACGTTCTTTATGATCTCCTTTATCACCAATATTCTTGGTCCCATCTTTCCTGAATTGATTAAAAGTTTTGCTATCGGTATGACCTTGGCCGGCTTTTTTCCATTTGCTTTTTTTGCTGCTTATGGCGTGATGTCTATTCCTGCTGGTCTGCTTGCCCAGCGAATAGGTGAGAAATTTGTCATGCTATTGGCCTTTTGCATTGCTATGGTCGGTGCGCTGTTGTTTGCTTATTGGCCAACATTTGAGCTTGCTATGATTGCATTGTTTTTAGTGGGCAGTGCGATGGCATTTTTGCAGGTGGCCATTAACCCGATGTTACGTCGAGCTGGTGGCAGTGAGCATTTTGCTGTTTTATCCGTGGTGGCGCAATTGCTGTTTGGTGCGGGTGCGACGTTATCTCCGATTGTTTATGTTAATTTGGCTGAGTTGTCTCAACAGCCAGATAGCTTTTTGATTAGTTTAGTGCCACAACACATGAGTTGGCTGAGTATGTATTGGTTGTTTGCTGCACTTTGCTTTGTGATGTTTATCTGGGGCGCAGTGACTAGATTTGAATCACGTGGTCATTCTGATGATTATGCGAAAACATACTCACTGGCTGAAAGTATGGCACTGTTTAAAAATAAAGTGGTGGTCAAGTATTTCTTTGCCATTGCAGCGTATGTGGCATTAGAGCAAGGGGTTGCCAATTCTATTTCGATTTTTATGTTGCAAGTTCATGATATGGACACTCAACAAGTTGGAGCCAGTGTTGTAAGCGAGTTTTGGTTAATGTTGACCGTAGGGTGCGTGGTCGGCTTAGCCATGATGAAGTTATTCGATGTACGCAAAGTTTTGGCATGGTTTTGTATTGGAGCGGGCGTTAGCCTCGCCATTGCAATATTTGGCTCCGCAACTATGGCACTTTGGGCATTCCCCGCCGCGGGCTTCTTTTTATCAATTATGTGGTCAGCAATATTTTCATTGGCATTGAACTCATTTTCTGATGGCCACAGTGCGATTGCAGGGATTTTATGCACGGGTATTGTGGGAGGCGCTGTGATCTCTCCACTCATTGGATTGTTAGTACAAACTTCGGGTTCACTACAACTCGCACTATTAGTGCTCTTCTTGCCTTTGGGCTATATGTTACGTGTGGCTAATTCATCTAACCCCCTCGTAAACAATCATACATTACGTTTTTTTGAGAAAAAATCAGCAGAGCAGGAAGCATAAGCATGTCAGGGATGGTTGTATGTATAGATTTAGGTGGTACTAAAGCCTTGTGTGGTATTGCAAAACAAGGATATATCGCGAACGTTAAACGCTACCCAGTACCTGCTTCTAGCACTAAGCAAGAAGTAACGGATTACGTTATAGAGCTGGTTAGAAAAACCATCACGACAGAGTGCATAGGCATTGCAATTGGGATCCCTGGGGTGGTGAATAGTGCCACTGGTGAAGTATTTGAAGTGACCAATATTCCTGCGTGGCGCGATGTACCGTTATCAAAAATATTATGTGAGCGTTTCAATGTGCCCGTGTTGGTACATAACGATGTGAATTGTTTTACGTATGGCGAGTATCGTTATGGTGAGCATGGTGGGAATTTGACACCATGTAAAAATATATTAGGGGTATGTCTAGGAACTGGGCTTGGTGCTGGCGTCGTTATTGACAAGCAGTTGTATACAGGTCGATATGGGCTAGCTGGTGAATTTGGCAGTGCACCTTATTTAGGTAAGACCATTGAAGATTACTGCAGCGGTCAGTTTTTCAAACAACGGGGCACTGATGGAGAGTTAGAGTATCTTTCTGCAAAAGCTGGCAATGTTCAGTCATTGAAGCTGTTTGAACAATTGGGTACGCATTTGGGTATAGCCTTTGCGCATATGCAATTGGCATACGATCCTGATGTCATTGTAATGGGAGGCTCCGTTACACAGGCGTTTGATTTGTTTGGTGAACGTATGTTTGCATCATTTACACAGTACGAGCAATGTAAACAGCTGAATATAAGAGTGAGCCAGCTTCCTCATGCGGCATTATTAGGGGCATTTGCTTTGTTCGAACAAAAATACAAGGTGGTGTCTCCTGAATTAGATTGCATTTGACTATGAAATAGAAAAAGGTATGGCAAACCTATAGGGTGTGCCATACCAAATTCAAAGGAAGGGTAATTTAGTCTACCGAGGTGATAACAGTATCAATTAAATGTACGACCCCATTGGCGGTATAAATGTCTTTTTGTATCACGTTGCTGCCCTCAACTTGCAGCCCAGAAGTTGGTAACATGACGTGAGACCAGTTAGCTATACTGCTACCCATCATGTCGCCAGCTGCAGTGTCGGCAGCATATAAGTACAATGGGCGGCCTAAATAAGCCACTTGCATCGAGTTGTCTTGTCGAGCGACTAGCGACAGGCCAGGTATATTTGTGATTTGTGCTTCTGTGGCAATCACGGGAGGCCATGCAGTTGCGCAGGCATCGTTACACTGGCTCTGCGCGAAGGTTAGGTCATTATCAAATGTATAAAGTGTGAATCCAGCTTTTTCGCTGCCATTACCAGCGACCAAAATCTGCTTACTCTGGTCATAACCGACAGCATCCGTTTGGGTGTTGGTTGTCCCTGCAAAATCGACGACTCTGATATCAAGCATGTTTGACGCAAGGGTGTCTACTTTCTTACCATTTAACTTTAATGCGGTCAGAGCCGAAGCTTCAAGTCCAAGCACGTGTTGAGTGAGTACCTGAGTTAGTCCTGTATTATCAGCGAGTAAGGCATTAAGCGTATCAGCGGGTATTTTTTGGAAAGCTCGATTTGTCGGTGCGAACACTGTAAATGTAGCTTCTTTATTTGAAAGTGTTTCTACTAAATTAGCCGTGGTTAGCGCAGTAACTAAGGTTGATAAGTCGTCATTGTCAGCGGCTACTTCAGCAATGGTTTTCTCTGATTCGACTTTGTCCGCCGGCGGCATAATGACCTTATCAAGTACATGAATAACGCCATTATCTGCTTGCACGTTGGCAGTTCTGATAACAGCATCATCAATAAAGAGTTTACTGTCGACTGTACTTAGCGCTGCCATATCGCTATTCGCCATTGTGACCATATTTGATTCTGAAGATGCGATAGCAGATGCGGCATCAGACATGACGCTTTGTCCTAATACCACGTGGTATAGCAATATATCTTTTAAAAGCTCCGTATTTGCTCCAAGCGCATCTAGCGTCTCTTGACCCAGTGCCGAAAATGCAGCATCAGTTGGTGCAAAAACTGTGAATTTGACAGTCGGATCTGACAGGACTTGATCTAACTCTGTTGCGCCGAGCAAGTTTACCAGCGTATTGAATGAACCCGCCGCAGTTGCCACTTCAGGGATCAGACCTAGTGAATCCGGCACCGTGACATCCCCAACAACGACCGCATCGAGTACATGTATGACACCGTTGGAAGCAGCGATGTCGGTTTGAGTGACTGTGACGCCTGCAAATTTTAGCATATTCGACGCTGTATCAATCGTGACGGTTTGCTGGTTATTAAGCAGAGTTGTCGCACTTTTTCCATTCAAAGACATTGCTGTAATGGCATCAACATTGCCAGTGACGATGTGTTGTTTAAGGATATCTCCTAACACTTCTGGATTGGCGAGTAATGTATTGATGGTTTTTGTGCCCAGCGCAGCAAAGGCAGCGTCTGTTGGTGCAAACACGGTAAGCGGGTCCGACCCTGTCAGTGCGCTAGTGAGTCCAGCTGTTTCAACGGCTGTTAGCAATGTTGTAAAATTACCAGCTGCGGTAGCAACTTCTGCAATATTTTGGGTCGATGTCGCATCTGTCGGCGGAGTTAATACTGCGTCGATGACGTGTATGATGCCATTGTCAGTTTTTATGTCTGTTTGTGTAACGGTGGCTGTGTTTATCAGTAAGTTATCGCCAGAAAGTGAAAGGGCTATTTTAGCACCATTAACAGTTGCTGTTGTTTGGCCCGCTAAAGAAATGGCTGTTTCAGCGTTTACTTCAGCGTTGAGCACGTGGTACGTCAGAATTTTAGTTAAAGTATCAGTGTCGGCAAGCAAACCGTTAATTGTGTCTGTTCCTAATATCTCAAATGCGGCATCAGTTGGTGCAAACACTGTAAATTTGTTGTTTGTATCATCTAGTGTTGCGTTTAAACCAGTTGCGTCAAGCGCAGCAACCAACGTGGTAAAAGAACCCGCGGCTTTAGCTGCGTCATACACTGACGTTTCAGGTTGATGTTGTTCTGGTGTCGTTACTGGGTCATCATCATCTGAGCAAGCAGACAACAGGCCTATGGCGGCAACAAGTGCCAATTTTGTAAGTACTTTCACAATCATCTCCATTGGAGTGGCTAATTTTCCAGCAATACGCACTTAAGTCGCAAGCAGATCAAGAAAAGTTTCGTGTTGTTCAACTATTTGCGATTTTGATGGTTTAAATATCGAGTGGAGTAATTGACGTGTTCCCTCGCTAAGTTAATGCTTTTGCTATTTAAATTTTCAATGTTTTATGAGGAAAATATAAAATAATTTTCAGACAAAAAAATATATGTTTTTTTTAAATAGAATCGATTTAGATGATGAAATGCACCTTGCTGTTGTAAACAATTTGGGAGTAGCGGTATAAATCAGGTCCTTTTTAGGGCTAAGGGGAATTGCTAAATTGAGCGATGTAGAACTATCGAATTAAGTATTGTTGATTTTATTTTTAATCTTATATTTAAGCTATCGCTTATGAGTTGATATCAAATGTCCCTAAATTGAACTATTAGCAGGACGCCTAGTCAGATAACGAGCAATGTAATTTTATTTAATACAAGGAGGAGGTGTAATGCGGGTTCATTTAGTCGTCGCGCACCCTGAAGTGTTATCGTTTAACTGTGCGCTGCACGAAGTTGCAAAACAGACGCTCACTGATTTGGGTATTAGCTATAGTGAATCTAATTTGTATGCGGATCAGTTTGAGGCCATAGCTGGGCCAACAGATGTAGAGGGCTATGCAGGAACACAAGAAACGTTCAATTTGGCTAAAGCACAGCGATATGCGCTTGCTAACAATAAATTTACTGAGCAAATTGCCACAGAACAACAGAAACTCTCCGAATGTAATTTATTAATTTTGCAGTTTCCACTTTGGTGGTGGTCGTTTCCTGCCATTTTAAAAGGCTGGATTGATCGTGTATTAACCTCAGGGTTCGCTTATGGGCAAAGTGCTACGCTTGAGCCAAAGAAAGTGATGTATTCAATTACAACAGGTGGTGCATCTGATCAAGGTGAAATCGATTACTATCAAAAAAAGATTGAGGGCCTTTACCAAGATATATTTGGTTTTATGAAGTGGGAGATAATATCACCTTTTATCGCTCATGGTGTTCAGCAAAAAAGTCATCAAGCGCGTCAAATGCTATTGCAAGATTATGAAGCATATCTAAAAACAACATTGAATAATATTAAGCTTGTCGAAGATTAGATTACGTAATAAGGAAATATTATGCATAAATACTTGCTCATTTTAGTCGCCATTGCCTTACCTAATATCGCCTTTTCTCAGGCTGCGCTGACTCATGATGATATCATCGCCAAGGCAAACGCATTTGTGTCAGCCAAAAATGCTCGCCAACAACCCACATCCACAGTAAAAGACATCGACAACTTTATGGCGCTACTTGCAGATGAATTTGTTGATGAGCATGTGAAATATAGTTTTACCTACACAGATAAAGCTAAACTGCGCCAAGACATGCTCGCTAAGTTAAAAGACAAAGTTGTTCATAGTAAAATTGACATTCTTGATATCTTGGTCGGACATAATGTTGTTTTTATCAAAATGCGGGAGTCTGGCAAGGTGAAACCAGCCCACTTGGATAGCGAAATTGAATATAACAAGACCAATATAGTGTCGCTAGAGTTCAATAATAAGGGGTTGATAAAACATATACGACGACATCATGGTTGACCAGATAGTCCCTGCACCCTCATCAAAGAGGATGAGTGAATTGTAATATGAAACGTTTCAAAGTGATGAATCGAACATATTAAGTTTTACAGTTCACCGCTATATGGTCGTTTAATTATTGGGAAGTGTACGGATAAATAATACTTGTTTTAGCTTACAGTAATGCATGATTGTAGGCTGAGCATCGCCATTGGGACGAAGTAGCATGAAATCTAGCTCAAATCTTAACTCTTCATTTTGGTAAGGGGAGCTAATGGTCATTGTAGGGATGGGATGCACCTGCTTCATTAAAGTAATATGGTGATATTGTGGTGATTGCTTTGCATCAAAACCACATTTAAGAGAGGCAATATAATTCGTGCAAAGCTTTGTAATAGCAGATGTTTTTTTCTCATTGCCTTTTGACCACTGTAGTCGGTAGATACACGATATTAAACGCGCTGAATTGCGACTATTACCAATAGGTTTGAGTGACCAAGTTATCGTATCCCCAATAGACGGTAAGAGTAATTCACTTTCATGAAAAATTTGACAGTTACCTTGGTCATCTATAGCACATGTTTCCATAAGAACGTGGACAGTTTTAGGTATCAACAGTGGGGTAGACCAACAACTGATGCCTTCTAAAGTAGAAAAAAAACCATCATTAATGTAGATATTAACGAGCCAATTTGTCATTGGAGCACCCAATATAATCGTGTACTCACACTCACTGTGAGCACACGATTCTTAACTATTTTTGAATAGAAATCTTTGGATCAATTTGAATATACTTTGAGATGGTTGGGTTTTCTATATCACTGGTATCTAACAGTAAAACTTTCATGTGATAGTTGATGGTCGCACTTTTAGCTTTTGCTCGTACGGTCGTGTGTGGGACCGATGAGTCGACATTGTCGGTTCTTAAAAACTCGCCACTTGGTTGAGAAGTTGCATCAAAGCCATTTAATAATACGGCAGAGGTCACTTCTACAGGATCTAGCCCTGGCGGTGTTAGGTTATTATCCCAGTTATCTCCTTTTGCAAAGCCGTACATTACGACGCTTCTGTGGTTTCCGAAGATTGGATTCATTTCACTGATTTGCCAGCGAATCTGGTCATCTGCACCCACAGTGAGTACAAAGTCATTGTCATTACCTACATGCACGTTGTCGCTAGGGTCATTACTAACGGCGGTCATTCTTACATTGTCGTTAAAATATTGACCTCTGCCAATGGGATTTTCCCAAGTACCAGTGCCACTGAGTTGACTCATATATAAGGTATTTACCTGAACATTAATCGTCCATACTTTAGCCATCATTTTATCCTCAAGTTTGATTTCAAAATAATAGAGACTTACCTGTCTGTAGAGGTCCCTTGCATTATTTCAGGGTTGTGTAAACAATTCAGAGCTTAGACTGGGCAATATAAATTTCTATTACACTTTATTACGTCTAGTTAACAAAGTGAGCTTGGATGTATTGCTCGATTCTAGGTCAGTGATTAGGGTTGCTATGAAAGAATATCAAGACAAGAGCCCAGTGTATTCTTTAAGGTGTCTTCACCAACATTGAGATATGGACAGTGTGTGTCCACACCCGTGTCACTGTGACACTTTTGGACAGCTTGGGTGTCCATTCGGACACTAGAGACAATTGGGTTTTTTAAAAGTCTATATAATTCATGTATTTATTTTATTTTGATTGTTGGCATTGTCCTCGCTTATATCTGAGTATCGAAATCAATAGGTGTTATAAAATGATTAAAGGAACTCAGTCCCAGGATGAAGTCATCGCGCCAAGCAAGCGTTCAAGTAAACTTAAATTCGTTGTTTCGGCGGTATTGATGACGCTGGTCACCGTATTGTCTATCCCTGCAATTAGCCAATGGTACTCAGGTATTAAAACGGTATCTTACGCGCAGTTGGTTACATCCAAAGTGATTAAAAAAGATTTAGTGAGAGATGTGTCAGTTTCTGGACGTTTAGTGGCTGCCAATGCACCGCAAGTTTACAGTCCGGAACCCGGCCAGGCGACCTTGTTAGTTAAACCTGGGGACAAGGTGGAGCAAGATGCGTTACTGGCAACAATCCACAGCCCAGAACTCGATGCACAGATTGATCAGCAAAGTTCGTTGCTTACTCAGTTACAGCTGGAGTCTAATAGAGGTTTATTAGCAGATGATGAAGCGCAACTTGAACTAGAGCGCAGTTTAGATGAGGCGACAGTGCGTTTAAATGCAGCGCAGCGTGAGCAGCGTCGCTCCAAAGAATCTTATGACAAACAAGTGATCAGTGAGTTGGACTTTGCTCGCAGTAAAGATACGCTCCTTGAGGCTCAATTGATGCACAAGCATGCGCAAAAGCGTGTCACCATGGCTAAAAAGCGCCTAGATTTTGAGGCACAAACGCGAGCATTGTCGGTTCAGCGTCAAACGCAAATTCTCGACGAATTGAAGCGCAGGCAACGAGCTCTGGAAGTCCGTGCACCAGTTGCTGGTGTAGTGGGAAGTTGGTTAGTTCAGCAAAAAGAGCAAGTTGCAGATGCTCAAGCACTAATGACCATTGTGGATTTATCTGAATATGAAGCTGAGTTACAGGTGCCAGAATTCTATGCGGATGATTTAGGCATAGGGCTTAATGTGGAGATTTCCCTTGGCGGGCAATCTTATCAGGGGGCTGTGAGTTCGGTGTCTCCAGAGATCCAACAAAATCAAGTTGCGGTGCGTGTGAAAATTGATGCTAATAGTGATTTAACGCTACGTCAGAATCAGCGCGTAAATGGGCGCATCGAGTTTGAGAAAAAAGCGCAGGTACTGCAAGTCAAGCGCGGCCCGTTTTTATCAAGCTTTGGAGGCAAGCAAGCCTTCGTCATTCAAGATCAAATGGCTCAGTTACGTGACATTAAAATAGGAGTGTCTAGCGTCGACTACGTTGAATTGATCAGCGGCGTTCAAGAAGGTGAAGAAATCATCATTTCTGATTACGACGCATTTAGCCAAAGCCAAACTTTTAAGATTTCAAAATAAACAACAAGAATTAAGGATTTAATTATGCTTTCAATGAACAATATCAGCAGAGTGTATCGCAGCGAAACAATTCAAACGCATGCGTTACGTGACTTTAACCTACAAGTGGATGCCGGAGAGTTTGTCGCGGTGACTGGCCCATCAGGCTCTGGTAAATCGACATTTTTGAATGTGGCGGGGTTACTTGATGAGTTTAACGAGGGGGAGTATGTCTTGGATGGCACTTCTGTTAAAGGGCTATCAGATGATGACTTATCGCGTTTGAGAAACGAAAAAATTGGGTTTATTTTTCAAAACTATAACCTGATCCCAGACTACAGTATTTACGATAACGTGGATATGCCACTGCGTTATCGTGGCTTAAGTGCTAAGCAAAGACGTAATCGCATTGAGTATGCGCTTGAGCTGGTCGGATTATCAAGTCGCCATAGCTATTTACCCAGTCAGCTGTCTGGGGGTCAACAACAGCGAGTTGCCATTGCAAGAGCACTGGCAGGGGAACCTAAGATTTTATTGGCTGATGAACCGACTGGTAACCTTGATTCACTAATGGCAAGGCAAATCATGGACTTGCTAAAAACCATTAATAAAGAAGGCAGTACCATCATCATGGTCACGCACGACCCAGATCAAGCCAGAGAAGTGAACCGCAATATACAAATCATTGATGGTCAAATCACGGATTACAGCATTTATGCGCCAGTTGAGCAGGCACCAATCATAAATCAGAACCAGCCAGTGGCTTAGGAGGTAAACATGGATATGTTTTCTTATTATGTGCAGCTATGCGTGCGCAACTTTAAACGCACACCGCTGTTTTTTTCCCTGATTATTTTAACTCTGTCGATTGGGATCGGCACCTTGTTGGCTAATTTATCTATGCTGTCTTTGATGTCACAAGACCCGATACCCGGTAAAAGTGATCAAATATTCATTGTCAATATGAATACTTACGCAGGTTCAACGAATAACTTTGGTAGCATGCACACGCTCAGATACGGTGATGCAAAAGCGATACTGGATGCCGATGTCGCAGAAAATGCAACCATGCACTATGCAACTCATGTCTATAGTCGCCGCGCAGACTCAGAAGATTTGACTCGCTACTCAAGTAATACACGAGCGACCACCGCTTCATTTTTTGACATGATGGGCGCTGAGTTTGCTCATGGTAAAGCGTGGGAAAATGAGCATGGTACAGAGGTTGTGATTGGCCATAAGCTCAACATGACCTTATTTGGTGGCGAGAATAGTGTCGGCAAGCAAGTTGAGCTACAAGGTAAAATTTATAACATTGTCGGAGTATTGAAACCTTGGTATATGAGGCCGCTCTTTTATCATGCCTCTGAAGGAAAAGCATTTGATGAAACTGACGATTTGTTTGTGCCTATTGAAGTGGCTATAGACAACAACTGGGCCATCTATGCACGAGCGTTATCGACAGATAGCTACTCAGTACTGAGTGAAACGAGACAGATCAATGCGTATTATATTCAGACCTTTGTTGAGTTGATAGATGAGCAGCAGCGCCTGGCTTTTCAAACCTTTATTGATAGCTATGCGCAGCAGCAAAAAGAGAAAGGTAATCACCGCCATGAAGTGGATAACCGACTTTATGATGTAAACGCTTGGTTGGATGAGAACGAAGTCGTCAATAAAGACCTTTTAGCGTTTACTTTTGCCACGGGTATCTTTCTGCTGGTGTGTATTTTTAATGCCAACAGCTTGATGTTATCTCGCTTTCAGGCTGGGCAATTTGAAGCGAACTTGCGTCGAGCGGTTGGTGCCAGTCGCAAGCAAGTATTTTATCAAGGCGTGATAGAAAGTGTGATTTTAGGGATCACCTGTGCCTTGGTATCTTTGGTGTTGGCCATGAGTTTATTGGCTTTGTACCGTCAGTTATTCGAAGACTTGGCACCTGTAGCAGAATTGCCGCTACACATGATAGTGATTGGTGTGGGTGTCGCACTGATTTCCAGCCTGTTAAGTACCATATATCCGCTTGTGCAGGGCGCACGTACGCCGCTAGCTAGCATCTTGAAGTAAGGAGTGCACTATGAATCTAAAAGCATTATTTAAATCCATGTTGCTGCGTAAATTTGCAACAGGTTTGCTTGTTTTTCAACTTGTTTTAACCATAGGACTGGCTTGTAACAGTTTATTATTGAGTATCGAAGCCAATGAAAAATTAGCCCGAGATGTGGGTTTTGATATGGAAAATGTATTGGTATTTCAGGTCCGTCCAACTTCCGAAGCCTTTTTAGATGCCAACTTCTTTCTATCTGTTGTAGATGAAGATATGGCGGCATTGAATAAACTTGATGTGGTTGAAACGGTGAGTTTTACTAACCAATTACCGCTGATGAAAGGGGGTAACTTTCACTCTATTGAAGATGCGGATCATCCAGAAGATGTACCAGTAGAAAGGCAGTTTAGTGGTGTGCCAATGTATTATGTTGGTGAGCAGTTTTTTGAGTTGCTCGGCGCACCAATGCACCTTGGGCGAGACTTCACTTTTGATGATGACGCAACGCGAGGCTATTTAGACAATTATGACTTTGAAGCCAATATCATTTTAACTCGTAGTTTAGCTGAGGCGCTTTACCCGGGAGAAAGCGCGGTTGGCAAGCATACCTCAGAAGGGCGAGTGATTGGCGTGGTGTCAGATATTGCAATTAGGCCATCGAGTCTACGTCCACATTATGGCATCTTTACGTTTAGAAATATGGCGCGTGCGCAATCACGCTTAATATATATGGTGAAAGTCACCTCAGGTGATATACAAAAGACTAAAACGGCGATCACTGAGGCAATTAAGCAAGTACATCCTGAACGAGAGATCCGAGAGATCCTGACCATGGAAGCACATCACAGTGACTATTTTAAAGAGTCGAGCAGTTTAGCAACCTTATTTAGTTTGCTGACCGGGATGATGTTGTTGGTGACCATGATAAGTTGCTTTGCTCATGCACACTTTCACGTGTCTAAGCAAAAGCGTTTAATTGGTATTAGACGCGCATTGGGCGCACGGAAAAAAGATGTATTAGTCTATGTGTTGAGCGAAAATTGGCTGGTCAGTGGCATTGCTGCACTACTTGGGGTTGCGAGTGTGATTGCAGTGAATATGTTATTGGCAGAAGTCATTGTGATACCAAAACCAGATGTTATCAGTTATTTGTCTTGTGTTATCATCGTGTTTATATCTGGTACTGCGGCAACCTGGTTGCCTGCATGGAAAACAACAAAAATAGCGCCAGTGGTTGCAACCCGCACGTTATAAAAATTAAGGAAAGACATGTAGTGGCCAGTAAAACGGTCACTACATGGTATTTAAATGGTTATGAACACAATTCTTGTTGTCGATGACAACCCTGATATTTTAGATGCGTTAGATTTATTGCTGAGCATTCACAATTATACTGTATTGACGGCCACTAACGTTAAAGATGCCATTTTGACCGTCTCTCGACAAAAAGTGGATTTGGTCATTCAAGATATGAACTTCAGTGAAGGGACCACATCAGGGGATGAAGGAAAGCAGTTATTTGGCACATTAAAAGAGCTAAACCCCACTTTACCCATCATTATCATCACCGCTTGGAGCCAATTAGAAACTGCCATTACGTTAGTCAAATCAGGTGCAGCAGATTATCTCCCCAAGCCTTGGGATGATAAGAAGCTACTAGAAGCAATCGAAGAAAATATATCAGTGCAAGCTGCGTCTACCCCTGAGTGTAAATTGATTTATCAAAGTAGAGAAATGAGTGAGCTTATCTTTACCTCGACTAAAGTGGCCGCGGCGGACATCAACGTGTTGATCACTGGACCTAATGGTTCAGGTAAAGAAAAATTGGCTGACTTTGTCCACCATAAATCGCAGCGTGCGAATACGCCATTTATTAAAGTGAATATGGGCGCTATCCCTCAGGATCTTATGGAAGCTGAATTATTTGGTGCCGAAAAGGGCGCGTTTACTGGCGCAAACCAAGCAAGGGCAGGGCGTTTCGAGGCTGCGGATGGCGGCACATTATTTTTAGATGAAATTGGCAACTTACCACTTGCAGGCCAAATGAAACTATTACGCGTGCTGCAGACCGGCGAATTTGAGCGATTGGGCTCCAATGTGACGCAAAAGGTAGATGTGCGCGTCATTAGTGCTACCAACGCCAACTTAATACTCGACATTAAAAGCGGTGCGTTTAGAGAAGATTTATTCTATCGCCTCAATGGAATGGAGCTGCAAATTTTACCGCTCAATAAACGCAAAGCAGATATTATACCATTGGCTCAACATTTTATTGGTGTGGAGCATATGCTTACCAAAGAAGCTGAGCACTTTTTAATGCAGCAAACATGGCCAGGTAACGTTCGAGAGCTGGAAAATAGCTGTCGACGTGCGTTGATTTTTGCGGATGGAAATCAAGTGGATGTCAGTGCGTTTCAAGGACATGAGCAGACAACTGCATTGAGCGAAAAAGAGCACATGCAGCAGGTACTCGAGAAGCATAACTGGACGATTGCGCACGCGGCACAAGAGTTAGGCCTCAGCCGTCAAACTCTGTATCGTCGTATTGAAAAGTTCAAATTGGAAAAGCATGATGAGTAAAGTGATTGCTTTGCTTTTTATTGGCCAGCTGACATTTACCATAGCCGCAGCACTCTATGGGCCGTCATATCCTTGGATATTTCTGATTTTAGGTATGGTACTGTTTACTGTTACCGGGTATTTGTACCGTGCTTACAACCAAACTCAGGCCAATATTCAGCGCAGTATAGAACAGGGGTTTTTGAGCCTGATCGATGGTGACTTTTCGGTTAGTATCGCGCCCAAAAATGATCCAACTTATGACCGCGTGTTTAATTTATTCAATCAATGTACTGAAAAACTAAGAAAGGAACGCCAGCATCTTTATCAACGTGAGATGTTACTTGATAAAGTGCTCAACACCTCTCCTGTGATCACGTTTCTGGTCAGCCCTGAACATAAAATTATTTTTGCCAATCGCGCCGCCGAACTCATGTTTAAAGAAGGGGGTTCTTTGTTAGGCCACAGTTGGCATGACATCAGTGAAACACTAGATGATGACTTTGCGCACGCCTTGCAAAATAGCGGAGAGAGTATTTTTACCCTTAACGATCAAAACGGTGATGAGCAAGCTTGGCACTTGGCTAAGTCCATTGTGCGTATTCATCAGGCAAGCCATACGCTTTACCTGCTAAAAAGCATCACCCATGAGCTTGGGCGTCAAGAAGTGCAAACATGGAAAAAAGTGATCCGAGTACTCAGCCACGAATTGAACAACTCTATTGCACCGATCAGTTCCATGTGCCACTCAGGGCAATTATTGGCACAAAACTTATCTGAGCCAAGATTAGATAGAGTGTTTAGTTCTATTTCCCGTCGCATCGCGCACCTTAATGAGTTCATAAAAGGGTATGGCGAGTTATCAAAGTTAAAAATGCCAAATAAACAATGTATTAACTGGCCTGTTTTAGTGGAACAGCTAAATGCGCTATATCCATTTGAGCTGACTACAGCGTTACCTAAAACCTCGATTTATGCAGATGAGCATCAGTTAGAGCAGGTGCTTATCAATATTTTGAAAAATGCCCATGAAGCGCAAAGTGAGCAGCTTGATGCACCAGCGGTGCAGGTCAGCTTTGCAGATCATGAGCTGCAAAACTTAACCATTGAAGTGCGAGATTTCGGCGCTGGCATGGCGCCTGAGGTGCTTGAGAATGCGTTACTGCCTTTTTACTCCACAAAACATGCAGGGACGGGGCTAGGGTTGGCATTATGTAGAGAAATAATTGATGCGCACCAAGGCAAATTAGCGTTTCGTAATTGTGCCACCAGTGGCGTTGTCGTCAGCGTATCTTTACCTTATACCGTGTCGACAAAAGCGCACTAAATTGTTGCCATATAGGGCAACCATACCCGATTTTACAACAGGCAAGCGCCAAAATGGCGCTGTTTAGTCTATTGGTAGCGCCAGAGTAAACTGAGTAGGTGTGTGCCCATCAGAGGTCAAGGTTAATTGACCACCTAAACGCTTACTGAGGTTATAACTGACAGATAAACCAAGCCCACTGCCTTGCCCAACTGCTTTGGTGGTAAAGAACGGGTCGAACACTTTATCTTGGATATCGGGTGGCACGCCTGGCCCATTGTCTTTTACCTTGATAAGTAGCATGTCATCGGCTTCTTGAGTGGTGACTTCCACATAGGGAGATTCATGCTGGTTTTGCTCTATTGCCTGAAACGCATTTTTCAATAAGTTGGTTAAGATCTGTTGAACAAATCCAGAGTTGGAGACAGGTTGACAGGTGTGAGATAAGTTGAGCGAGACCTGAATATTGGACTTGTTGTGGCCCTGTAGTAATGACAGACTTTGATTGAATATAGCTTGTATGTCTAGCTTACTGTGGTGTTGATTTTGTACGACAGTGAATGACTGTAAATCTTTGATAATGTCGCTGACACGACTTAACCCCATTTGGGATTGAGCGACTATTTCGCGAATATCATCATAAATGAAGTCGATGTCAGACTGACCTCTATAGTCTGAGATCTGGCTTTTTAGTTTTGCCCCCACATTTTGATTACCGCCTTCTACAGCAGTTAAAAATTGGTCATGTAGGTTCTGTAAATTAAGGATACTATCTAGATAATTGTCCATTGAGCCAAAATTACTCAATACAGATGACAAAGGGTTATTTATCTCATGGGCTATACCTGCGGCAAATTGACCAACGGTGGCCATTTTCTCGCTGTGTGCGAGTTGGTTTTGGGTTTCTTTTAGCTCAAGTAGCGCTTCTTTTAAGCGGTTACACTGTTTTTTAAGGCGTCTTTCAGATTCTTTGCGCTCAAGTAAAATAGTAAGCTGCTCGGCTGCTTTGCTAACGACATCTATCTGTCGCATTGAAACGGACTCCATGGCGTGTTCATCTATAAAAAACACCATCATTTCAAGTACTTTATCGTAGACAACAATGGGAAATATTAAATAGCTGCTAAGTTTTGCATCGAGTAATTGATTGAGTGGTTGAAAAGCATCGTCGCTTGGCAGTAAATCTATTTGGGGCTTTTTCTCAGTTAAAGAGCGCGCTAAATAAGCGGGTAAGGCTGGTAGCGCGAAAACACCGGACAACACCTGTTCAAGCGTTGGTTGTTCAGGCCAAACATGACTTAATGTGCCTTCGTTTTGATTGCTGATTTTTATTCTGCAATGGGTGGTGGCACAGGCTATGTTGGCCAATGAACGCATAAAGGTCAGCATAACCTCGTTGATATCGTTATTATTACGATGTAAGTGCGCCACACTCATCAACAGATCGCTCTCAGCTTTGTGTTGGGCATTGATCTGCTCTAAACGTTGCCACGCTTTGAGGTTACGCTCAATCACACTTAAGTTAAATTCACTTTTATCTGGTGCCAAGCTAATAAAGCTTGAAATATCATACTTCTCAATCCAACTCAGCGCATCAGGCATGCGTGTTGGTGGGTGTGAAACGATGAAGATTAAGTCTTTATCTTGGCAGCCAATGCGCACATACTCTAATACCTGCTCGGCAAGTGCTTCCGAATCCGTGTCTTCAACATAAAAAATAATTAACCCAGGCTTTTTTTTGCGGATGAGTTTTTTACATGCTCTGAGATTATCGGTGACTTCGAGTTGATAATTACGTTGCGTTAATAGCGCATCAAGGGCGTCAGAATTCGGCCCAACGTGTAAAACGCTCTGCTGTTGTCTTTCCATAATCGTTGCGGTTCTTGCCTTGTAATTTTGATAACTATAGCCAATGATTACACTTTCTGTGTAATGGCATGTGCAATGAAGAAGACTAGGAGTGTATGGATATGAAGCTAGTGAGATTGGTCTATTACAGTCAGGCATCGCGTAGTATGAGTTTGTCGGATTTACGTAATATTTTACAAACCGCGCGCTCGAATAACGACGAATTAGAGGTGTGTGGCATGTTGTGCTTTGAAAACCAGTTTTTTTTACAAGCACTCGAGGGAGACAGAGAAACGGTAAATGAGCTCTACTTAGATATTGCGGATGACCCGAGACATGAAGAAGCCACCATTATAAGCTATGACGAAGTGTCTGAACACACATTTGCAAAGTGGCAAATGGGCTATGCGGGGGGATCTGAGTCTTTTTATGAGTTACTGCGAAAAAATGGCCAAACAGAGTTCGATCCGGAGCAAATGACGCAAGCTCAAGCCATTTCTTTTTTGGTGGATATGGCAGCTTTTCAAACTGAAATATAATGGCGGCACCCTGTACCGCACAGGTCTATATATCGCGAATACTGACGCGGCTGTTATCTTCGACATCAGAAATACTGGGTTCTTCAGACTCAGAAGGGCTTTGCGGTGATTCAAAGTCATACTCTACCGGTCCATCTAGTATGGTTGCGGCCTTACCTTTTAACGTCAGTAGTTTTGACGCGATAATATCGATATTACCGCTGGTATCTAGGGTGATAGAAGCGCCTTGGCTATACAGACCGAGTGTACCCATACCCAGGCCGCGTATGGTGATACCATCGTCCCCGTGGATCACCTGGCTACCATTAGGCGCACAGAGCACAATGCCACCGACACTCTCAAGGTTACAGTCTTGCCCAATGACGCAATTTATATGTTTCCCTGATTTGATGCTGCTATGGGTATTCGCGCTGGCTTCTATTTTACTACCGGTAAGATTTTGAGTGCTATTGCTGTGCGTTTCAATGGTACTTCTATCTGTGCGCATAGCGACGGCTTTTTTTGATTTGAGCTGCGCACTTGCGCTTGCTTGCATTTTGATGCGGTGACTACTTTGGATGGTGAAGTCATCGGCACTGATCAGCGTCATTGCGCCTTGTTGAGCCGCTATTTGGATAAAAGGTGCGCTGCGGTCGCTGTTTAGCTCGATATGCTGCTCGCCGTTGAGGGTTTTGAGCAGCACCTTTGGTGTGCGCTCATTGTCATCAAAAAGCAGTTGGTTATCGGTGCGCGTTTGCATGATATTGTGTTCGGCATTTTGACTGGTGACCAAACTGGTTTGCTGCTGGTCGGGGGCAAATCCCATAATAAATGTATTGTCCGGGTCGTTATTGATGCAACCTATGAGTACTTGGCTGCTCGGCAAGAGTGGAAAATGCCAGCCTGTGGCTTGAGCTTGGCCACTGCAGGCATAGCGTGTGAGTGCCTTAATTGCGCGCGGCACAACCGAGATATCTTCTGCATATTGGGGTTTATAGTTATAGTGCCCGTTGCTATCTAGGGCCACTTGAGTCGGGTCATTGCCTGCTTGCTCGGTGACCACATGCGCGCGAAATACCATAGGTTTTGGTAAATTTGGTTGGATGGGGAGCTTGAATGGGTTGCTACGAGGAATACAGGTAATCGTGCAATGATGGCGGGCACTATCTGGCTCTTCGCTGCTACCTGCACTGAATATGTGCTTTGCTTCAATGCACAAGTAATCTCCACTGACTTGGCCAATGGCATTGCATACGAGTGAGAATGAATACCCAGGTAAGGCGTCAGGCACATTACCTGTGAGGCGCAGCACATCATTTTTAGCGCGTGCGGAGAGTTCAAAATCTGTGCTTAACTGGACAGTGCTTTGTGCATTTAAATTGGGCTCAAAGTAATTTTTTGTGACACTCGTTCCTGTGCTTGGTGGGCTGGTGGATTGGTGAACTTGACTGCCCTCTAAATGCCATGCAACTTCTCGATTAAATTCAAAAAAGCCGACATGCTGGCTGGTGTTATTGCGCTCTATACCATCGCTGCTGCGCAGCCTTAACTGAGTTCGGCTGACATAAGGCGAGTTGAGGTTACTGTCACTGATCACCACTTTCTCGTTTAAGCCAGTGCACTCAAACCAGTAAAACAGCCCATATTGCTGCAAGGTTCGAAGTAAAAACTGGTGGTCTTGCTCAAGGGGTTGCACTCTGATTTTTTCAAAAGGGAGAGGATGTGACAGCCGCCAATCAATTTGATCGGCTTGATAGCCCGCTTGAATCAGTAGCTGTTGGATAACAGAGCGTACATCGGAGTTTACAAAAATGCGGCTGTGGTGAGAGTCGACCAACCTTGAGAGCTTAGGTTTGAGCGTAAGCTGATATTGGTAAAGCTGTGAGTGCACATGCTGAGCTGAAAAATCGCTCAAGGTTGCAGTGAAAAATGTACTCTTACCATCCTTATGCATTGTTTCAAAAGTAACAGTATTTCCTAATACTAAATCATTATCAATTTTGAGTTTAGACTCTATTTTGGCGTTTAATAAAAAAAACTCACTAATACATGAGGTTAATTCAAAGTTTGTAACAAAAGCTTGATGACTCAGTCCATATATCTGCATCCTTGTTTGTGCCATTTTTCTATCCTTAATCGTTGAAGTTTTTTATTTATGCTTCACTTAAATGTAACTTTTTTGTAATTTAAGTTTGTTTTTAAACCGTGTTTTTAACGCTTTAATATGAGTTAAGCTCATGATTTAAGTTTTCTTTTGATCATAAAGTACGTATTTTTGTTAATCAAATATTTTATTTTTGATTAAATGGTTTGATCTGGAGATTTATTTTATGTATTGTCTGTGTCGATTTTTGGCAAGGGTACAGGTGTGGGTAATTAATGAATCAATATATTAACAATAAATGGTTCTTTATTACTGCTTTTTGATTTTAATCAAGCTTTGATGTTGAAGTTTAAGCTAGGTGTTTAGTTGCGGTTTATAAGCAAGACGAATTGCAACCCGCTTATTTAAGGCCATTTATGCCGCAGGGCTTCAATGGACATCATTCACAGTTGTGAACACCTGTACCAAAACAATAAAACTTACGTAATTCACTACAAGGAATAAAATCATGGCGAGGTTGATGGTCTGTTTTGTGGCGCTGCTAAGTTTGTCTGCATGTATGACAACTCAGGTTAAATTAGATGTTCAGGCGACCGATAACATAAACTTAAATAAGTTTGATGAGCCATTGCCTGTGGTGTTAAAGGTATATCAGCTTACTGATGTGCAAGCCTTTAGAAACGCGACGTTTGAACAACTTTGGAAAGAAGATAGGTCTATTTTGGCCAGCTCTCTGATCACGGTTGAAGAGCGCACCATTAACCCTTCTGAACGCCTAAAAATCAATTTCGAGCGAGCTGACTCTGCTAAGTATGTTGGCTTTGTTGCGCTATTTCGTGAGCGCACCGATGGTAAATGGCGCACCTACTACGACCTAAACGATTGGCCAGTACCATTATCAACGTCGCTTGATATCGAAGTCCAAAGCAATGCATTGCATGTACCGGGTGCGGAAGACTAGCTCATGATATTCGATAACCTGTCTTTTAAGCCAGTGTGGGCTGAAGGTGTGATGTTGAGTCAGCAGCACTTTCAGCACTTGGATAAGCACTTGCAAAGTGAAATGGCTGCGCGTAGTCGTTTATCGCAAAAAGTGCCTTATGGATTTTATCGCCTGCAGTTTGATGAAAGCGCTATTGCAAAAGGCGTGGTTAAACTATTGGCTGTCAGCGTTATTTTCAAAAGTGGTCGATTAATCGAAATGTCGTTTACTGACTCAGATGCGCTCACTTATGAGCTCGATGACGGTCAGCAATCTGTGACGCTGAGTTTAGCACTGGCAACCAATCACGCAGTGAGTGACATAAAAGGTTATCCGCAAAATGGCCAACTCAGTGCCTACCAATGTGAATTTGTCGAACTACAAGATGAGCATGACCCTGCACGAGGCAAAGAGGTCATGGTGGCCAAGCCCAAACTAATGTTAATTGAAAGCTCATCCAGCCAAAGCTTTATTGAACAGTTGCAGTGTGCAAAGGTGATAACCAATGAGCAAGGCGAGTTTGCATTTGATACACATTTTGTGCCCTCACTACTTAACGTGCGTGTTCATGCACCGACATTTTCTCGGCTAAATAGTGCAGGTAATGTTTTAAACGCCAAGTATCAAGCGCTGCAATCAAGTCGTGCACAGATGGGCGTCGTTGAAGATTTTGGTCCCAGCGATTTAAAGCAATTTATGCTGCTACAAGCCATGTCTGCAAATATGCCTTATCTGAACCACTTACTGTTGTCCCAGTATACCCATCCAGAAGACATGTACATTGCCATGAGTACATTACTGACTCAGTTAGCGCATTTTGAAGCAGAACAACAGATAGATATACCGCCTTATCAGCATGACAATTTGGGACAAATTTTTGGCTATTTTGAATCTCAAATACAACAGCTTATCGGCAGTATTAGTACTAAGCGCTCCGCTAATTTACCACTTGAAAAGCTCTCTGACTCGATGTTTGAAGTCACTGGCTTTGAAGCCGATCAGTTTAGAAATAATGAGTTCTATTTAGCGGCATTTTTTGAACACGAATCAACACAGTGGATAGAGCTGTTTGCCGACCAAGTGAAAGTGGCGGCATCGTCACAAATTGAAATACTGATCGCATCAGCTCTGGGCGGCGCTGAGCTGACCCACTGCCAAAGACCTCCCAGCAAGGTGTCACTCAAAGGCGGCTATGAATACTTCAAGATCAATGCCTCTAGTGCGGCATGGGCGCAAATAAAACAAGAGCTTTCATTGCGTATCTTTGTGCCATATAGCTTGCAAAGCGTACAAATTGAATTGGTGAGCGTGACCAAATAGGAGTGAATGACGGTTATGACAAGGACATCAACACACACTGAATTATTGGCCTGTATTTCGCCCGTGCTAGACATAGTGCATTCGGTCAGGCAAGGGGGTTGCCAGTCAACAGACATCGAGGCATTGCGTGAGCAAGCGCTGAATGCCTTTGATGAATTTGAGCGCGATTGTTACGCCAATGGGATCACCGCAAGTGACATGCAAGAAGCCAAATTTGCACTCACAGCCTATCTTGATGAGCAAATTATGGCCTCTGAAATGGAATCAAGAATGGCTTGGATGGCTCGTCCTCTGCAGCTTGAGCTGTTTGGTAATTCAAGAGCTGGGGAAGCATTTTTTGAAAAGCTGACTCACATCCGTCAAGCCGGTGCCAGCAAACGTGCGGTTATCGAAGTGTATTTCGTCTGTATGCAGCTGGGTTTTGAAGGGGTTTATAAAATTAAGGGTGTAGAGCAGCTTAAAGCCCTGATGTTGGATGTGCGCGCCCAGTTGGAAGAGTTATCAGGCAAAGTACCGCTGAATTTATCAGACACCTGCATGCCTGCTGAGCATGTTGTGACGCAATTGGGCAGAAGGCTTCCTTACTGGGTGATCTTCAGTATCACCGTGGCGGTGTTGCTGTTGATGTATTTGGGCTTTCACCAATATTTGCAAAGCAAAGCAGACGAGCAGTTTATTGAGCTTGAGCAGCAGGTTGCTGTATTAACGCAGTTAGAAAAAACAGGGAATATTAGGTAGTGCTATGGCGGGTTCAGTTAATAAAAGTGGTTTAATTCACCTCTTACTTAATTTCTTTTCTTCACGAGCAACAGCCAAATGGATAGGACTTTTTGCCCTACTAAGCTTGGCTTGGTTCGGCGGTCGCTTCATTGGCTTAGGGGGTGTTGATCAGCGACTTTGGCTGATGGGTGGCATTTTTGTCGTCTTCATGCTGGTGCTGTTTGTGCGTTGGCTTTGGGCAAAGCGCTCTGGTGATAAGTTGGCGTCAGAACTGGCTAATCACAATGCCAGTTCTGAGGCGGAAGTGGCAGAAATTAAAGAAAAGATGCAAGACGCTCTGGCTGCATTAAAGGCGTCTCACCTCGGCGCTGGATATCGTGGTAATACGGCGTTATACGCGCTGCCTTGGTATATGATCATCGGCCCGTCTGCGACCGGTAAAAGCACTTTGTTTGCTAATTCTGGACTGCATTTCCCCTATTCTAAATCGAATCAAATGCACATTCAGGGCTTTGGCGGTACGCGCAATTGTGATTGGTGGTTTTCAGATCAAGCGATTTTAATTGATACGGCAGGCCGTTATACCACTGAAGAGAGCGACAAAGAGCAGTGGTTGTCGTTTTTAAAATTGCTTAAGAAAAACCGTCCTAAGTTACCCATCAATGGTGTGATGGTCGCCATCAGCATCGCGGATATTTTAACCTCTGATACTGAACAAGTACGAGACCATGTGAAGCAAATTCGCACTCGTATTGATGAACTTATCAATCAACTTGGAATTATTTTTCCGATTTATATCGTGTTTACTAAAACCGATTTAGTTAGCGGGTTTGAGCCGTTTTTTAACGAGTTATCAGAGCAAGAGCGCTTGCAGCCGTGGGGCGCTTACTTGCTGGACAAAAATCAAACGCCAACCAGCGATGAAGCGTGCGACACCTTTAATGCTGAAATGGAAAGCATGTATCAGCGACTGTGTCAGCAGCGATTAGTCAAGATGACGCGCGAGCGCGATACTCAACGTAAACAGCTTATTTACGACTTTCCAAATCAGTTTAAAGCGGCATCTGATAAGGTCAGCGAGTTTGTTGAGATCTTATTTAAAGAAAATCCATTCCAAGAGATCCCTTGGTTTGCGGGCGTCTATTTTACCTCAGGCACGCAAGAAGGGGTGCCCATTGAGCGCAGCTCTAAAACCAAACTGGCGACCTTCCGCTCCGTGTTATTTGAGTACCGTCAGCAAAGTTTAACCAGCGCATTTTTTGTCAATAAAGTCTTCAATGACGTGATGTTTAAATTGCAAGACCTCACTAAAGGCAACCGAAAAAAGCGCAAGATACAAAAATGGGTCAAAGGCTTGGCAATCTGCACCAGCATCACAGCGATTGGCTTGATGTCTGGGTTGTTGTTTAACTCTTATACCCATAACACGCAATTGCTTGATACCGGTGAGCTGTTGAGTAAGCACGTGATTGCCACCAGCGTGGAACACCAATCTGAGGTTGAGCAGTTTAATGCCGTGTTGGCGTTGTTTGAGCACTACCAAACACTCGAGGCGTATGAGCAGACGTTACCTTGGTACTTTCTATTGGGGGTGTATTCAGCTGACACCACCAAGGCACCGATAAAACATATCTTGCAGCAGCGCGTGCAATCATTAATTGGTGGACCTGCAGCACAGCAAATTGCAACAGCTTTGGCCAGTTCACATACCCAGTGGCAAGACTTACAAATTGCTGAACAACAAGTGATCAAACGTGTCGAACCGCAACTGCGAGACAGCTATTACAACTTGATGAAGTTTCAGCTGATGATGAGTGATGAGTTTGCGCGTTTAGATCATGCGTTTGTGAGCAATGCGATTTTGAGCATGGTGGCACAGCGCTTAGAGTTGGATATCGAGGCGGATGAAACGGCGCAAACCACAGAGAAGATGCGTGCTTTGGTTCATTTTTACATCGCGCAATTACGCCAAGACACTGAAGCGCCAGGGCTGGATGTATGGTCTTCACAGGAACACCTCATTGCACAGGCCAGAGCCAACTTAACCACAGATCCGCAGCCTGAAGTGATCTATGGGCAGATCAAGGACAAAGTCTCCGTTTCCAACCCTGAGCTGACGCTCGATCAAATGATGAGCCAAAATAATAAAACCTTTTTGAAAAGTGAGTTGACTGTGCCGTATGTCTTTACTCAAAAGGCATGGCAATCAGAGGTATACAGCGAGATAAAGCGTCGCGCAAACATTGCTTTTTCTGGCGATTGGGTGATGGGGACTGAGCAAGCAGGTGCTGAAGGCGCCATTGATGAAGCCAAAGCCAATGAACTGGCCAGCGCTATTCGGGCTTTATATTTTAAAGAGTACGCCACGGCGTGGTTTGATTTTATTAATGCAGTTGAAGTAAGACCATTTAATACCAGCAACGCAGCCAGCCTAACATTAGGGCAATTGTCTTCTACGCAAGGGCCTCTGGTGGATTTAATGAAGGCCATAGACGCCAACATTAACTTGAGTAATGCGCCGCTACAAGAGCCTGAAAAGCTCAGTGGGGTGAGTGAGAAAATCATTGATAAAGTGAAGTCAGATACCTTGCTTGGCAACAGCAAAGGGCTTGAAAGCTTAAGCAGCAAAAAAGTACCTGAATTGGCACAGCGTTTTGCGGATTTAAGACGCTATACCTCGGTCTCTGAGGAAACACAGATCTCAGATTATCTGCAGCAATATTTAGGTGCATTAAGTGCATTCCACTCGGATATCAAAGACATCGCAGCCAGTAATGATGATGACTTCATGGCGATGGAATTTTCACGCTCGCTATTAACGGGTGAAGACAAAGAGAACGCATTGCAAAGTGCGTGGGTGGTGGTAGAAAGCCAAGTGAGAGCGCTTGACCCAGACAGTAAGCAAGTGCTGGAGCGACTATTAAAAGCGCCGCTATTAGCCAGTGTGCAAACCGTAATGAACGAAGCAAGAAGTCAGCTGAACGACCGTTGGTACAACAATGTGTATATCAGCTACAAGGACAACCTTAAAGGTAAATACCCGTTTAACTTAACTGGGCCAGATGCCGCAGTTGAGGACATCTCTGAGCTACTTAATCGCGACTCCGGTATTTTTTGGGAATTTATGGATGCAAACTTGGCACCGTTTTTAAAGCTTAAACGCGGTGTGTGGGTAGAAAAAACTTGGAATGGCATCGGTCTTGGTTTTGACAAGCCCGTATTGGATAAATTGACCAAGGCGCGCAAAGTAACGCGTTCATTGTTCCCAAGAGAGGGCTCTGAAGTGGGGATCAGTTTCCAAATGATGCCTGTTGCGCAGCGTGGTGTGCGTGAAACCTACATAGGTTACAGCGACCAAAGTTATCGCTATCGCAACGAACCTGAAGAGTGGCGCAGATTTACTTGGCCCGCAAGAACAGGGGCAGAAAAGGCCACCATCTATGGCATGGATCGCAAAGGTAATCGGATCGAGATCCAAAAAGACGGCCCATGGGCGCTATTGAAAATACTCAACGAAGCGCGTGTTAAATGGGTTAAAGGCACAGAGTATATGGCGACGTGGGAGTTACTATTGCCTGAAGAAGAAAGCAGCGAAGCGCCTGAACATATTCAGGTACAGGTAGCGCTTAAATCTAGTCGCAATAGCGGTATCTTCAGCAAGTACTTTATGTCGTCTTTTGCCTTGCCAGAAGCCTTGTTCACAGGCCGTGTGCAACTGGCCAGTCAAGCAGCAAAGCAGGTGCAGTAAAGGATGAGTATGTTCAGCTTTTTTTCCAATAAAAAACCTAACAAGGTACCCGTGAGCTTGCCTTTTGGCTTTATGGGTAAAAGCCCGATACAAGCCGATTTTGTGAAGTACCACGTAGACTCGCGTGAAGCCATCAATATGGATCACTGGCTGCAAGAGGGTTACGCCCATGTGTGCCGCAGTGCGTTGCAAGGCGACAGCCATTTTGACGACCAATTGACAACGCTGTTTTTTATTGCCGGTGGTGAGGCTGACAACAGCATGATGGGAGTATTGCAGCCAAGCCAAGACAAAAGCGGCAGGCAGTACCCATTTAGCTCATTTATTTTGTGTAGTAATGCGGACTTTAAAACGCATCCGGCGTTTTTATTGTATGAACGTTTTAACATTATTCGCTCTTTAATTTTAAATCATGAGCTGATCAAAAGTGCGAGCTCTTTAGAGATGATGCAAAAAACAGCACATGAGTTACAGCCTTTAGGTGAGATGTGCGATCAGGAATTGGACTTTAATACCTCGATGGAAGCGCTAAGAAAGCAACCCATTGAGCGCATCTGGTTTGCACTGGGCTTATCGACTGTTGAGCAGCGCGGTGCACTCATTGAGCAGTTGATGCATGCACTTAAAGGCTTATCGGCGCAGGGCTGCAAACGCAGCCAATTTGGGATCAAGTTACCGATGCCACAATTAGGTGATGACAGCAAGCTGGTCGCCGCATTTTGGCTGCATTTGATCACCAATACAGTGGCAGATAATCATTGGCAGCCATGGTGCTTTTATAACTTTGGACAGCTCAGCTGCTCAGCGTCTTTGGTGGTGTATTGCCGACCTGTGCCCGCCTCTTTTTTTGCATCGGTTTGGCTTGATTTAGCAACAGGCTCAACGGTGATGGATTTTACCAAGCTCAATGACAATCAGCCGGTATCAAGCAAAGCATTAGAGCTGGCAAAAGCCACCAATATGAGTGTATTTGATACCTTGCGTAGCTGGAGCAAAGTGTAATGACACAACCACATGGTTATCCGTCTTGGCAAGCATGGAGCAGCGCACTTCTGAGCGGATTTGAGCCAGATAAGTGCGGTGAAGATGTGCGCTATGACGATGACTTTAAATGTGTGAAAGCCTCGTCATCAGGCGCGTCAGAAGTTGATTTTAAAGAGATATTTATCATCTCTAGTAAGTTACTGGCTGAAAAAACCAAAGATTTACGGGTGGCATCTTATTTGTGTTTAGCAGCCACACAAGAGTTCGGGATCAATGGTTTATTGCCCAGCTTGAGGCTGTTCAATGACTTGGTAAAGCAGTTTGATAATGCCCTGTACCCTGAAAAGCCGCGAGCGCGGGCATCAGTACATACGTGGTTCTTACAGCAACAGCAGCGTTTGCTCAGTGTGGCGGATAACATTGGCGGCACGACCCCTGAGCATTGGCAAACACTCGATGAAATATTGCAAACTTATGCCAAAGAGGTTGTGCCATTTTTAGATGACCAAGCTGGTCCTTTGGCTGATTTAGGGGCGTGGTGTGAAAAAGGCAGGATCAGTCAGCCGATGCCAAAGCCAGAACCTAAGCCTGAACCAAAACCAGTTACGCAAGCGCAGCCAACGCCTGTCGCTGAACCTGAGCCTGCGGCGGTAGCTGCCAAGGCGGCAGAGCCTATTGTTGTACCGCCTAAGGTGACAACGCAAGCAATAGACTCAGACAGCGATTATATGGCGCAGGTTCGCACCTTGTTAAAGCATGACAGAGCGCAGCAAAACTGGCCAAGAGCTATGCACCTAGCCCGCGCAGTGCGCTGGGGCGCATTGGCCTTACCGCCTCATGACGATAATTTAAAAACACGCTTGCCCGCACCGCGAGAAACCGCTTTTGCACCAATAAAAAACGCGCTGGCAAACGAAGAATATACCGAAGCGCTGGCAAAAGCGGAGGCGCTGTTTATGGAAGGTGCCATGCATTTTAATTTGGACTTACAAAAGTTCATCTTGGATGCGTTGGCAGGGCTATCAAAGTCCATTTTAAAAGGCTGGTTGGAGCTGCAATTAGCGGCAATTGCGCAGCAATTTCCTAAATTGTTGCAACTTAAATATGAAGACGGCAGTGATTTTTGCAGTGCGGCAAATCGTGAGCGCATTCAAGAACACGCGCTGTTTCAAGGCGGACAAAGCCAAGACGCTGGCCAGCAGCAGTGGCAGGCGGCGATGAGTGAAGCACAAAAGCTGGTAGATAATAACGAACTAAAAAAAGCATTGCAGCTGATAGATACCCAGCCGATGAGCACGGCCTTTGATAAAGCTTGTGCACGCCTTCATCAAGGGCGACTGCTACTGAGAGCCGAACGAGCCAGCTTGGCAGTGCCGATTTTTCAGCAATTGCTGTCAGATATTCAAACCCATCGCCTTGATTTGTGGCAAGAGGATTTTGCAATGGACGTTTGGCGCTACGCCAAGCAATGCTTTGAGGAGATGTCTCAAACGCAAGGAGATGAATTTGATTTACAAGTGGCTGCCATTGAATCGCAGCTATTGGTAACCAAAGTGAGCTCAGCGATCGACTGGGTGTAAATCGATACACGATGACCTTTCTTTATGGAAAGCGTAAAGAGTAACAATAGGGAAGAGCATGACAGATACATTTCAAAAAGAAATACCCAGAGCGCGGATCAATATCGCGCTAGAGCTGGACACGGATGGCGCCACACAAAAAAGTGAGCTGCCAATGAAAGTGCTGGTCGTTGGTGACTATTCAAATGGTCAAAACGACGCAGACTTAGCTGAACGTGAACGTATTTCGATCGACAAAAATAACCTCGAACAAGTACTCAAAGATATCTCGCCCAAGGCGCAATTTCAGGTGCGCAACCGCATTGCAGGCGATGGCGATATCAGCGTGAACTTAAAGTTTGACGAGTTTAAATCTTTTGACCCAGAGCAGGTTGCCGCACAGGTACCTGAGCTCAACAAAATGATGTCGATGCGTAACTTGTTACGGGATTTGAAATCAAACCTATTGGATAACTCATCATTGAGAAAAGAGTTAGAGCGCATCTTACAGAGCAAACCTGAACTCGATGAACTCAAGGCGAAATTGGATGAGCTGGCACCGCTTGCCTCTGAACAAGACAAGCAGCCTAAGCAACCGCAGGAGTAAGGACACCCTATGAATATGCAAGAAAACCTAAATGTGGCTGCACGCGCAGAAGAAATCGAAGCGGTTTCTACGTATGAGGCCATTTGTGACTTAGTGGATATTGATCCGGTCGGCAGTGAGATCAGCATAGATACATTCAGAGATGCGAACAACTTGGCTGAAACCAATACCAATGAGCGTTTAACCGCGGCTATCAACGTCTTTTTAGACATGGCAAGCTCAGATGGCCAGCAAGTATCCCGCATCGATAAGCTGCTATTGGATGATTACATTGCCAAAGTTGACCGCATTATTTCAGAGCAGTTAGATGAGATTTTACACCATGAGAACTTTCAAAAAGTTGAATCGGCATGGCGCTCTTTACGCTATTTGATTAATCGCTGTCCTAACAACGCCAACGTTAAAGTTGAGCTGTTAGATGTAGACAAAGAAACCTTGCGTGATGACTTTGAAGAGTCCCCAGATACCACACAGTCTGTGTTATACAAACAGGTCTACACGGCTGAATATGACACGCCGGGGGGCGAGCCAATTTCAACCATGGTGTCTAACTTTGAATTTGACTGCTCGGCACCGGATGTCTCCCTTTTACAAGAGATCTCGCGCGTGTCTGCGGCCGCACATTGCCCATTTTTAGCCAGTGTTGGCTCGAAGTTTTTCTTGAAAGATTCACTGGAAGAAGTCTCTAAGATCCAAGATTTACGCTCTTACATGGAACGTGCTGAGTTCCAGCGCTGGAAAAACTTCAGAGAGTCTGAAGACTCACGTTACATCGGCCTTGCGTTCCCGAGATTTTTACTGCGCTTACCCTATGGGGATTTAAACCCAATTCGTAACTTTAATTACCAAGAAGAAGTGACCAGTGAAGATCATGAGCGTTATTTGTGGGGTAATGCGACATTTGCCTTTGCAGCCAATGTGATCCGCAGCTTCCACGAAAATGGCTGGTCAGTGAACATTCGCGGGCCGCAATCAGGTGGACGCGTAGAGAATTTACCACTGCATTCATTTGAAGCGGGCCGTGGTCAAGAAACCAAGATCCCAACAGAAGTCCTGATCTCCGAAACCAAGGAGCTGGAATTTGCGAATCAGGGCTTCATCCCTCTGAGTTACTATAAAAACTCAGACTTTGCGTGTTTCTTTTCGGCAAACAGCGCGCAAAAGCCACAAATTTATGAAACGCCAGAAGCCTCTGCAAACGCCCGCATTAACTCACGTTTGCCATACATCTACTTGGTGTCGCGCATTGCCCATTACATGAAAGTATTGCAGCGCGAAAACATCGGCTCGAGCAAGCCAAGACATGAGCTTGAGCAGCAGCTCAATGATTGGTTGGGTGCCTTAGTGACTAAGATGAACAACCCTGATGAGTCGTTGATAGCGACACACCCATTGAAAGATGCTGAGGTCAATGTTGCGGAGATCCCGGGTAACCCAGGCTATTACCGAGTCAGCACTTATGTGGTGCCGCATTTCCAAGTTGAAGGCATTGATGTACGCCTAGCTCTGGTGGGGCAAATGCCTGGTGAGAAATGAAAACCAGACATGAGTTCAGTGAAGCGTATTTAAGGCGGGGAAACCTGCCTTCTCCTCAAGTCACCTTAAAAATAAAAGTATGGTTGCTCAAATATAAATAGGTCGGTGATTACGAGGACAGTTTTTGAAAACCTTAAATAGGTTAGAGGGATAACGAAGAATAGTGATAGGTGTATAAGGCTAAAGCTTTAGATCTTGTACCAAAGGAAAGCAGCTTACAGAAAGCGACACTCTCATGTAGTGCATCATAAGAATGCTAACTCGCACATAAAGAGAATGTTGGAAAGTATTAATAAATGGGTGCCGGAATGAATAAACTTTATTACTTATTAGTGTTGTTTTTTTCGCTGAGTTTGTCAGCAGAAACCGTAACACCCGAGATGCTTTTTGCAAAAAATAAATTACAGGAAACAACTATCTCCTATACCAAGGCAATGGAAACGTGTTTTGAACATACTCCACGAGTTAGGCCAAAACAGCTAGAGGTAGGTGGGCTTGAAACAGAATTAGTTGTAAATGCAGTAAATTATTTGCATTACGTGGCACTTAATCATTGCATGAAAGACGAATATATTCGTTTTTTAAGCGCGGTTGAGTTTTATAACTCCCTTGTCAGTAATGATGAAAAACTTACCGTTGGAAGTTTTGTCACTGACTCCTTAAAAGAGGAGGTACAAGGGGAATTAGAATTTAAACAGCTGCCAGAAGAGGTCCAGCAGCACTTTTTACAGCTGGATGTACTAAAAGTGCCATTTGACGTGGCCACGCTAGTGATGGAATTACGTGGTGATTTGTAAAAGAGGTGGATATTACTCTGAGATGCTTGAAATCAGCTCAGAGTATGCTTTTCAGTTTGTATAGAAGGGGCATCTGTAAAAGTGATTGTGTATACAAATTCAGAGTTGAGTTATGCCTTATTAGTTTGGACACACTGCATATAAAAAGAAGAAATAGCAAGCGGTGATGCGCATGGCTAGCTGCGCTAATTGGTGTATCGATGAATATAAAAGCAGATCATTTTATTTGGAAAATTATTTGTGTGGTGCAAGTGGCTGTGACCTTGTTTTCAATATACGAAAATCAAAGCTCGGCTTTTTATGAAGCGAGTACTTCATTTATGCAGAGTTTTCTTTTGGTAACTGACTTTTTAGTCTTAGCTGCAAATATTTTTCTGATTTTACAAGTGCGCGTTCTAAGTCAAAAAGTGTGGCTTTTGATAGTTTTATTGTGGTGGTTTGTTAATGTTTTTTGTTTATTAAACGAGTTTTACTTGGGCGGTTATACCTCATCTGAAATGTTATTTATGGGGAATATAATTTGGATTTTAATTTTATTTTCTTTGCCTGTACTCAAGTATGGCGCTTTTGTAAGTGATACAGCGAAGACATGAATAAAGTTGATTGTATAAGCCATTACAGCTTGGTGTGCGTTAGGCCGCTAATGAAATAAACGGATTTATAAAGTATTGAAAGATTGCCCTGGGTTGGCGGCAACCAACCCAGGACATGTTCCCAAATTGGCATGAAGCGTGGCGCTTTTTTTGGGATCTAACACAGCCGAGGCGGTGTTAGAGCGATGCCATTAATTATCAGGAAACAACTTATATTAAAAGGAGAATATAGAAATGGCAATTCCAGCGTATTTGTGGTTAAAGGATGACCAAGGGAATGAAGTAAAAGGTTCAGTCACTGTGGCTGAGCGTGAAGGGTCAATTGAAATTTTACACTTTGACCATGAACTCCGTATCCCAACGGACAATGACACAGGAGAGCTAACAGGGACTCGTAAGCACGAACCTTTCATCATCACAAAAGCTGTGGATGCATCTACACCGTATTTGTACAAAGCGTGTTCAAATGGTCAAACACTAAAGCAATTAGAGCTTAAGTGGTACCGTATTGATGACACTGGTACTGAGCGCGAGTATTTCCGCCACACGCTTGAAGATGTAAAGATCACATCTATTACGCCAACCATGCACAACGTAAAAGATCTGGACAAAGAGCGTTATCCGCATCTTGAAACAGTGAACATGCGTTATAAGCGTATCACCTGGACTTACCTAGACGGAAACATTGAGTTTTCTGATTCTTGGACTGAGGGTCGTTAAGACCACTCATCAGAGGCAAAGCAGTGCTTTGCCTCTTTTTAAACAACTCCATGGTGACGCAATATGGCTTTATTTGATCTGTTGGCGCAGTCTCAACAACAAGCATATAACCCCAATAAAACAGCGACGCGCTCATTGAGCGTGTGTGAACATCTAACGCAGTTGCTCAATGCACGGCGCGGTGTGTTGGGGCATTTAGAAGATTATGGTTTACCCGATGTAGAAGATATTTACGAAGGACTGCCTTATTCACAACATACGTTGGCCAACGAAGTAAAAAAAACCATAGAAAAATACGAGCCACGTATTGCCAATATTGTTGTACGCCCTGTGGAGATTAAAGAACATAATTGCGTGATCCGCTTTGATATTCGTGCAGAGCTAAAAAGCGGTGAGATCATTCGACTGAATACCCGTTTTGCATCAGGCGGCAAAGCCGATGTAGATACTCAGATCAAGGACGAATAAACATGGATATGCAACAGTATTTTGATGCGCAAATGCGTCTCTTAACACAAGCTGGCAAGGAGTTCGCTCAGCAATATCCAGAGCATGCGGGGCAGCTTAACATTGATGCGCTCAAAGACCGCGATCCGCATGTTGAGCGCTTATTAGAAGGCGTTGCCTATATGACGGCATATACGCAAAAGCGCCTTGATGAGTCATTGCCAGAAGTCTCTGAGCAAGTATTGCGACAAGTGTGTCCGCTGATGCTGAGTAATTATCCGTCCACGACCATTATGCAATTTACCCCTAAGATGACGATGCAAGGGGCCACAACGGTCGAATCGGGTACGCAAATTAGCTCCCATGGGGATAAAACCACCCCAGTGGTATGCCACTTTACCACATCGACAGATACACCGATTGCCCCGTTTGAAGTCTATGCGGTGGATTATCAGGAGTTTCACAGTGGCGCCAAATTAAGTTTAAAGCTCAAGCGCTTGGGCCAAGGTGTGGTCAGTGACTATGAGTTAAAATCTTTGCGGTTTTACTTGTGTGGTGACACGCCACTGTGTGCCAGCTTATATCACCTAATGACCAACGCCAGTGAACACATTGAAGTCAGTTATGGCAGCCACTTTGACAAACTCACCCAGCTGCTCCCTAAGTCATCGGTGAGCAGTGCCTTTGGTCATGGCGAGTTTGGTATCTTACCCAACAGCGATCAGTGCCATCCGGGCTACGCGCTACTGCTTGATTACTTTAATAGTCGTGAGCGCTTTTATTTTGTAGAGCTAAACAACTTCCATCTTTTGAAGTTTGACGCCAATCTCAACACCCTCGATATTGAGATCACCAGCCAAGTGAAGCTGCCACCTGGGCATAAAGTCAGCCATGAAAATATCATGCTCAACTGTGTGCCCGCAGTCAATTTGTTTGCGTGTGACGCAGAGCCAATGCGCTGCTTAGATAATCAAACCGAATACCCTATTACCCCAATACAAGAAAAGTCCGCAGAGGCATTTTGCTTTGAGGTCACCGAGCTCAAGGGGAAAAACCGCAGCTCAGGAGAGAGCGTTGATTTTCAGTCTCGTTATACCAGTGTATTTGAAGACGAGAAGCACCTTTACAGCTTGGTATCCAAAGACACGGGGGGCGCTGCCCCCAAGGTGTATGTGCAGATCTCAATGGATGATATTGATGCTGTGCAAACGCTGTCAGCGAGCACCCTTGCACACAATGCCGTGTGGCCAAGGCAACTGTTAAAAGAGGGCGACATTCATGTTCCCAAAGCCAATGCCCCTTTTGCGCTGACGATGAAAAATGTGATCCGCCCAAGTAAGATGCTGCACTGTCCCAAGCAGCAAAAACACTGGCTGTTGATTGGCCTATTGAATATGCGCTTTTCTCAACTTGCCGATCCGATCCAATTAAAAAAACTCTTAGCGCTGTTTGATTGGTCAGGGCGCTCAGAAAACCAAAGTCGGATCACCAGTATTGTTGATGCCCACTCAAAGCCAATTTCCATGCTGCAAAAAGGGGTGTTTGTGAAAGGGCTGGAAATTCATTTGACCATCAATGAAAAGCAGTTTGTGTGCTTGTCAGATGCATATCATTTTTGTGATGTATTGCATCAGTTTTTTAAGCTTTATGCGCCCATTAACGAGTGTTTGCAAACCAAGGTGACATGCGTACCTAGCTACCACACTTGGTGTTGGCAGATAAGTTCCGGCGAGAGTTATCAGATATAGCCATGACAGAGCAAAAAAAGCACCCAATTTGGGCCAAACTGCCCGCTCCGATCGCCGCATTGCTGGACGCGCCATGGCAATTTAGTTTGTTTAAAGCCATGTCGTTAATCGAAAAGCATTGGGCGATGGAGGGGGAGTTAGAGCAAGGCGCAAGCCAACGTGTACTGGTGAGCACCTTCAAAGAGTTAGGCTTTCCAGCATCGGATATTCGCGCTTGTGAGTTGCTGCTCAGCCAGCGCGGTAAGCTGAAGCTAGAAACCGCATTTTTAGGCTTGTATGGCGTGGATGCGCCCATGCCCCATTATTTGCTTGAGCAGGCCGCAAACGATGAAGAAATGGGCGCACGTACACGGGCATTTTTAGATATTTTTAATCATATTTTGTACTGCCAATTGTACCAAGCATGGAAAAAATCACAGATCAATTTAGCGGGCGTCGGCGCGCGTCAGTTTGACCAAATGGTGGCGGCGATTTATGAAAATAGCCAAGGCGAAAGCAGCAAACTCAACTTGGCCAGCGCTAATCAAACCAGTGCGGCGGGCTTGCAACAAGTGCTGCGCCAAGGGCTAAAACAGCCGAATTTGCAAATTGCTGACAACATGGTGGAGTGGCAAGAAGTCACAGAAAAACCGCCTATCAGCGCTGAGAATAGCGTCACATTAGGCCAAGACAGCTTGCTGGGCGGGCAGGTATTGATCACAGGCAATCGTGTGCAAATTGACATAGGTCCGCTGAGTGAAGCGCAGGCTCGCGCGTTGTTTCCCAATGGCGACGAAGGGAAAAAAATGCATAAGTTACTGACGTGGCATACCGGCAGCAAAATGGCATGGCAGGTCAAAATTTTAATTGAGGTGAAAGAGCAGCATCCAGTGCCCTTGGGGGAATGTGAGCTTGGCACCAGCAGTTGTATGGGCATTGTAGAAGCGCACATTGCGCAAAGAAACTTTTTAGACAGTGATTATCAGTCATAAATAGGCGTCTTCAGAGCGCGCTCTGAAGTAGGAAAGAGTCAGAATAATTTTAAATCGCAAGGAAATAAAATGGACGCGACAGGCATTAAGCAACTTATTGATAAATTAAACGCACATACCGCAAGCGCGCTTGAAGCAGCGGCAGGCTTTGCAGCTAGCCGCCAGCACTATGAAGTCTTGCCTGAACATCTACTGCTTAAGCTGATGGAAGATCACCACGAAGGTGATGTGGCTAAAATTCTGCCTTTTTTTGAAATTGACCAAGATACTCTGTGGCACGAAGCGCTGAACTTTATTAATCAACAAGACGCAGCCAATCAGGGCAAACCTGTGTTTTCCCGTCGTTTATATGAATTATTAGAGCGTGCTTGGCTCACTGCCAATGTGAAGCACCGCAGTGAGTGGATCACTGGGGCTGCCTTGCTTGATGCGTTTAAAGATCTCGTTCCATTTAGCCCTGCATTTGGGTTGGCGCGAGAGCTTGATAAGCTCGATATTCACTTTTTAAAAGACAATCTCGATAAAATTTGTAAAGGCTCGACTGAGCGCATGGCGTTTCAACCTGTGGAGTCGGGCAGAGCGAGCACGTTGCTGCAAAATGGCCAAGATGCAGAGCAAACGGCATTGGACTCATTTTGTGAAGACCTAACTGAAAAAGCGGCCAGTGGCGGCATTGATCCGGTACTTGGACGCAGCGAAGAGATCCGTTTGGCAATCGATGTATTGTGTAGAAGGCGCAAGAATAACCCGATTTTTGTCGGCGACCCAGGGGTTGGCAAAACGGCGGTGGTGGAAGGCCTTGCACAGCGCATCGTTGCCAAAACGGTGCCAGATGAATTGGTGAGTGTGCGGATCATGGTGTTAGATATGGGCTTGCTGCAAGCGGGCGCTGGGGTAAAAGGCGAGTTTGAACGCCGTTTAAAGCAAGTGATTGACGATGTGAAGTCATCCAGCACGCCCATTATTCTCTTTATTGATGAAGCGCATACCTTGATCGGTGCTGGTGGCGATGCCGGTATGGGCGATGCAGCGAACTTACTGAAACCCGCACTGGCGCGAGGCGAGCTGCGTACACTGGCGGCCACCACTTGGAGCGAGTACAAACAGTATTTTGAGCGCGATGCTGCCCTTGAAAGACGCTTTCAGTTGATTAAAGTCGACGAGCCCAGCGAGCACAATGCCAAACTGATGTTGAGTGGCATTAAAGAAAAGTACGAGCAACACCATCAAATTCATATTACCGACAGCGCCATTGAAGCGGCAGTGAGTTTATCGGCGCGATATATCACGGGCAGACAGTTGCCAGACAAAGCCATTGATGTGCTCGACACTGCGGCGGCAGCAGTGAGAATGGGCGCCGCCACCTCTCCTGTGATCATCGAAAATGCCCAAGAGCGCGTCACCTATTTAACCGAGCGTTTGGCGCGATTAGAGCAAGAGGCAGAGCTGGGCATTGAGAGCGATGTGGTCAGTGCAGAGTTAGCCGCTGAACTTGACCAAGCGCAATCAGAGCTCGCTGCAATGCAAGCGCGCCGCGCTGAGCAACTAGACACCCATGCCTCGATTGCCAGTGCACAGCAAAGCCAATTGCCAGAATATCGCCGCCAATTGAAATCGTTAAACGAAGAGGGCAATGCAGTCTTTTGCGAAGTTGATCAAGATACCGTGGCACAAGTGATTGCTAACTGGACAGGGATCCCCGTGGGTAATATGGTCAAAGATGAGCTGCAAAACCTCCTTGCGCTTGAGCAAAGCTTAGGTGCGCAGGTGGTAGGCCAAGAGCAAGGGCTAAGTGCGCTGGCGCAGTCATTGCGTGTGGCCAAAGCTGGGGTATCGGCATCTTCAGGCCCGCTTGGGGTGTTTTTATTCAGTGGTCCATCTGGGGTGGGTAAAACAGAAACCGCTCGACATTTGGCCAATGTGCTATTTGGCGGTGATAAGTTTTTAACCACCATCAATATGAGCGAATACCAAGAGTCACATACGGTGTCGCAGCTTAAGGGGTCACCACCGGGTTATGTGGGCTATGGTGAGGGCGGTGTGTTGACCGAAGCGGTGCGCCAGCGTCCTTATTCTGTGGTGCTACTTGATGAAGTCGAAAAAGCCCACCCGGATGTATTAAACATGTTTTATCAGGTGTTTGAGCTGGGCATGATGCGCGACGGCGAAG
This sequence comes from Pseudoalteromonas luteoviolacea, assembly GCF_001750165.1. Taxonomy (NCBI): domain Bacteria; kingdom Pseudomonadati; phylum Pseudomonadota; class Gammaproteobacteria; order Alteromonadales; family Pseudoalteromonadaceae; genus Pseudoalteromonas; species Pseudoalteromonas luteoviolacea. Next base: position 907,618 of record NZ_CP015412.1, read on the forward strand.
GCCGAGAAATCGACTTTAAAAATACCGTGATCATCATGACCTCTAACATCGCCGCTGAGCAAATCTCTAAGGCGTGCCGTGCGCCAAATCAAGACGACGAAGACGTGTTAGCCAAAGCCATCAGTGAGGCGCAAGGTTTGTTAAACCAGCAAGCAGATGAGACGCCAACCGCTGACGAGGGCTGCGACGAAGAGGCGCAAACGCCTTGGACCATGCCAAGCCTATCTGAGCTAAATAACTTGATTAAGCCTGAGCTACTGAATCATTTTGCGCCTGCATTGTTGGCGCGTATGCAGGTGATCCCATTTAAGCCGCTAGACAGCGATGCACTAGAGAATATTGTCGCCTTAAAGCTTGAGAAAGTGGCTGCACGCTTAAGTGAGAACCATCAAATTACACTGCGGGTTGATCAGAGTGTATTGAGCCATTTATCAAAGCAATGTGCGCTGTCTGACAGCGGCGCTCGCTTAGTTAATGCCACCATAGAACAGCAGATATTGCCGGGTGTTGCCCGCTCAATTTTAGGCTTTTTGAGCGAAGAAGATATGCCAGATCTGCTGACTTTAACCTTAAATGATGACGGGCAAATTGAAGCTGTATTTGCCGATCTGGCCTAACTGAGGGAGCAGCACCATGTTTGGACTAGATGCGGGAAAACTGACCGGCGCCGATGAAAGCCACTTTGGGGTGACAATTGCGGGGCTGAGTGATGCGCTGTTTCAGGTGCAATCCTTTCAAGCGGATCTTGATGCCTTGTGTGATGATTGCATATTTGACATTCAAGTACTGAGCGAAGAGCTGGTGGAGCCGGATGTATTGATCGGCAAAGACATCAGCTTGATCATTGCGTGGAGCACTGAAGATCTTACCGTGACCGGATTTTTAACCAACTATATTTGCCATGGTCAGTCTCATCAGGGGTATGTGTATACCTTAACTTTGCAATCAGGCCTTGCAAAGCTTAAGCAGCACCGTTCAAACCGGATATTTACCGATATGAACCCCGGGCAGATCATCCAAAGCGTGCTGCAAAAGTGTGATTTCCCATCGGCTCAGCTCGACTTACAAGTCAGCGGCCCAACGCTTGATATGGTGGTGCAATATGATGAAAGTGATTACGACTTTATCACTCGTTTGATGCGCCGATACGGCTATGTATACGGCTGGCGAGAAACTGACTATGGCATTGCCAAGCTGGCCATTTGCGAGTCGAGCGATAAATTTGCCAGACCGCTGAAAGAGATCACCTTGCCTTTTGTTTCACCGAGCGGGCAGGTGCGCACATGCGAAAGCGTGTTCGCGTTTTCTAAAAAAGCCACCATGCTCAGCGAGCAAGTGCGCTATTACGACAGCCATTACGAGCGTGGCGGCCAGATACAGGGCAGTAGCCGCAATAAAACAGACATCAGCGGCTTTGGCGAAAGCGCGCATTTTGGTGACAACTTGGCCAGTGACGGTGATGGCAATGACTTAGCTGAAGTGCATCAACGCAGCCTAGATTGCCAGCGAGAAACCCTGATCGCAGATACGGACTGCCGTGCATTGCGCCCGGGCGTATGCTTAACCGTCACAGATCATCCCAGTTATTCCGGTGAATATCTAGTGACGCATGTATCCCATCAAGGCTGTCAGGCTGGCAGCGTGGCATATGGCAGCAAAGTCACTGGGCTAACTTATAAAAATCAGGCCGTGTTACTGCCAATTGCGCAAGATTATTGTGCCCAGCCCAGACCAAAAAGACGGGTCTTTGCCACCTTTAACGCCACCATTGAGCAAGAGGTGGATGAGACAGGTCAATATCAAGTCAAACTGCCTTTTAACCAAGATGGCGAAGGCCAGCAGAGCAGACCAACCCGATTAACACAAACCTATGGTGGTCAAGGCCATGGCATGCATTTTCCGCTCACCCAAGGCACAGAGGTCTTAGTGTGTGGAGAAAATGGCGACTTGGATCGTCCGGTGATCTTAGGCGCGCTTTATAACGCCCAAGCCCCAAGCCCTGTGAGCAGCAATAATCCCTATGAAAACAAAATTGTTACCCGTGCTGGCAATACGCTGGTGATGAGTGACAAAGAGGGAGAGCGCAAAATTAAAGTGGCCACGGCCAGTGATGACAATAGCCTGCTGTTAGATGCAACCGATGGACAAGAAAAGGTGATGTTGCAATCTAGTCGCGGAGAAATGCGCTTGCAGGCGCAAGAAGATCTGACCATGCAAGCGGGTGGCAACCTCAATGTCACCGCCTCTGACGAGCTAACAGTCAAAGCCGCAGATCGCATTGCGATTCAAAGTACAGATGCAGAACTTGAACTGCATGGTGCGCGGGGGATCCGCTTAACCGCGGACTTAAACTTTAAAATTCAAGCAACGGATGGCGATATTGACCTCGAAGCAACACAAGCATTGAGTATGGAAGCAGCCCAAGAGATCAATGTTCACAGCCAGGAAGGCAACATCGAAATGAGCGCAAACGCCGGTGAAATTACCTTAAGCAGTGGTAATAACCTGACGTTATCAACGCAAGGTCAAGGGTCTATTCAATTGGTGCAAGGGCGTGGCAGCATCGAAATTGATGGGGCTGGCAACATTACCATTAACGGCACCAACCTGACCTTAAGCGCGCGCAACATTTCTATTTCTGGCAATGCATTAGCGAACAATTAAGAGGAGATGGGAAATGCACAGTCATAATTTGGCGTATTTACCTGCGGCCAGTCAGTTGGTGGCCAGCGTATTACTGGTGGATGAGGTGGGCAAAATAGTCAGTGTGATGTTGGCTAACAGTGGCCGAGAGGTCGATGTGGTGGGTCAGCTGGAAAGTGTGTCGCGTGCTCAAAAAGGCGATCAAGTGGTGTTACTGAGCATTAAAGAGCCGGTGGTGATTGGCAAACTGGCAACCAGCGGCGGTTTTCCATGTGCCAAGTTTGATGATAATCGAGGCAAAGTGAGCATTAAAGCTGACCAAAGCATTTGCATTAAAACGCCCAAAGGCTCGATTGAGATTTATGGTGATGGCTCGATTTTACTGGAAGGTGATAGCTTATCCGCTGAAACCAAAAAAGATCTGAGCCTGCAAGGCTGGCCAATTAGATTGAACTAGCAGGGTAGGTATGTTTTCAGCAGTCACCAAGGTGCCACTTCACAAGCAACAGATAAAAAAGTTGTGGCGACAGCTTTGCGAGCTTAAAAAGTCAGGGATTGAGCGTCAACAAAGGTTTGATGACTTACACTACTTTCTGGTTAACCATGTTTACACTTTGGCGCAAGCACAGCCCAGCGAGTTTGAGTGGTTAGATGAGCAAGCGCTCAATGCAATGATTAAAGCGGATTGGCAGACGTTACTGCCTTGGCATGCACAGAACGCGCAGCAAGCCCCTTGGCTAGATACTTTTTTAGCGATGTGGCTGGTAGAGGCCAAGGTGCCCAGTACAGATCTGCCCATTTGGCGCCAAAGTGGCGCAAGTGCGCTGTTTGCAATGAGTGCACAAGCGTGGCTGAGCGATTTTAGCGACGCTGAGCGCCAGACTATGCTGACCAATATTGAAACGCCAGAGCCTTGGCTGGTGAGATTGGCGTTTGCAGGCCAGCCGTTAAATGCTTTACAGCTTCAGCAAGCCCTTGCAAGCAACAACTTTGAGTTTGTTCATGCGGCGTTAGTCAACATGTGGTTGTTTGAGCATGATGAATTTGCTGCGCGGTTATTAAAAACTTTCAGTGCTACCGATGAGGCGGAGCATAAAGCGCAATTACTTTGTCTTGTAGGTATTGCACAGCTGCCTGATTGGCAAGATGCCTGTGTGGCATTTTGTGAGCATTACCCCTTGCACAGTGCGCATGTACTTAGCCATTTTGCCCATAAAAAAACGCTCAAACTGTTAGTCAGTTGGCTCGATAAGCAGCCTATGAGTCAGCCTGCTTATCAGGCATGGCAAATACTCACAGATAAAGAACTTAAGTGGGTGGCGGCCATCAGATTGGCAAAAGGGGAGGGACAACCTGAGACAAGCTTACAGATCCCGTGTGTAAAACAGGCTGAGACTTGCCGTCAGACAATATTGTTGGAGCAAGGCGACTATGTGCTGCAAGGAAAAAGCTTTGCGGCTTTGGATGCTCAGCTGATAAAGCAATTTAAGGGCACATTGGCACAAAGGCTGACGGCTGCAAAGTACGAAAACAAAATCGCCGCCATGTTGTACTTTTTGCCCTGTACGCCAAGGCACTGGCAGTTTATAGAAAGGAGAACAACGGATGTTAGTGAATGACTCAGCATGGTTTGCTGAAATCGCTCCAAGCTGGGATAAAGACTCTCAGCCATGTTACGTGGTGGTGGTAAAGCAAAACTTTGAATACAGCAATCAAGGCGAGGTGAGTGTTGAGCCTTCGGGTCCTGACATCACGATGGGTGATGGCTACCAAGGAGAGGGAGCACTCTGTGAGTTGATTGCCGCCAATGATATGGTGCCATTTAAGCAAGGGTTTGAATGGTACGGTCATTTGACGTGCTTTCCACCAACGGATCGCGCAGCGCATGTGATGGAAGTCAGCGTCGAGTTAATTAATGAGCATGGCGTATTAATGAATAAAACTTTGCGAGTAACTGGAGAGCGCCGTTGGCGTTGGTCTTTATTTGGCGCAGTAGCAAAAGATTTACAGCCACTCAAACCTACACTGCTCAGCTATGCATTGGCTTTTGGTGGGCAAGTTCCCAATAAGCCACAAATCATGGATAGAGCAAACCCCATAGGCCGTGGCTTTAAACTCAGAAATCGAGACGGTATTGGGCTGCTACTACCGCAAGTGGAGTATGCCGATCAGGTGTTAAGAAAGCCGCGAGATACCACACCGGTGGCCAGCTTTGCACCCATTCCGCATTTTTGGTCACCGCGTTTGGAGTTGCAACCTGAGTTAGATGTTCAGGCTGTGGTCGCTGGTGACTATCCATATAGTGAAGACTTGTGCGCGCATTTTCATAATTATGCACCAGCGGATCAGTGCTTGCCTTGCACCTTAAAGCCACATACCACAATCGCACTGAGTGGCTTAACCAAGGGCCAGCCGTATGGCCAAAAAGTCACCTTTGAGTTGCCTTATATTAAACCTGAGTTGGTGATGATGCGTGGCGCCATGCAAACCTCGTTAAATATGGTGTGTGATAGCTTAATTCTCGACACCCATACTCAGCAGTTTTCTTTGCTATGGCGCACCACGGTGAAACAAGACGGGATCCACCCAATGGATACCTTGATAGTCATGCCGGAGCAAGCACCACTGCCGGAAACAGAGTCAAGCGTATGAGCAGCGAACGTTACATTAGCTATTTAGGACATATTAATACGTCGGGCACAACTTTAAGCGCGTTTTATAGCGCCATTGAAAATGGCATGACTTATACCGCCACCAGTAACCTAGAGGAAGAAGAAGGCATGGCGAAAGCCATTGTCGCCAAGCTTGGACCTTTGGCCAATTTACCTCGCGCTGCCCGTATTGAATTGATGCTGGGCGACTTGATGACAAGATTGGCTATCCCTGCTTTGCTGCGGGGAGAAAAAACGGGTGCCATCGCATGGTCTAACCGTATTCATTTTGTGCTCCCTCAGCAAGGCACAGATCCGTTAATCAATGATGAAGCCCTCAGCGCACTTTGCCAGCAATGCGAGTTACAAGATGTATTGATAAGTCAAAGTGACGATATTGATTTAACCCTGCCCGATGGCACTGTGGTGGTGGCGGCAGATGCCTGTACAGGCCATGAAATTTTGTATGACGGTGATTGGCAAGACAAGCTACAGCGCCAAGATGGCACTGAAGGCATGATCATGAGCGAAGGAGCCTGTGCGTTACTGCTCGGTAAAAACAAACAAGCCATGCGCTTAAAAAGCAGCAATAACCCGTTAAAAAGCCAGTTAAAACAAGTCAAAGCAGGCCTAAAAGACATTTATATTTCCAATATGTCGAGTACCAAGGCGTGGCACAATATGTGGTTTGATGCCAGCTGTCATCTGTACCAAGCAGCAACGCAGTCGGACAGCAGCGACCCCGCCTCTTTGATTAAATTAAAAGAGCCGGGCAGGTTATGTGGTCATGCTGGGGTCGCGCAAACATTAATGGCTTTGGTACTTGGCTTTGCCTATTTAGATTTACCCATTCAGTACACATCCCCCAAAGTGTGGTTGATAGTTGAGCACACGCAACCACAACTTTGGCAACTGACAAGGAGTGATGATGAGTTACATTAATGCCGGCCAAGGAAAGCAAGCCGGAACGGTACAATATGACATTGATGCCATCAGTGCAGAGCTGCGCAGTGGCGGCAGCCAAACTTGGCGTCATAACAACCCTGTTTTACTGGGCTTAACCGCAGCGGCAAAGCGCAATGGCGCACTTGGCCAAGCCAGTGGCGTGGCGATATTTGCTGATAAAAGCAGTGGCGAAAGCGCGTTTCGTGACGAAATAGATAGGCCCAAATACAGCGACCATACTTTGGGCGACCTGATCACAGAGTTTATTCCCGACTACATTATTCCGCCCCCAGAATGGGATGAAGAAGCCAATCAGCCCATCTTGCCGCACATCGAGCCTGTAACGGGCATGGACGTCAACAAGCCTGTGAACGATGCCGATGCCTTATTGCGCCTTGCCAGCGAAGAACTTGGCTGGGAGGCCGGTGAGCAAAGTGAGATAACTAAAGACACAGAGGCAAACGAGCAACAAGTGCGCATGGCCAGTGGGAAAAATGTACTGATCAATGGCCGCTCCGCAGTCCATGTTGAAAGCAAAGGCAAACTGATGAGTTTGGATATTTGCTTAACCACCATAGGCATTCCCGTGGTGCCCATTCCCTATTGCAATGTGGCAAAAACCGATGACATCACCAACACCGCCAGTTCAGTGAAAATTAACGGTAACCCAGCAGGGACAAGAGATAGCGAATTTACCGAGAGTACAGGCGATCAACCCGGCGACAAAAAAGGCATTATGAGCGGTGTAACCGAAGGCAAAGCGGAGTTTATGTTGGGCTCATTCAATGTGTTTATTGAAAACCAGCCAGCGGTGCGCCAAGGGGATATCATGATATCGAACAACAAAAATACCCCGCCTTCGCCATTAATGCAGTCAGGGAGTATGCCAGTGCAGCGACTGCGCGTTGAAAACCGCCCCACTCAAGCACCGCAAGAGGGCGATAAAAATATCACCTTGGTGGTATCAGGTGTCAGTAATTCACAGGAAAGGATCAGGATCGGATGACAAGTACAGCTCCCACTAGCGTCAATGAGCAAGGCGCTTATCGCGAATTGGTGTTTGAAGGCTATGCCAGTGACTCAGAGCAAGTCTCATTGATGATCAAAGATTACAGCGAAGATCAGGCTAAAACCGGTTTTTATAAAATTCCACTGGGCTTTGCCAACACCACACAAAACAATAACAACGCCGATGTTGAGTTGGTGTACATTTACCCCTTGTGTGAGTGCACCCCAGATGGCGCCGCTGAGCGCAAACTAACGAACTTAAGACCCGGATATTTATACATTTATGTGGACGGTCACTTATGGCGCGAGCTGGAAGTCACAGAGCACGAAGAAGAAGACATTTCTTATTTTAAAGATGTGAACCTCGCGTACCAAAAAGGCCCGCAAGCGTGGCGCATTGATGAGCACGGCCAAGTTGGTGAGCGCGTGGCAACGGGTGAGCAGCTCAAGCAAGTTTTGGTGCCCAATAAATTGTATGGTCAGCCATGCCGAGTAGAAATTGCATTCAGTGAAACTCAGTGGTGCTGGCGGCAAATTGAAGCCTTTGGCGGCATGAGCGAAAACGATCCGCGCTTAAACTATGGGCCAAGCGTAAAGCCGGGCACCAATGATGACGCCGCCAGCGAGCGCCGCAGACAACGTATGCAAGTGCTTGATAAATTGGGTAACTATGCACAAGGCTACAGCAATGATGAGGCGCCACAGCACATCCCGCTACCGCGTATGCCAAAAAATGGCCTGCACCGCCCGGTATTAAAAGACCCAATCGGCGTAGCCCGTTATCTTGCCGCTGAAATCGTCTCAGAGCGTAAAAACATCCAGCAATTGTCGATGGAGTCTATCAAAGGCGCGCCCCTCACCCCAGATGATTTTGAAGACTTTGCACCAGAGCAAAAAAACATTTCTAAACATGTGCTGGCGACCACCATTCAGTCGCAGTTTTTTGCGTTTCCCAATACCACCCAGCAAAAAGTGGACCTTGGCATGTCGGTCTCTGAGCATGAGCAAGACATGGCACAAAACTACAAAAGCTGGGTGCGCGCTGGTTTTTCAAAGTATGAGTTTAGACGCTACTTAAAGACCGAACAGGCACTGACCTCTGCCCGCGCCATCAATGTGCAAAAATCATTTGGCTTTGACCATATCACCCGCGAAGACGAGCCAATGAGCTTTTACCAAGCGGTGAAGGACTATGGCTATTACGAAGATGTAAGACGAAACTTTGTGTATGAGCTGATAAGCGATGTCACCGCGCCTTACACCGATCTCACCAAAACCTTAATTGAAAGCTTTTTAGTACATGACTCAGATTTTAGGGCTGCCAAGCAAATAGACGAAGAGGACATGGGCCAAGAGCTGATGTTAAAAGTGCTGGGCACGCATCCCCTAGATACTGAAAACGCAGCCAACAGCTTAAAACTGACGGCACTGATGTACCCGAAAAAGACCGGCACTGCATTGAGCGATTATGAGTGCGCGCGCAGAGAAAGCAGTGACCCATTTGATACGGTTTTTTCAGTTGAATTACAGCAACAAATTCAGCAAGACATAGACGAAGGCTTAATGTCTGGCGAGCAGCGCGAATTTTGGCGCCGTGCTTCGCAAATGATTTGGGGGGTGCTGGCGATTAGTTTCGCAGCGCCAGCAAGTTTTTTTGCCGTAGGTGGTGCTGGAACGAATTTAAAAGCTCGTACAGTAGATCGAAATGAACAGGAGGCTAAATTAAAAGACCAAATCAGAGATTTGGATAATGAAATAAAAGAACTCAAAAAAGACATTAAATCTAAGAATGGCGAAATTGATGAGATAAAGCGTGCTCACAATGAAGTTCGTGAAGCATTGGAAGAGGCTATGGGAATTAAAGGTCGTCAAGCATTCCCTCAGGAACTAGAGCTTTATTTACAAGACAGAATACAAGAACTTGATGCGCTACACGATGGTCATACGAAAGCACAGGCTCAAATTATTCGCGCACAGCAAAGTGTAAAAAATATGCGTATTGCCAGCATGCCGCATGAAAAAGTTGATTTTAGGAATGTCAAAGTACATTTGCGCCCATATGTGCGATTCAGACATTTAGCCAAAGTCGCTACTGGTGACCTGCTTCAAGAGATTGAGATTGATGTAGGTGATTATTACTCAAATAAACTGCCAGATGGAAAGCTTCCTTTAAACTTTACAGACCGAGCAAAGCGTGCAGAAGAGCGGATTGAAAAACTTGGACGTTTGGCTGAGCGATTTGATGATGCATATAAGGAACAAAAAACTCGAAGGCCAACGGTTACTTTAAAAATGAATAAGTTGCACAGCGTGCAATCTAGAATTGACCAAATGATAGCGCTTGATGGGGCATTAGATGAGATACTTGATGCGATAGAGAGGCATCAAGCTGAAATGAAAAGTGGTCAAGCAAGCCTTAAAAAGAAGTTATTAGTTTTGGATGTGAGTGCCATTGAGGGGCTTGAAGATTCTATTGACAAAGATAGCGAATCTATTGACAAAAAAAAGCTAGAAAAACTTGAGACGGAATGGTCCTTAAAAGGCTTAAAAAGCGATAATAGTGCATTAAATAAAATGGCCTCAATGAATATTCACCCTGAAAAGTTTGATAGTTTATTAAAGGGGGTGCTTCCTGCTGTAGGTATCCTAGAGGCTGCGAACTTATTCGATGTACTCAGTGATGATTCATCAACTCCCCTAGATCGTTTATCTGCATGGCTAGATGCGCTAGATATTGGAGGGAATATTGGCCTGAATATGGTTGAAAGGCGCATGGGGCTACCATCAGTTAAGCAAAGTTATGCGGTACTTCGGAATAAGCCTGTGCCAGCGAGCGCTTTCAAGAAGCGTGTTTGGTTGGTCTCAAAACTGAAATTTGGAGTGTATTTTGGTTTGCTTGGCAATGCCGCGACATTTTTAGCCAGTGCCGTGAGCGCCTATGTATCGTTTTATAACATGCGGGGGACGCTTGGAAGAGGAGATACCGCTCAGGCCATAGGCCATGGGTTAATGATGACAGGATTTGCGGGCATGACTTTGTCATCTGCTATTGCTATTGGGGCTGTTTTTACCACCAGTTTGCAAGGGGCTGCCGTGGCTGTGTTAGCACCTGCGTTGGCAATTGTAGGTTTATTACTATTGCTAATTGGCGCTGGTGTGGTGTGGGCGTTTTCAGAAGCACCAATTGAAGGCTGGTTAGAAGCTTGCCATTGGGGGACATATAAAACCCGATTTAAAGATGACGATGGTAATCAGTCTACAATGCGTGCATCACTATGGAAGGATAACCCCGAGTTGGCTATCCATGATTTGTACAATGCCCTGTATGCTCCACAGTTTAAAGTGACGTCGAGTTTTGGGACAGTCAAATACCAGCTTTTTGCGCCCATGGTAAACAAAAAAAATGGTGCTGATGTCCGAATGTACTGGAGGAATATCAGTCAAGGGGAGCAAACATTTAAACGCATAACTGATCATCAAATTAGCTTGCTAACCTCGGAAATAGAAATTTTTCCAGGTAGAACAGGATGGCAATTTAGCACCACATATACCAAGTTAGAACAGGTACTCGGTTTGGCACACAATCAAGAAATTGAATTTAAAGCAGAGTTTGTGACTTTCCCTTATGGAAAAGGCGCCAAGATTCTAGAGCATACTAAGCAAGAATATGCATTGCCTATAAGAATGAAAAAAGAATACGACAGTTTGTGGCAACAGATAAGAGACAAGCCAAAGCCAATTCAAGAGTTTCAAGGTGGTATATATGTTAAAAAGGTATTTTTAATGTCTGACTTTCCAGTCATACATTGATTTTCTCTCGATTAAGGTGAAATTAGTATTAACTGGGGTAATAAGGCAAAGTAAATTATGAGTGCTAAAAAAAGTATCGAGCAAATTAGAGCTGATATGGAAGAGCAGAAAAAAAATGCTACAGGTGACGAGAAAGCAATTTTTGAGTTACTGGAACTAAGGAGAAAGAATCGTATTTCTTATCGAAGATCTAATGTTTTTTACGAAGACGTGCCAAAAGACCACCTCCATCATCAGACATATGAGCAACGCCTTGCAAAAGCTGCACAGTTAAACGGCTGTGGGTTTAAAGAAGCTAAGCCATTTAAAAAGCCGTTTTCATCGCGGGAGCACCATGGTACAGATAATCACATTGGCTGGTGCGATGGACAAGTTGTTGGGATCCGCAGAGCGCCATTTTGGGGCGGGTTTTGTTTTTTATGGTTTATCTTATGTGTCTATATGCTTTTTTTTAGTGTTGTTAATATTGTCTTTTTTTGGGAATTTTCGTACGCATATTTAATCCCTGTGAGTATATTAGGTCCCATGGCGGTCTATAAAGTCTGGGAGTGGGGGGCATGGATAGATAAAATTGAATTTAATCGCCACACCGGATTGGTGCGTATGCCTTTTTCATTTCTGAGACGACGTTTTTATGTGCCAATTGAAGACATAGAATTATGTGAAGGCCCTGTGGTACAAGCCGCAAGAGGCGGCGGAGAAATGGCCACCGGCAGCCTAGTTTTAACCAAATATCCAAAGCGTTACTGGTTTAGACCAACTATTACGGTATTTGGTGGGATGGAGCAAGAGCATTGGGCCAGCATTGTAAGGTTTATGGATATTTCTCAGCCTATTCATGAGGATATACATAGAACAATTGAAGACCATTTTCGTGATAATAAAAATGCCATGGGCACAGGTCCGTTTCCAGAATCAATGAAAAAGTACTTGGATGCAGAGGATAAGCAGGTAAACAGAAGGGATGTTTGGTAGCAAATAACGGAGATTTACAAATTTAAGGATGAAGATGAGCCAAGAAGCGCTAACAGAAGAAGAGATTAGAGAGCAGCAGCTGGAAGCAATGCGCTTGAGAAGTAGCAATGTTTCAAAATACACAGATTTAGGCTTTTATTATTTAGATTTATCAAAAGAGTATTTGCATCATAGTAACTATGAAGACCGTTTGGCTATGGCTGCAAAACTTAATGGTTGTGGATTTAAAGTAGCAAAACCCTTCAAAAGACCATTTAGTGATAGAGAACATACTGATGAATTCCATCATATTGGCGATTGTGATGGACAAGTGGTGGCTTTGCGCAGAGCACCCGGCATTTGGCTTTTTTGTTTTTGGACTAATTACAGGGCCCGCTTGGTGGATCCTGGCAGGTATAGCATTATTTATTATCGGCCCTTGGTTGACTTATAAGTTATGGAAAAAGTTGGATTGGTTAGACAAGATTGAGTTTAACCGCCATACCGGACTTGTGCGCACCTCACATACACTATTGCGACGGCCATTTTATGTCCCGATTGAAGATGTTGAAATGTGTGAAGGGCCAATCATTCAGGCGGCGAGAGGGGGAAGTGAAATGGGAACGGGTGGCTTAGTATTGACTAAGTACCCAGCTAAATTTTGGTGGCGCCCAACCATTGCCACTTTTGGGGGGATGGAAACAGATCATTGGACAGCCATTTTGAAGTTTATGGATATCAATGAGCCGATACATGAAGACGTACATGATTCAATAGAGGATCACTATAAAAAAAATAAGAATGCTATGGGTACGGGCCCTTTTCCTGAAGTGATGAAAAAGTATATTGATCCAGAAGACAAGCAAGTAAGCCGCTGGAAGGTGTGGTAGTGAGATTATTGTTAAAGTGAGCCAAATGGGTTGAATATGCAAGAAGAATCTGATGAGTCGCTCGAACAATGGCGGCTAGAAAAATCAAAAGAAATAAAGTTATATGCGAAAAATATTAGTAAATATACAGATCAAGGTATCTATTATTTTGATGTTTCGAAGGAGCATTTACACCATAAAAGTTACGAGGAGCGATTGGCGTTTGCAGCTTGCTTGAATGGCTGTGAATTTAAAGTGGCAAAACCTTTTAAACGAAAGTTTGCATCGCGAGAACACACAGATCGTTATTATCATATCGGTAAATGTGATGGACAAGTGTTGGCTTTGCGCAGAGCGCCCGGAATTTGGCTTGTTTGTTTTTTTCTTTCTCTTTTTGGCTTTTTGGGTGGTTTTGGCCTATTCATCGTTGGACTAATCACAGGGCCCGCTTGGTGGATGTTGGCAAGTATAGCATTATTCTTTATCGGCCCATGGCTGACTTATAAGTTATGGGAACAGCTGGATTGGTTAGACAAGATTGAGTTTAACCGCCATACCGGGCTTGTACGCACCTCACATACACTATTACGACGGCCATTTTATGTCCCGATTGAAGATGTTGAAATGTGTGAAGGGCCAATCATTCAAGCGGCGAGAGGAGGAGGTGAAATGGGAACGGGTGGTTTAGTGTTGACTAAATACCCAGCTAAATTTTGGTGGCGACCAACCATTGCCACTTTTGGTGGGATGGAAAAAGACCATTGGACGGCCATTCTTAAATTTATGGACAGTGATGAGTTGATTCATAGGCATGTTCACACCGAGATCGAAGAGCATTACAAAAGAGATAAAAATGCCATGGGCATAGGCCCGTTTCCAGAGTCAATGAAAAAGTATTTTGACCCAGAGGATAAGCAAATTAATCGGTGGAAGGTTTGGTAGCGGTTTTGCTGTCAAGCCGAGCTAAAAGGATTGAGTTTGTAGCAAGGAATGTCATGAACGTGAAAAAAGTTGGTTCACCTTCTTCTGAAAGTTTGTCTAAAAAAGAGCGACGGAGACGAGAATTTGAAAAAGAGAAAGCGAATGCCCCGAGTCATATGCGAGCTGCTTATGATGAGCTTGAGAGAAAAAGTCGCAATCGAGAGAAATATGATAAACAGGGGGTATTTTTTGATGAGCTTTCAAAAGACCACCTTCATCATCAGACATATGAGCAACGCCTTGCAAAAGCTGCACAACTAAATGGCTGTGAGTTTAAAGAAGCTAAGCCATTTAAAAAGCCGTTTTCATCGCGGGAGCACCATGGTACAGATAACCACATTGGCTGGTGCGATGGACAAATTGTTGGGATCCGCAGGGCACCATTTTGGGGTGGGTTTTGTTTTTTATGGTTTATCTTATGTGTCTATATGCTTTTTTTAGTGTTGTTAATGTTGTCTTTTTTTGGGAGTTTTCGTACGCATATTTAATCCCCGTAAGTATATTAGGTCCCATGGCGGTTCACAAAATTTGGGAGTGGGGGGCATGGATAGATAAAATAGAATTTAATCGCCACACCGGATTGGTGCGTATGCCTTTTTCATTTCTGAGACGACGTTTTTATGTGCCAATTGAAGACATAGAGCTATGTGAAGGTCCTGTGGTACAAGCCGCAAGAGGCGGCGGAGAAATGGCCACAGGCAGTCTAGTGTTAACCAAATACCCTAAGCGCTACTGGTTTAGGCCAACCATTACGGTATTTGGTGGGATGGAGCAAGAGCATTGGGCCAGCATTGTAAGGTTTATGGATATTAATGAACCGATAGACATGGATGTTCACACAACCATAGAAGAGCATTTTCGTGATAATAAAAACGCCATGGGCACAGGCCCTTTTCCTGAATCAATGAAAAAGTACTTGGATGCAGAGGATAAGCAGATAAACCGATTTGAGGTTTGGTAGTTAGAAACCGTAAAAATACACTTCAACTAAAGTAGAAGCTTTTTGAATGAAAAAGCACCAGTAGTATTTTATAGATCAAGGAAAAGATCGGATGACAAGTACAGCTCCCACTAGCGTCAATGAGCAAGGCGCTTATCGCGAATTGGTGTTTGAAGGCTATGCCAGTGACTCAGAGCAAGTCTCATTGATGATCAAAGATTACAGCGAAGATCAGGCTAAAACCGGTTTTTATAAAATTCCACTGGGCTTTGCCAACACCACACAAAACAATAACAACGCCGATGTTGAGTTGGTGTACATTTACCCCTTGTGTGAGTGCACCCCAGATGGCGCCGCTGAGCGCAAACTAACGAACTTAAGACCATGATATTTATACATTTATGTGGACGGTCACTTATGGCGCGAGCTGGAAGTCACAGAGCACGAAGAAGAAGACATTTCTTATTTTAAAGATGTGAACCTCGCGTACCAAAAAGGCCCGCAAGCGTGGCGCATTGATGAGCATGGTCAAGTTGGTGAGCGCGTGGCAACGGGTGAGCAGCTTAAGCAAGTTTTGGTGCCCAATAAATTATATGGCCAGCCATGCCGAGTAGAAATTGCATTCAGTGAAACCCAGTGGTGCTGGCGACAAATTGAAGCCTTTGGTGGCATGAGCGAAAATGATCCGCGCTTAAACTATGGCCCAAGCGTAAAGCCGGGCACCAATGATGACGCCGCCAGCGAGCGCCGTAGCCAACGTATGCAAGTGCTTGATAAATTAGGTAACTATGCACAAGGCTACAGCAATGATGAGGCGCCGCAGCACATCCCGCTGCCGCGTATGCCAAAAAATGGCTTGCACCGCCCGGTATTAAAAGACCCAATCGGCGTGGCCCGTTACCTTGCCGCTGAAATCGTCTCAGAGCGTAAAAACATCCAGCAATTATCGATGGAGTCTATCAAAGGCGCGCCCCTCACCCCAGATGATTTTGAAGACTTTGCACCAGAGCAAAAAAACATTTCTAAACATGTGCTGGCGACCACCATTCAGTCGCAGTTTTTTGCGTTTCCCAATACCACCCAGCAAAAAGTGGACCTTGGCATGTCGGTCTCTGAGCATGAGCAAGACATGGCACAAAACTACAAAAGCTGGGTGCGCGCTGGTTTTTCAAAGTATGAGTTTAGACGCTACTTAAAGACCGAACAGGCACTGACCTCTGCCCGCGCCATCAATGTGCAAAAATCATTTGGCTTTGACCATATCACCCGCGAAGACGAGCCAATGAGCTTTTATCAAGCGGTGAAGGACTATGGCTATTATGAAGATGTAAGACGCAACTTTATGTATGAGCTGATAAGCGATGTCACCGCGCCTTACACCGATCTCACCAAAACCTTAATTGAAAGCTTTTTAGTACATGACTCAGATTTTAGGGCTGCCAAGCAAATAGACGAAGAGGACATGGGCCAAGAGCTGATGTTAAAAGTGCTGGGCACGCACCCCTTAGATACTGAAAACGCAGCCAACAGCTTAAAACTGACGGCACTGATGTACCCGAAAAAGACCGGTACTGCATTGAGCGATTATGAGTGCGCACGCAGAGAAAGCAGCGACCCATTCGATACGGTTTTTTCAGTTGAATTACAGCAACAAATTCAGCAAGACATAGACGAAGGCTTAATGTCTGGCGAGCAGCGCGAATTTTGGCGCCGTGCCTCGCAAATGATTTGGGGGGTGCTGGCGATTAGTTTTTCAGTTCCCACTAGTTACTATGCAATGGGAGGTGCTGGTGCGGATATAAAAGCCAGTGCTAAAAATCGCAATGAGTTAGAGCAGCAGCTAAAAGACCAAACACAAGAGCTGGAGCGTGAAATAAACAGCTTGGAGCAAAATATTGCCAGTAAAAACAAGCAAATTAGTGAGCAAGAGCGGGTGAGAGCTCAAGTCTATGCGGAGATGAAAAAAATAGCGGGTGCTGACCCCAAAGCCGTCGAGTCTCAAAATGAGTTTTTAAAGCAGCAAATACAAGCTCGTATTGAAGAGCTTGAAGCCCATAAGCGCAATCATGCACGGGCGAAATCACAATTAATTAAATCTCGTCAAGGTCTTAAAAATCTAGAGGCGCATTTCGAGTACTTTACCACAATGCAGTTTCATACTATCGAAAAGCCCATGAGCTTATATGACAGGTTTCAGCATTTGGCCAGTGTGCTCACAGGAGATTTACTGGAAGAAGTTGATATTGACGTTAATGACTATTACAACGGAAAGTTACCAGACGGTAAGTTACCGCTTAATTTTCAAGACAAAGCAAAACGGGCACAAGTGCAGCTAGAAAAACTCGCGCGAGCAACCGAAGAATTTGATGATGAATATCATAAATCAAATCAAAGCGTTGCTGAGGCAGATTTAGTGATAGACGACCAACATACAGTAAAAAGTCGACTTGACCACATCATCACGTTAGATGGTTCGTTAGATGAAGTACTTAGGCTCATCGATAAAAACCAAGTAGAGGCCCGGGTAGGCATAAAGCGATTGCAAAAAACTATGCTGATGATAGATGAAAGTGCGATTTCAGACCTTTATAGAGAAAGGAAGGCTGATAGGGAAGCACTAAGCGAGACTTTAAAAGATAAGTTAGAAGCTGACTGGCACTTAGAAGGCTTAGATCACGAGAATGAAGCGTTAAATAATATGGCCAGTAAACGCATTAGCCCAGAGGTATTTAATCGCGCACTCAATGGCACCTTGGCCTTTGTCAGTATTTTTGAGGTGATCAATGCGTTTAAAGTATTGACAGACAAAAACGCCAGTGGGCTGAGTAAAACTTCGGCTGTGTTAGATTTGTTTGACATTGGAATTAATGTTGGCCTTAACATAGTCGAGAGAAGAGCAGGCCTACCTTCACCTAAGCAATGTTATGCTTTGCTCAGAAATAAACCTGTGCCACCGAGTGCGCTTTCAAAGCGGTTTTGGTGGATGTCGCAAATGAAGGCCAAAGCTGTTTTCGTTTTAGCAGGTAATGTGTTTACATTTTTGGCTGGCGCTGTCAGTACTTATGTGTCTTTTTATGAGATGAGTAAGGCAATGCGCCGGGGAGATAACGCGCAGTTCATTGGTCATGGCTTGATGATGCTTGGCTTCGCTGGCATGACGACCTCTGCTGCACTGGGTGTTGGGGTACTTACGATTAAAGCCTTACAGACAGCGGCCATTGCTGCCTGTATATCTGGGCTGGCTATTTTTGGTTTGGTTCTTTTATTGATAGGCGCAGGAGTTGTGTGGGCATTTGCTGAAAAGCCCATTGAAGGGTGGTTGGAAGCATGTCATTGGGGGAATGGACGTACACGCTTTAAAGATGACGAAAGCAACGACTCAACAGCTAGGGCGTCGCAATGGAAAGACAAACCAGAGTTGGCTTTATTAGATTTATACAGTGCTTTATATGGACCTAAATTAGAGATAGCCAATGACCCAAGGATGCAATATGTGCGCTACAAATTTTACGCGCCAATGGTACACCCCATTAACGGCGCAAGGGTAAAGCTGATGTGGCGTCGAACGACTGGGCCTGATAAGGAATTTAAAATACTCACTTATCATCAATTGAGTAAGTTAATGTCAAAAATCACGCTATTTCCTGCGCGAAAAGGTTGGCATTTTGATGTGAGTTATTACCGTATAAGGCAGGTTTTAGGGCTGCCTTATAACAGCAGTATTGAGCTCAAGGGAGAATACAAAGTATATCCGCAAGGGGAAGGCGCCAAATTGGTTGAGGGAACTGAAACAGAGTTTATGCTGCCGTCGTATGTCAAACGCCAAGCAGAATCATTTTGGAAGTCTTTTTTTGGTGAGGGCGAGTATGAGCAGACCCAAGGCGGCCTTTATCTACAAGAGGTGTTTTTACGTCCGCCAGGTCGTTACTGAGGAAGGAGTTACTAGATGAAAACCGAACAGCAAAGTGAACAAAATTCAGAAAAGTTGATTTTGGAGCTACGAGAGCGGTATAAAAAAAGAAAAGCAGAAGCGACAGGTGAAAGAAAAAAATTTTATGATGAGATAGAAAAAAAGAGTGACAACGAAGATAAATATATTAAACAAGGAAAATACTTCGAATCGTTAAGTAAGGATCATCTACATCACCAAAGTTACGAGGAGCGTTTAGCAAAGGCTGTTGAGCTTAATGGTTGTGATTTTAAAAAATCGACCTTCAAAAATGAAGCATTTGTTTCTCGGGAGCACACAGATATAGATCATTATATCGGCTGGTGCGATGGGCAAGTGGTTGGTATAAGAAGAGCCCCAGGAATTTGGTTAGTATGTCTATTAATTGGGTGTATCTTGTTCATATGTGGTGGCGCCGCGTTGCTCTTTGGTATTACATCAGGTCCTATTTGGTTGATTATTTTTACGCCTTTAGTTATTGCAGGGCCTTGGTTTGCGGATCAAGTATTATGGAAAAACCTAGATTGGTTAGACAAGATAGAGTTTAACCGCCATACAGGACTGGTTCGCACATCCCATACTTTATTAAGGCGGCCTTTTTATATCCCCATAGAGGATATTGAGTTGTGCCAAGGCCCAGTTGTAAAAAATGCCCGTGGAAGTGGTGAGATACCCACAGGTAGTCTCGTACTCACAAAATATCCAGCGAAGTTTTGGTGGCGCCCGTCTCTTGTTATTTTAGGAGGTATGGAAAAAGATCATTGGACAGCCATTATAAAGTTTATGGATATTAGTCAACCAATACATATGAATGTCCAAGAAAGTATTGAAGAACACTTTAAGAAAGATAACAACGCCATGGGCACAGGCCCGTTTCCTGAATCAATGAAAAAATATTTGGATGCAGAGGATAAGCAGATAAACCGATTTGAGGTTTGGTAGCAAATAACGGAGATTTACAAATTTAAGGATGAAGATGAGTCAAGAAGTATTAACAGAAGAGGAAATTAGAGAGCAGCAGCTGGAAGCAATGCGCTTGAGAAGTAGCAATGTTTCAAAATACACAGATTTAGGCTTTTATTATTTAGATTTATCAAAAGAGTATTTGCATCATAGTAACTATGAAGACCGTTTGGCTATGGCTGCAAAACTTAATGGTTGTGGATTTAAAGTAGCAAAACCCTTCAAAAGACCATTTAGTAATAGAGAACATACTGATGAATTCCATCATATTGGCGATTGTGATGGACAAGTGGTGGCTTTGCGCAGAGCACCCGGCATTTGGCTTTTTTGTTTTTGGACTAATTACAGGGCCCGCTTGGTGGATTCTGGCAGGTATAGCATTATTTATTATCGGCCCTTGGTTGACTTATAAGTTATGGAAAAAGTTGGATTGGTTAGACAAGATTGAGTTTAACCGTCATACCGGGCTTGTGCGTACCTCACATACTCTATTGCGACGGCCATTTTATGTTCCGATTGAAGACGTTGAAATGTGCGAAGGGCCAATCATTCAAGCGGCGAGAGGTGGAGGTGAGATGGGAACGGGTGGCTTAGTATTGACTAAGTACCCAGCAAAGTTTTGGTGGCGCCCAACCATTGCCACTTTTGGGGGGATGGAAAAAGATCATTGGACAGCTATTTTGAAGTTTATGGATATCAATGAGCCGATACATGAAGACGTACATGAATCAATAGAAAAGCATTATAAAAAAAATAAAAACGCCATGGGCACAGGCCCGTTTCCTGAAGTGATGAAAAAGTATATTGATCCAGAAGACAAGCAAGTAAGCCGCTGGAAGGTATGGTAGTTAGAAACCGTAAAAATACACTTCAACTAAAGTAGAAGCTTTTTGAATGAAAAAGCACCAGTAGTATTTTATAGATCAAGGAAAAGATCGGATGACAAGTACAGCTCCCACTAGCGTCAATGAGCAAGGCGCTTATCGCGAATTGGTGTTTGAAGGCTATGCCAGTGACTCAGAGCAAGTCTCATTGATGATCAAAGATTACAGCGAAGATCAGGCCAAAACCGGTTTTTATAAAATTCCACTGGGCTTTGCCAACACCACACAAAATAATAACAACGCCGATGTTGAGCTGGTGTACATTTACCCCTTGTGTGAGTGCACGCCAGATGGCGCCGCTGAGCGCAAACTAACGAACTTAAGACCCGGATATTTATACATTTATGTGGACGGTCACTTATGGCGCGAGCTGGAAGTCACAGAGCACGAAGAAGAAGACATTTCTTATTTTAAAGATGTGAACCTCGCGTACCAAAAAGGCCCGCAAGCGTGGCGCATTGATGAGCATGGTCAAGTTGGTGAGCGCGTGGCAACGGGTGAGCAGCTTAAGCAAGTTTTGGTGCCCAATAAATTGTATGGTCAGCCATGCCGAGTAGAAATTGCATTCAGTGAAACTCAGTGGTGCTGGCGGCAAATTGAAGCCTTTGGTGGCATGAGCGAAAACGATCCGCGCTTAAACTATGGACCAAGCGTAAAGCCGGGCACCAATGATGACGCCGCCAGCGAGCGCCGTAGCCAACGTATGCAAGTGCTTGATAAATTAGGTAACTATGCACAAGGCTACAGCAATGATGAGGCGCCACAGCACATCCCACTACCGCGTATGCCAAAAAATGGCCTGCACCGCCCAGTATTAAAAGACCCAATAGGCGTGGCCCGTTACCTTGCCGCTGAAATCGTCTCAGAGCGTAAAAACATCCAGCAATTGTCGATGGAGTCTATCAAAGGTGCGCCCCTCACCACCGATGATTTTGAAGACTTTGCACCAGAGCAAAAAAACATTTCTAAACATGTGCTGGCGACCACCATTCAGTCGCAGTTTTTTGCGTTTCCCAATACCACCCAGCAAAAAGTGGACCTTGGCATGTCGGTCTCTGAGCATGAGCAAGACATGGCACAAAACTACAAAAGTTGGGTGCGCGCTGGTTTTTCAAAGTATGAGTTTAGACGCTACTTAAAGACCGAACAGGCACTGACCTCTGCCCGCGCCATCAATGTGCAGAAGTCATTTGGCTTTGACCATATCACCCGCGAAGAAGAACCAATGAGTTTTTACCAAGCGGTGAAGGACTATGGCTATTACGAAGATGTAAGACGCAACTTTGTATATGAGCTGATAAGCGATGTCACCGCGCCTTACACTGATCTCACCAAAACCTTAATTGAAAGCTTTTTAGTACATGACTCAGATTTTACGGCTGCCAAGCAAATCGACGATGAGGACATGGGCCAAGAGCTGATGTTAAAAGTACTAGGCACGCATCCCCTAGATACTGAAAACGCAGCCAACAGTTTAAAGCTGACCGCGCTGATGTACCCGAAAAAGACCGGCACTGCATTGAGCGATTATGAGTGCGCACGCAGAGAAAGCAGTGACCCATTTGATACGGTTTTTTCAGTTGAATTACAGCAACAAATTCAGCAAGACATAGACGAAGGCTTAATGTCTGGCGAGCAGCGCGAATTTTGGCGCCGTGCCTCGCAAATGATTTGGGGGGTGCTGGCGATTAGTTTTTCAGTTCCCACTAGTTACTATGCAATGGGAGGCGCTGGTGCGGATATAAAAGCCAGTGCTAAAAATCGTAATGAGTTAGAGCAGCAGCTAAAAGACCAAACGCAGGAGCTGGAGCGTGAAATAAACAGCTTGGAGCAAAATATTGCCAGTAAAAACAAGCAAATTAGCGAGCAAGAGAGGGTGCGAGCTCAAGTCTATGCGGAGATGAAAAAAGTAGCAGGGGCTGACCCCAAAGCCGTCGAGTCTCAAAATGAGTTTTTAAAGCAGCAAATACAAGCTCGTATTGAAGAGCTTGAAGCCCATAAGCGCAATCATGCACGGGCGAAATCACAATTAATTAAATCTCGTCAAGGTCTTAAAAATCTAGAGGCGCATTTCGAGTACTTTACCACAATGCAGTTTCATACTATCGAAAAGCCCATGAGCTTATATGACAGGTTTCAGCATTTGGCCAGTGTGCTCACAGGAGATTTACTGGAAGAAGTTGATATTGACGTTAATGACTATTACAACGGAAAGTTACCAGACGGTAAGTTACCGCTTAATTTTCAAGACAAAGCAAAACGGGCACAAGTGCAGCTAGAAAAACTCGCGCGAGCAACCGAAGAATTTGATGATGAATATCATAAATCAAATCAAAGCGTTGCTGAGGCAGATTTAGTGATAGACGACCAACATACAGTAAAAAGTCGACTTGACCACATCATCACGTTAGATGGTTCGTTAGATGAAGTACTTAGGCTCATCGATAAAAACCAAGTAGAGGCCCGGGTAGGCATAAAGCGATTGCAAAAAACTATGCTGATGATAGATGAAAATGCGATTTCTGATTTACATTTGAAGAAGAAAAGTCAGGAAGGTTTATTGAAAAATAAAAAGGCCAGTGAGCTAAAAGGCCTTTGGAATATTGAGGGTCTAGAGCATGAAAATGCGGCATTGAATCAGATGGCGAGTAAACGCATTAACCCAGAGGCATTTAATCGCGCACTCAATGGCACCTTGGCCTTTGTGAGTATTTTTGAGGTAGTCAACGCATTTAAAGTGCTGACAGATAAAAACGCCAGTGGGTTGAGTACAACTTCGGCGGTGTTAGATTTGCTTGATGTCAGCCTAAACGTTGGCCTTAATATTTTGGAACGACGAGCAGGGTTACCCTCACCCAAGCAATGTTATGCTCTGCTCAGAAACAAGCCTGTACCACCAAGTGCGCTTTCAAAGCGGTTTTGGTGGATGTCTCAAATGACAGCGAAAGCGGTATTTGTTTTGTCAGCGAATGTTGCAACATTTTTGGCCGGCGCTGTCAGTACTTATGTGTCTTTTTATGAGATGAGTAAGGCAATGCGACGGGGAGATAATGCGCAGTTTATTGGTCATGGCCTGATGATGCTTGGCTTTGCTGGCATGACGACCTCTGCTGCACTGGGTATTGGGGTACTTACGATTAAAGCATTACAGACAGCGGCCATTGCTGCTTGTATATCTGGGTTGGCTATTTTTGGTTTGGTTCTTTTATTGATAGGCGCGGGGGTTGTGTGGGTATTTGCTGAAAAGCCCATTGAAGGGTGGTTAGAAGCATGTCATTGGGGGAATGGACGTACACGCTTTAAAGATGATGAAAGCAACGACTCTACTGCTAGGGCATCGCAATGGAAGGACAAACCTGAGTTGGCTTTATTAGATTTATACAGCGCCTTGTATGGACCCAAATTAGAGATAGCCAATGACCCAAGGATGCAATATGTGCGTTACAAATTTTACGCGCCAATGGTACACCCCATTAACGGCGCAAGGGTAAAGCTGATGTGGCGGCGAACGACAGGGCCTGATAAGGAGTTTAAAGTACTCACTTATCATCAATTGAGTAAGTTAATGTCAAAAATTACGCTATTTCCTGCGCGAAAAGGTTGGCATTTTGATGTGAGTTATCACCGCTTAAGGCAGGTTTTAGGGCTGCCTTATAACAGCAGTATTGAGCTCAAGGGAGAATACAAAGTATATCCGCAAGGGGAAGGCGCTAAATTGGTTAAGGGGACTGAAACAGAGTTTATGCTGCCGTCGTATGTAAAACGCCAAGCAGAGTCATTCTGGGAGTCTTTTTTTGGCGAGGGTGAATATGAGCAAACTCAAGGGGGGATGTACTTACAAGAGGTGTTTTTACGTCCATCAAATCCTCGTTAGGAAATAATTGAATAAGGATTATTATGTCTCTAAATAAAGGTGAAAAACCAGTCAAATCTATCGAAGAAATGCTCGATGAATATGAAAAAGAAAAAGCAGCTGCAACGGGTGAGGATAAAAAAAGATTTGATGAAATAGAACAGAGAAGTGTAAATAATACAAAGTATTTTGAACAAGGCATTTACTATGAAGAATTATCAAAGCAGCATTTACATCATCAATGTTACGAGGAGCGTTTAGCTAAAGCAGCCGAACTCAATGGTTGTGATTTCAAAAAATCACACTTGAAAAATGAGGCATTTGTTTCTCGAGAGCACACAGACATAGATCACCATATCGGCTGGTGCGATGGACAAGTGGTTGGTATAAGAAGAGCCCCAGGTATTTGGTTAGTGTGTATTTTTTTAAATGTGATTTTATTTGCGGTGGGCTTTGGGGGGCTGTTAATTGGTCTACTATCAGGACCGCTTTGGCTTATTGCGTTTTCTCCTTTGATGGTAGCCAGCCCCTGGGGGCTGTATAAGTTTTGGGAGAAGTTTGATTGGCTTGACAAGTTAGAGTTTAACCGCCATACAGGGCTAGTACGCACGTCCCATACTTTATTAAGGCGCCCTTTTTATATCCCCATAGAGGATATTGAGCTGTGCCAAGGCCCAGTTGTAAAAAATGCCCGTGGAAGTGGTGAGATACCCACAGGCAGTCTCGTACTTACAAAATACCCTGCGAAGTTTTGGTGGCGCCCTTCTCTTGTTATTTTAGGTGGCATGGAAAAAGATCACTGGACAGCCATTATAAAGTTTATGGATATAAGCCAGCCAATACATATGGATGTTCACACAACCATAGAAGAGCATTTTCGTGATAATAAAAATGCCATGGGCACAGGCCCGTTTCCTGAATCGATGAAAAAGTACTTGGATGCAGAGGATAAGCAGATAAACCGATTTGAGGTTTGGTAGCAAATAACGGAGATTTACAAATTTAAGGATGAAGATGAGTCAAGAAGCGCTAACAGAAGAAGAGATTAGAGAGCAGCAGCTGGAAGCAATGCGCTTGAGAAGTAGCAATGTTTCAAAATACACAGATTTAGGCTTTTATTATTTAGATTTATCAAAAGAGTATTTGCATCATAGTAACTATGAAGACCGTTTGGCTATGGCTGCAAAACTTAATGGTTGTGGATTTAAAGTAGCAAAACCCTTCAAAAGACCATTTAGTGATAGAGAACATACTGATGAATTCCATCATATTGGCGATTGTGATGGACAAGTGGTGGCTTTGCGCAGAGCACCCGGCATTTGGCTTGTTTGTTTTTTTCTTTCTCTTTTTGGATTTTTTGGGGGGTTTGGCTTTTTTGTTTTTGGACTAATTACTGGGCCCGCTTGGTGGATTTTGGCAGGTATAGCATTATTTATTATCGGCCCTTGGTTGACTTATAAATTATGGGAACAGCTGGATTGGTTAGACAGAATTGAGTTTAACCGCCATACCGGACTTGTACGCACCTCACATACTTTGTTGCGACGGCCATTTTATGTCCCGATTGAAGATGTTGAAATGTGTGAAGGGCCAATCATTCAAGCGGCGAGAGGTGGAGGTGAGATGGGAACGGGTGGCTTAGTATTGACTAAGTACCCAGCTAAATTTTGGTGGCGGCCAACCATTGCTACTTTTGGGGGAATGGAAAGAGATCATTGGACAGCCATTTTGAAGTTTATGGATATTAATGAGCCGATACATCGAGATGTACATATATCAATAGAAGAGCATTATAAAAAAGATAAAAACGCTATGGGCACGGGCCCTTTTCCTGAAGTGATGAAAAAGTATATTGATCCAGAAGACAAGCAAGTAAGCCGCTGGAAGGTTTGGTAGCGGGCTCGATTACATGATGAACTCCAAAGAAGAGTTGTCAAATGACAATACAAAAAGCTCGAAAATAGATGGAGAGACACGGCAAGAATACAAAAAAAGTACTGAGCAAATTAGGGCTGAGGTGGAAGAACTGGAGAGAAATGCCACAGGTGAAGACAAAGAATATTTTGAGTTACTGGAAGTAAGGAGAAAGAATCGTGTTTCTTATCGAAAATCTAACGTTTTTTACGAAGACGTGCCAAAAGGCCACCTCCATCACCAGACATATGAGCAACGTCTTGCAAAAGCTGCACAGTTAAACGGCTGTGGGTTTAAAGAAGCTAAGCCATTTAAAAAGCCGTTTTCATCGCGGGAGCACCATGGTACGGATAATCACATTGGCTGGTGCGATGGACAAATTGTTGTGATCCGCAGAGCACCATTTTGGGGCGGGTTTTGTTTTTTATGGTGCCTCCTATTTATGTATATGGGGATTTATGGTGTTGTTAATATAGTCTTTGTTTGGGATTTTTCGTACTCACATTTAATCCCCGTGAGTATATTAGGTCCCATGGCGGTCTACAAAGTCTGGGAGTGGGGGGCATGGATAGATAAAATCGAATTTAATCGCCACACCGGATTGGTGCGTATGCCTTTTTCATTTCTGAGACGACGTTTTTATGTGCCAATTGAAGACATAGAGCTGTGTGAAGGCCCTGTGGTACAAGCCGCAAGAGGCGGCGGAGAAATGGCCACAGGCAGCCTAGTGTTAACCAAATACCCTAAGCGTTACTGGTTTAGGCCAACCATTACGGTATTTGGTGGGATGGAGCAAGAGCATTGGGCCAGCATTGTAAGGTTTATGGATATTTCTCAGCCAATACATCGTAATATACATAGAACAATTGAAGACCATTTTCGTGATAATAAAAATGCCATGGGCACAGGCCCGTTTCCTGAATCAATGAAAAAGTACTTGGATGCAGAGGATAAGCAGATAAACCGATTTGAGGTTTGGTAGCAAATAACGGAGATTTACAAATTTAAGGATGAAGATTAGTCAAGAAGCGCAAACAGAAGAAGCATGCCAACAAGCGTATAAACAAATTTACGATGAGATTGATAAGCGAGCAGATAACGTTAAAAAATACAAAGCTCAGCAAATCTATTATACAGAGTTATCGAAAGCGCATTTGCATGAGAAAAGCTACGAGGAACGTTTGGCATTGGCATCATCATTAAATGGTTGTGAGTTCAAAACTGCTAAGCCTTATAAAAAAGCTTTCTCCTCAAGGGTACATACTGACCATTTTCATCACATTGGAAATTGTGATGGACAAGTATTGGCTTTGCGCAGGGCGCCCGGAATTTGGCTTATTTGTTTATTCCTTTCCGTTCTTTTTTTCCCCGCAGGGCTTGGTTTTTTCTTTGAGGGAGTATTCCATGGCCCTAATTGGTTAATGCCAGCTGCGTTAGTGCTTTTTTGTATTGGCCCTTGGCTGACTTATAAATTATGGGAACAGCTGGACTGGTTAGACAAGATTGAGTTTAACCGCCATACCGGACTTGTGCGCACCTCACATACTTTATTGCGACGGCCATTTTATGTCCCGATTGAAGATGTTGAAATGTGTGAAGGGCCAATCATTCAAGCGGCGAGAGGTGGAGGTGAGATGGGAACGGGTGGCTTAGTATTGACTAAGTACCCAGCTAAATTTTGGTGGCGGCCAACCATTGCTACTTTTGGGGGAATGGAAAGAGATCATTGGACAGCCATTTTGAAGTTTATGGATATCAATGAGCCGATACATGAAGACGTACATGAATCAATAGAAAAGCATTACAAAAAAGATAAAAACGCCATGGGCACAGGCCCGTTTCCTGAAGTGATGAAAAAGTATATTGATCCAGAAGACAAGCAAGTAAGCCGCTGGAATGTATGGTAGTTAGAAACCGTAAAAATACACTTCAACTAAAGTAGAAGCTTTTTGAATGAAAAAGCACCAGTAGTATTTTATAGATCAAGGAAAAGATCGGATGACAAGTACAGCTCCCACTAGCGTCAATGAGCAAGGCGCTTATCGCGAATTGGTGTTTGAAGGCTATGCCAGTGACTCAGAGCAAGTCTCATTGATGATCAAAGATTACAGCGAAGATCAGGCTAAAACCGGTTTTTATAAAATTCCACTGGGCTTTGCCAACACCACACAAAACAATAACAACGCCGATGTTGAGTTGGTGTACATTTACCCCTTGTGTGAGTGCACCCCAGATGGCGCCGCTGAGCGCAAACTAACGAACTTAAGACCCGGATATTTATACATTTATGTGGACGGTCACTTATGGCGCGAGCTGGAAGTCACAGAGCACGAAGAAGAAGACATTTCTTATTTTAAAGATGTGAACCTCGCGTACCAAAAAGGCCCGCAAGCGTGGCGCATTGATGAGCACGGCCAAGTTGGTGAGCGCGTGGCAACGGGTGAGCAGCTCAAGCAAGTTTTGGTGCCCAATAAATTGTATGGTCAGCCATGCCGAGTAGAAATTGCATTCAGTGAAACTCAGTGGTGCTGGCGGCAAATTGAAGCCTTTGGCGGCATGAGCGAAAACGATCCGCGCTTAAACTATGGGCCAAGCGTAAAGCCGGGCACCAATGATGACGCCGCCAGCGAGCGCCGCAGACAACGTATGCAAGTGCTTGATAAATTGGGTAACTATGCACAAGGCTACAGCAATGATGAGGCGCCACAGCACATCCCGCTACCGCGTATGCCAAAAAATGGCCTGCACCGCCCGGTATTAAAAGACCCAATCGGCGTAGCCCGTTATCTTGCCGCTGAAATCGTCTCAGAGCGTAAAAACATCCAGCAATTGTCGATGGAGTCTATCAAAGGCGCGCCCCTCACCCCAGATGATTTTGAAGACTTTGCACCAGAGCAAAAAAACATTTCTAAACATGTGCTGGCGACCACCATTCAGTCGCAGTTTTTTGCGTTTCCCAATACCACCCAGCAAAAAGTGGACCTTGGCATGTCGGTCTCTGAGCATGAGCAAGACATGGCACAAAACTACAAAAGCTGGGTGCGCGCTGGTTTTTCAAAGTATGAGTTTAGACGCTACTTAAAAACCGAACAGGCACTGACCTCTGCCCGCGCCATCAATGTGCAAAAGTCATTTGGCTTTGACCATATCACCCGCGAAGACGAGCCAATGAGTTTTTATCAAGCGGTGAAGGACTATGGCTATTACGAAGATGTAAGACGTAACTTTGTGTATGAGCTGATAAGCGATGTCACCGCGCCTTACACTGATCTCACCAAAACCTTAATTGAAAGCTTTTTAGTACATGACTCAGATTTTACGGCTGCCAAGCAAATAGACGAAGAGGACATGGGCCAAGAGCTGATGTTAAAAGTACTAGGCACGCATCCCCTAGATACTGAAAACGCAGCCAACAGTTTAAAGCTGACCGCGCTGATGTATCCTAAAAAGACCGGCACTGCATTGAGCGATTATGAGTGCGCACGCAGAGAAAGCAGTGACCCATTTGATACGGTTTTTTCAGTTGAATTACAGCAACAAATTCAGCAAGACATAGACGAAGGCTTAATGTCTGGCGAGCAGCGCGAATTTTGGCGCCGTGCTTCGCAAATGATTTGGGGGGTGCTGGCGATTAGTTTTTCAGTTCCCACTAGTTACTATGCAATGGGAGGCGCTGGTGCGGATATAAAAGCCAGTGCTAAAAATCGCAATGAGTTAGAGCAGCAGCTAAAAGACCAAACGCAGGAGCTGGAGCGTGAAATAAACAGCTTGGAGCAAAATATTGCCAGTAAAAACAAGCAAATTAGCGAGCAAGAGCGGGTGAGAGCTCAAGTATATGCGGAGATGAAAAAAGTAGCAGGGGCTGACCCCAAAGCCGTCGAGTCTCAAAATGAGTTTTTAAAGCAGCAAATACAAGCTCGTATTGAAGAGCTTGAAGCCCATAAGCGCAATCATGCACGGGCGAAATCACAATTAATTAAATCTCGTCAAGGTCTTAAAAATCTAGAGGCGCATTTCGAGTACTTTACCACAATGCAGTTTCATACTATCGAAAAGCCCATGAGCTTATATGACAGGTTTCAGCATTTGGCCAGTGTGCTCACAGGAGATTTACTGGAAGAAGTTGATATTGACGTTAATGACTATTACAACGGAAAGTTACCAGACGGTAAGTTACCGCTTAATTTTCAAGACAAAGCAAAACGGGCACAAGCGCAGCTAGAAAAACTCGCGCGAGCAACCGAAGAATTTGATGATGAATATCATAAATCAAATCAAAGCGTTGCTGAGGCAGATTTAGTGATAGACGACCAACATACAGTAAAAAGCCGACTTGACCACATCATCACGTTAGATGGTTCGCTAGATGAAGTACTTAGGCTCATCGATAAAAACCAAGTAGAGGCCCGGGTAGGCATAAAGCGATTGCAAAAAACTATGCTGATGATAGATGAAAATGCGATTTCAGATTTGAGAACTGAACGAGACAATCAGCAAGAAACTTTAGATAAAAGAAGAGAAAGCCAATTTGAAAGCAAATGGAACCTAGAAGGCCTAGCTCACGAAAATGAAGCGTTAAATAATATGGCTAATAAGCGTATTAGCCCAGAGGTATTTAATCGCGCACTCAATGGCACCTTGGCCTTTGTGAGTATTTTTGAGGTGATCAATGCGTTTAAAGTGCTGACAGACAAAAACGCCAGTGGGTTGAGTAAAACTTCGGCGGTGTTAGATTTGTTTGATATTGGAGTTAATGTTGGCCTTAACATAGTCGAGAGAAGAGCAGGCCTCCCCTCACCCAAGCAATGTTATGCTCTGCTCAGAAATAAACCTGTGCCACCGAGTGCGCTTTCAAAGCGGTTTTGGTGGATGTCCCAAATGAAGGCCAAAGCTGTTTTCGTTTTAGCAGGCAATGTATTTACGTTTTTGGCCGGCGCAGTCAGTACCTATGTGTCTTTTTATGAGATGAGTAAGGCAATGCGACGGGGAGATAATTCGCAGTTTATTGGTCATGGCCTGATGATGCTTGGTTTTGCTGGCATGACGACCTCTGCTGCACTGGGTGTTGGGGTACTTACGATTAAAGCATTACAGACAGCGGCCATTGCTGCCTGTATATCTGGGTTGGCTATTTTTGGTTTGGTTCTTTTATTGATAGGCGCTGGGGTTGTGTGGGTATTTGCTGAAAAGCCCATTGAAGGGTGGTTAGAAGCATGTCATTGGGGGAATGGACGTACACGCTTTAAAGATGACGAAAGCAACGACTCTACTGCTAGAGCGTCGCAGTGGAAGGACAAACCTGAATTGGCTTTGTTAGATTTATACAGTGCTTTATATGGACCTAAATTAGAGATAGCCAATGACCCAAGGATGCAATATGTGCGCTACAAATTTTACGCGCCAATGGTACACCCCATTAACGGTGCAAGGGTAAAACTGATGTGGCGGCGAACGACAGGGCCTGATAAGGAATTTAAAGTACTCACTTATCATCAATTGAGTAAGTTAATGTCAAAAATTACGTTACTTCCAGCTCGGAAAGGTTGGCATTTTGATGTGAGTTATTACCGTATAAGGCAGGTTTTAGGGCTGCCTTATAACAGCAGTATTGAGCTCAAGGGAGAATACAAAGTATATCCGCAAGGGGAAGGCGCTAAATTGGTTGAGGGGACTGAAACAGAGTTTATGCTGCCGTCGTATGTCAAACGCCAAGCAGAATCATTCTGGGAGTCTTTTTTTGGCGAGGGTGAGTATGAACAAACTCAAGGGGGGATGTATTTACAAGAGGTATTTTTACGTCCTTCAAATCCTCGTTAGGTATTAATCGAATAAGGATTATTATGTCTCTAAATAAAAGTGAGAAACCAGTCAAATCTATCGAAGAAATGCTCGATGAATATGAAAAAGAAAAAGCAGCTGCAACAGGTGAAGAGAGAAAAAAGTTTGATCGAATTGAGAAAAGAAGTGCGAATAGGCGTAAATATGTAGCTCAAGGTTTATATGACGAAGAATTATCAAAGCAGCATTTACATCATCAAAGTTACGAGGAGCGTTTAGCTAAAGCTGCCGAACTTAATGGTTGTGATTTCAAAAAATCAAACTTGAAAAATGAAGCATTTGTTTCTCGAGAGCACACAGATATAGATCACCATATCGGCTGGTGCGATGGACAAGTGGTTGGTATAAGAAGAGCCCCAGGTATTTGGTTAGTATGTCTATTAATTGGCTGTATCTTGTTCATATGCGGTGGCGCCGCATTGCTCTTTGGTATTACATCAGGTCCTATTTGGTTAATTATTTTTACGCCCTTAGCCATTGCAGGGCCTTGGTTTGCGGATCAAGTATTATGGAAAAACCTAGATTGGTTAGACAAAATAGAGTTTAACCGCCATACGGGGCTGGTTCGCACATCCCATACTTTATTAAGGCGCCCTTTTTATATCCCCATAGAGGATATTGAGCTGTGCCAAGGACCGGTTGTAAAAAATGCCCGTGGAAGTGGTGAGATACCCACAGGCAGTCTCGTACTTACAAAATATCCTGCGAAGTTTTGGTGGCGCCCTTCTCTTGTTATTTTAGGTGGGATGGAAAAAGATCACTGGACAGCCATTATAAAGTTTATGGATATAAGCCAGCCAATACATATGGATGTTCACACAACCATAGAAGAGCATTTTCGTGATAATAAAAACGCCATGGGTACTGGCCCGTTTCCTGAATCAATGAAAAAGTACTTGGATGCAGAGGATAAGCAGATCAACCGATTTGAGGTTTGGTAGCGGTTTTGATGCCAAACCAAAAGGATTGAGTTTTAATAGCGAAAGGAAAGCCAGGGTCCCACAAAAATGGTTTAACTTCCTAGTACGGTAAATTTGCGGGCTTAATTATACTACTGATCGGAGCGGGTATCGCATGGGCATTTTCGGAACATCAAGCGTCGGGACAGTCAAGTACCAGCTTTTTGCGCCCATGGTAAACAAAAAAAATGGTGCTGATGTCCGAATGTACTGGAGGAATATCAGTCAAGGGGAGCAAACATTTAAACGCATAACTGATCATCAAATTAGCTTGCTAACCTCGGAAATAGAAATTTTTCCAGGTAGAACAGGATGGCAATTTAGCACCACATATACCAAGTTAGAACAGGTACTCGGTTTGGCACACAATCAAGAAATTGAATTTAAAGCAGAGTTTGTGACTTTCCCTTATGGAAAAGGCGCCAAGATTCTAGAGCATACTAAGCAAGAATATGCATTGCCTATAAGAGTGAAAAAAGAATATGACAGTTTGTGGCAACAGATAAGAGACAAGCCAAAGCCAATTCAAGAGTTTCAAGGTGGTATATATGTTAAAAAGGTATTTTTAATGTCTGACTTTCCAGTCATACATTGATTTTCTCTCGATTAAGGTGAAATTAGTATTAACTGGGGTAATAAGGCAAAGTAAATTATGAGTGCTAAAAAAAGTATCGAGCAAATTAGAGCTGATATGGAAGAGCAGAAAAAAAATGCTACAGGTGACGAGAAAGCAATTTTTGAGTTACTGGAACTAAGGAGAAAGAATCGTGTTTCTTATCGAAAATCTAACGTTTTTTACGAAGACGTGCCAAAAGACCACCTTCATCATCAGACATATGAGCAACGTCTTGCAAAAGCTGCACAGTTAAATGGCTGCGAGTTTAAAGAAGCTAAGCCATTTAAAAAGCCGTTTTCATCGCGGGAGCACCATGGCACGGATAACAGATCATTGGACAGCCATTTTGAAGTTTATGGATATCAATGAGCCGATACATGAAGACGTACATGAATCAATAGAAGAGCATTATAAAAAAGATAAAAACGCCATGGGTACGGGCCCTTTTCCTGAAGTGATGAAAAAGTATATTGATCCAGAAGACAAGCAAGTAAGCCGCTGGAAGGTTTGGTAGTTAGAAACCGTAAAAATACACTTCAACTAAAGTAGAAGCTTTTTGAATGAAAAAGCACCAGTAGTATTTTATAGATCAAGGAAAAGATCGGATGACAAGTACAGCTCCCACTAGCGTCAATGAGCAAGGCGCTTATCGCGAATTGGTGTTTGAAGGCTATGCCAGTGACTCAGAGCAAGTCTCATTGATGATCAAAGATTACAGCGAAGATCAGGCAAAAACTGGTTTTTATAAAATTCCGCTGGGCTTTGCCAACACCACACAAAACAATAACAACGCCGATGTTGAGTTGGTGTACATTTACCCCTTGTGTGAGTGCACCCCAGATGGCGCCGCTGAGCGCAAACTAACGAACTTAAGACCCGGATATTTATACATTTATGTGGACGGTCACTTATGGCGCGAGCTTGAAGTCACAGAGCACGAAGAAGAAGACATTTCTTATTTTAAAGATGTGAACCTCGCGTACCAAAAAGGCCCGCAAGCGTGGCGCATTGATGAGCACGGCCAAGTTGGTGAGCGCGTGGCAACGGGTG
The DNA here is from genome assembly GCF_001750165.1 of Pseudoalteromonas luteoviolacea. Lineage (NCBI taxonomy): Bacteria > Pseudomonadati > Pseudomonadota > Gammaproteobacteria > Alteromonadales > Pseudoalteromonadaceae > Pseudoalteromonas > Pseudoalteromonas luteoviolacea. The sequence continues at coordinate 942,445 of NZ_CP015412.1, forward strand.
AGCAGCTCAAGCAAGTTTTGGTGCCCAATAAATTGTATGATCAGCCATGCCGAGTAGAAATTGCATTCAGTGAAACTCAGTGGTGCTGGCGACAAATTGAAGCCTTTGGCGGCATGAGCGAAAACGATCCGCGCTTAAACTATGGGCCAAGCGTAAAACCGGGCACCAATGATGACGCCGCCAGCGAGCGCCGTAGCCAACGTATGCAAGTGCTTGATAAATTAGGTAACTATGCACAAGGCTACAGCAATGATGAGGCGCCACAGCACATCCCACTACCGCGTATGCCAAAAAATGGCTTGCACCGCCCGGTATTAAAAGACCCAATCGGCGTAGCCCGTTATCTTGCCGCTGAAATCGTCTCAGAGCGTAAAAACATCCAGCAATTATCGATGGAGTCTATCAAAGGCGCGTCCCTCACCACCGATGATTTTGAAGACTTTGCACCAGAGCAAAAAAACATTTCTAAACATGTGCTGGCGACCACCATTCAGTCGCAGTTTTTTGCGTTTCCCAATACCACCCAGCAAAAAGTAGACCTTGGCATGTCGGTCTCTGAGCATGAGCAAGACATGGCACAAAACTACAAAAGCTGGGTGCGCGCTGGTTTTTCAAAGTATGAGTTTAGACGCTACTTAAAAACCGAACAGGCACTGACCTCTGCCCGCGCCATCAATGTGCAAAAGTCATTTGGCTTTGACCATATCACCCGCGAAGACGAGCCAATGAGCTTTTACCAAGCGGTGAAGGACTATGGCTATTACGAAGATGTAAGACGAAACTTTGTGTATGAGCTGATAAGCGATGTCACCGCGCCTTACACTGATCTCACCAAAACCTTAATTGAAAGCTTTTTAGTACATGACTCAGATTTTACGGCTGCCAAGCAAATCGACGATGAGGACATGGGCCAAGAGCTGATGTTAAAAGTGCTGGGCACGCACCCCTTAGATACTGAAAACGCAGCCAACAGTTTAAAGCTGACCGCGCTGATGTACCCGAAAAAGACCGGCACTGCATTGAGCGATTATGAGTGCGCGCGCAGAGAAAGCAGTGACCCATTCGATACAGTTTTTTCAGTTGAATTACAGCAACAAATTCAGCAAGACATAGACGAAGGCTTAATGTCTGGCGAGCAACGCGAATTTTGGCGCCGTGCTTCGCATGTGGTATGGGGCGTATTGGCTGTGAGTTTTTCAGTGCCAACCAGTTATTATGCAGCAGGGGGGTCTGGCAAAGATTTTAAAGCACACAGTGCTGATAGAAATACACAAGAAGAGAGGTTGAGATCGCAACGTTCAGAGATTCAAAAAGAAATAGACAACCTACACGACAGTATTGCATTGAAGCAACAGGAGATCAGTGCTAGGCAAGCTGCAAATGCACAAGTGCGTCAAGAGTTACAGTCTGGGCTATTTGGAGAGGGTAAATCAATACTAGATAGTATGGATCAGATTTTAGCTAACAGAATGGAAGAGTTAGAAGCGCTTCATGATAACCATAGTCGGGCGCGTGCTAGGCTGATCCGCACCAAGCAAAATTTAAAGCTGTTACACCAAAGCGGTGAGTATTATCAAGGTAGGTCGTTTCGAGATCTTTTATTACGTGAAGTGCCACACACTCGCTATATGCATTTAGCTAAAGTGATGACAGGCGATTTGCTGACAGAAATAGATATTGATGTTAACGATTATTACTCTAACAAATTACCTGATGGCAAAGTACCGCTTAACTTTTTAGATAAAGCCAAACGCGCCCAAGAGAGCTTGCTAAAGCTTGAACGGGCTGCAGAAGGGTTTGATAGTGCCTATGAGAGCCCGCAAACAGATCCTTTAGTAAAAGCAAAAATAGACGAATTTGCTTCTATTGAAGCGCGATTAGACCACATCCTAGAGCTGGATGGCTCTTTGGATGAAGTGCTTAAAGTGATGGAAAAACAGCAAGCTGATATAGAAGCTGGGCAAACACGAATTAAGAAAACTTTAGTAGTTATGGATTTGTCAGTTGTAGAAAGCTTGAAAGAAAAAATAAGAGATAACAGGAAGCAAATTAACACGGAAAAACTCACAAAGTTTGAAACAGCATGGAAACTTGATGGGTTGTCTCATGATAATGAAGCATTGGGTAAAATGGCCCAAATGAACATTAACCCTGCAACATTAGATGTGGTATTGAGAAACCTGTTACCTGTTGTTGCCATGCTAGAAGTCGCAAATTTTTTTAGTACATTAAGTGACCCTAATGCATCGACATTAGCAAAAGTATCAGCAGCTCTGGATGCTGTGGACATTATGGGTAATATTGGTCTAAATATGGTGGAAAGAAAAATAGGCCTGCCCTCACCAAAGCAGTGCTATGCAATCATACGAAGTAAAGCAGTCCCTCCAAGTGCGTTAACAAAGCGTTTTTGGTGGTCATCCCAATTAAAATTTAAAGTATATGGCTCACTGACGGTAAACGCATTGACCTTTGTTGCCAGTGCGGTCAGCACTTATGTCGCTTTTAGTAACATGATGTCAGCATATGAACGCGGCGATGACACACAAGCACTTTCCCAAGGCTTAATGATGACTGGGGCGGCGAGTATGACCTTATCATCCCTCTTCGGCATATTGGCTAAATCGAGTTTGGTATTTCAGAGTGCAGCGCTTGTGTCATTGGCTTCGGGGCTTGCGATTGCGGGCGTGATTATATTATTGATCGGAGCGGGTATCGCATGGGCATTTTCGGAAGAGCCGATAGAGGCTTGGCTGGAGGCTTGCCACTGGGGCAAAAGCAAGACTCGCTTCAAAAATGATGACAGTCATGATGCGACGATCCGTGCAGCCCAATGGGAGGAAAACCCAGAGTTGGCATTGCATGATTTATACAACACGCTCTATCGCCCCAATTTATCGATTACCTCTATCAATGTGATTGGCTCTGTGAAGTTTTCATTCAGCGTGCCTCTTTCATATCCAGAAAATGGCGCAAAATTGGTATTTATGTACAAAAAGCAAGGTGATGACGACTTTAGTATTTTATCAAGGTACCAAATTAGTCAAATGGTCGATACGATTGAACTCTATCCCAATCGCACTGGTTGGGAGTTTGTAACTGCCCCAATTTTAGTACAGCCCATTAGTAGAATTATGCTGCCTCAAGATAGCTCATTGGAGTTTGGTCTCCTAGTGCATCGTGAGGCCGTTCATAATTATAAATATCTAACCATTCATCTGTAATGTCACGAACCTGCTGAAGTGACTCAAACAGATATAAATCCAACACTTCTTCTCGATAGCTGCGATTAAATCGCTCAACAAAACCGTTCTGATATGGACTACCTGGTTCAATAAACTCAAGTTTTATGCACTGTTCTGCAGCCCAGCTATCTAAAGCATTTGACGTAAACTCAGGACCATTATCCACTCGAATTTGTTTTGGCTTTCCACGCCATGCTATGACCCGTTCTAGGACTCGGATAACTCGCTCAGCCGTGAGGCTTGTATCAACCTCAATGGCTAACGCTTGACGGTTGTAATCATCCAGCACATTCAGTGTTCTAAAACGATGTCCGTAGCTGAGCGCATCGCTCATAAAATCCATCGACCACGACTCATTATGTTTTCCCGGTGCGCTTAACGGCTTTGGTGTGCGTGTTGGTACACGGCGTTTTCCTTTTCGTCTAAGGTTAAGCTTGAGCATGTTATATACTCGCTCAACACGCTTTTTATTCCATACTTTGCCTTGATGTCTAAGTCGTTTAAACAGCTTAGGCATACCCCATCTAGGATGCCGCTCAACAAGCGTCAGCAAAGAATCAATCACATCATCATCCGACGGTCGCTTGCATTTATAGTAATAAACACTGCGACTCAAACCAGCTACGTCACAAGCAAATGCAACACTTACCTCAAATCTCGCACATAAATGCTCGACCCAAGCTCTGCGTCTACTCGTTTTTACAGCTTTTTTGAGATGATTTCCTCGAGCATTGAGTGTTTTAAACTGAGAGTCGCAAACATATCTTTTAGCTTGCGATTTTCATCTTCAAGCTCTTTTAAACGTTTTACATCAGAGGCTTCCATCCCACCATATTTAGAACGCCACTTATAAAATGTACTTTGACCAACACCATGTTTACGGCATATTTCCGGTACAGGCACACCTGATTCAGCTTCTTTGATCATGCCGACGATCTGTGTTTCAGTGAACTTACTTTTTCGCATCGTAAAATTTCCTTCTTATATTGATAGAAATTCTACTTATGAACTGTTTCAGTTTATGGGGGAGTTACAAGTTTACCACGACCTATTCAAGAATTAAGCATGCTTTAGGTGTTCAACAAGACATGAGACTTGAGTTTAAAGTGCTCTATGCTATTTACCCAAGAGGTGTAAGTGAGCCCATCATTCATGGTACTAAGCAAGAGTTTGTGTTGCCAATTCGCTTTAAACGTCATGCAGTTTCTAAGGTGGAGCAACTTCATGGTGGTTTAGCTATGAATGCTATTTATACTGAGCCATCGAGTCTTTTGGCACTATAAATGGCGAATAATTAGTAAATTAAGTTTAAAAGTTAGTTTAGTTGGTGAAGGGAAATGCAAGAAAATTCTGATGATTATATAAAGCAGTGGCGTGAAGAAAAGCTTAAAGATATTGAGTGTAGAGACGAAAATATCGGGAAATACCTTAAAAATAACGTTTATTTAGAAGATGTTCCAAATGATTGTTTGCACCATATGAATTATAAAGAGCGTCTAGAATTGGCATCAAGGTTAAATAATTGTGATTTCAAAATAGCTAAGCCCTATAAAAAGAAGTTTTTGTCACGGGAGCATACTGATCATGATTACCACATTGGAAATTGTGATGGACAAGTATTGGTTTTACGTAGAGCCCCTGGAATTTGGCTGGTTTGCATATTTCTTTCCGTTCTTTGCTTTCCCGCTGGACTTGGTTTTTTCTTTGAGGGGGTATTCCATGGACCGAATTGGCTAATGCCAGTTGCGTTAGCGCTTTTTTTTATTGGCCCTTGGTTGACTTATAAGTTATGGAAAAAGCTGGATTGGTTAGACAAGATTGAGTTTAACCGCCATACCGGACTTGTGCGAACCTCACATACCCTATTGCGACGGCCATTTTATGTTCCGATTGAAGACGTTGAAATGTGTGAAGGGCCAATCATTCAAGCGGCGAGAGGAGGAGGTGAAATGGCAACTGGCGGATTGGTATTGACTAAGTACCCAGCTAAGTTTTGGTGGCGGCCAACCATTGCCACGTTTGGGGGGATGGAAAAAGATCATTGGACAGCCATTCTCAAGTTTATGGATATTAATGAGCCTATACATGAAGACGTACATGAATCAATAGAAAAGCATTATAAAAAAAATAAAAACGCCATGGGCACAGGCCCGTTTCCGGAATCAATGAAAAAGTACTTGGATGCAGAGGATAAGCAGATAAACCGATTTGAGGTTTGGTAGCAAATAACGGAGATTTACAAATTTAAGGATGAAGATGAGTCAAGAAGTATTAACAGAAGAGGAAATTAGAGAGCAGCAGCTGGAAGCAATGCGCTTGAGAAGTAGCAATGTTTCAAAATACACAGATTTAGGCTTTTATTATTTAGATTTATCAAAAGAGTATTTGCATCATAGTAACTATGAAGACCGTTTGGCTATGGCTGCAAAACTTAATGGTTGTGGATTTAAAGTAGCAAAACCCTTCAAAAGACCATTTAGTGATAGAGAACATACTGATGAATTCCATCATATTGGCGATTGTGATGGACAAGTGGTGGCTTTGCGCAGAGCACCCGGCATTTGGCTTGTTTGTTTTTTTCTTTCTCTTTTTGGATTTTTGGGTGGTTTTGGCTTTTTTGTTTTTGGACTAATTACAGGGCCCGCTTGGTGGATTCTGGCAGGTATAGCATTATTTATTATCGGCCCTTGGTTGACTTATAAGTTATGGAAAAAGCTGGATTGGTTAGACAAGATTGAGTTTAACCGCCATACCGGACTTGTGCGAACCTCACATACCCTATTGCGACGGCCATTTTATGTTCCGATTGAAGACGTTGAAATGTGTGAAGGGCCAATCATTCAAGCTGCGAGAGGGGGAGGTGAAATGGCAACTGGCGGACTGGTGTTGACTAAGTATCCAGCCAAGTTTTGGTGGCGGCCAACCATTGCTACTTTTGGGGGAATGGAAAGAGATCATTGGACAGCCATTTTGAAGTTTATGGATATCAATGAGCCGATACATGAAGACGTACATGATTCAATAGAGGATCACTATAAAAAAAATAAGAATGCTATGGGTACGGGCCCTTTTCCTGAAGTGATGAAAAAGTATATTGATCCAGAAGACAAGCAAGTAAGCCGCTGGAAGGTGTGGTAGTTAGAAACCGTAAAAATACACTTCAACTAAAGTAGAAGCTTTTTGAATGAAAAAGCACCAGTAGTATTTTATAGATCAAGGAAAAGATCGGATGACAAGTACAGCTCCCACTAGCGTCAATGAGCAAGGCGCTTATCGCGAATTGGTGTTTGAAGGCTATGCCAGTGACTCAGAGCAAGTCTCATTGATGATCAAAGATTACAGCGAAGATCAGGCAAAAACTGGTTTTTATAAAATTCCGCTGGGCTTTGCCAACACCACACAAAACAATAACAACGCCGATGTTGAGTTGGTGTACATTTACCCCTTGTGTGAGTGCACCCCAGATGGCGCCGCTGAGCGCAAACTAACGAACTTAAGACCCGGATATTTATACATTTATGTGGACGGTCACTTATGGCGCGAGCTTGAAGTCACAGAGCACGAAGAAGAAGACATTTCTTATTTTAAAGATGTGAACCTCGCATACCAAAAAGGCCCGCAAGCGTGGCGCATTGATGAACACGGTCAAGTTGGTGAGCGCGTGGCAACGGGTGAGCAACTTAAGCAAGTGCTGGTGCCCAACAAACTATATGGTCAGCCATGCCAAGTAGAAATTGCATTCAGTGAAACCCAGTGGTGCTGGCGACAAATTGAAGCCTTTGGCGGCATGAGCGAAAACGATCCGCGCTTAAACTATGGCCCAAGCGTAAAGCCGGGCACCAATGATGACGCCGCGAGTGAGCGCCGCAGCCAACGTATGCAAGTGCTTGATAAATTGGGTAACTATGCACAAGGCTACAGCAATGATGAGGCGCCACAGCACATCCCGCTACCGCGTATGCCAAAAAATGGCTTGCACCGCCCGGTATTAAAAGACCCAATAGGCGTGGCCCGTTACCTTGCCGCTGAAATCGTCTCAGAGCGTAAAAACATCCAGCAATTGTCGATGGAGTCTATCAAAGGCGCGTCCCTCACCACCGATGATTTTGAAGACTTTGCACCAGAGCAAAAAAACATTTCTAAACATGTGCTGGCGACCACCATTCAGTCGCAGTTTTTTGCGTTTCCCAATACCACCCAGCAAAAAGTAGACCTTGGCATGTCGGTCTCTGAGCATGAGCAAGACATGGCACAAAACTACAAAAGCTGGGTGCGCGCTGGTTTTTCAAAGTATGAGTTTAGACGCTACTTAAAGACCGAACAGGCACTGACCTCTGCCCGCGCCATCAATGTGCAAAAATCATTTGGCTTTGACCATATCACCCGCGAAGACGAGCCAATGAGCTTTTATCAAGCGGTGAAGGACTATGGCTATTACGAAGATGTGAGACGCAACTTTGTGTATGAGCTGATAAGCGATGTCACCGCGCCTTACACCGATCTCACCAAAACCTTAATTGAAAGCTTTTTGGTACATGACTCAGATTTTAGGGCTGCCAAGCAAATAGACGAAGAGGACATGGGCCAAGAGCTGATGTTAAAAGTGCTGGGCACGCATCCCCTAGATACTGAAAACGCAGCCAACAGCTTAAAACTGACCGCGCTGATGTACCCGAAAAAGACCGGCACTGCATTGAGCGATTATGAGTGCGCACGCAGAGAAAGCAGCGACCCATTCGATACGGTTTTTTCAGTTGAATTACAGCAACAAATTCAGCAAGACATAGACGAAGGCATAATGTCTGGCGAGCAGCGCGAGTTTTGGCGCCGAGCTTCGCATGTGGTATGGGGCGTATTGGCTGTGAGTTTTTCAGTGCCAACCAGTTATTATGCGGCAGGGGGGTCTGGCAAAGATTTTAAAGCACACAGTGCTGATAGAAATACACAAGAAGAGAGGTTGAGATCGCAACGTTCAGAGATTCAAAAAGAAATAGACAACCTACACGACAGTATTGCATTGAAGCAACAGGAGATCAGTGCTAGGCAAGCTGCAAATGCACAAGTGCGTCAAGAGTTACAGTCTGGGCTATTTGGAGAGGGTAAATCAATACCAGATAGTATGGATCAGATTTTAGCTAACAGAATGGAAGAGTTAGAAGCGCTTCATGATAACCATAGTCGGGCGCGTGCTAGGCTGATCCGCACCAAGCAAAATTTAAAGCTGTTACACCAAAGCGGTGAGTATTATCAAGGTAGGTCGTTTCGAGATCTTTTATTACGTGAAGTGCCACACACTCGCTATATGCATTTAGCTAAAGTGATGACAGGCGATTTGCTGACAGAAATAGATATTGATGTTAACGATTATTACTCTAACAAATTACCTGATGGCAAAGTACCGCTTAACTTTTTAGATAAAGCCAAACGCGCCCAAGAGAGCTTGCTAAAGCTTGAACGGGCTGCAGAAGGGTTTGATAGTGCCTATGAGAGCCCGCAAACAGATCCTTTAGTAAAAGCAAAAATAGACGAATTTGCTTCTATTGAAGCGCGATTAGACCACATCCTAGAGCTGGATGGCTCTTTGGATGAAGTGCTTAAAGTAATGGAAAAACAGCAAGCTGATATAGAGGCTGGGCAAACACGCATTAAGAAAACTCTAGTGGTCATGGATTTGTCGGCTGTGGAAGAGTTGAAAACAGCAATTGAGGAAAATTTTGATAAAATTGAAAATAATTTGGTTAGGGATTTAGAGATTGAATGGCAATTAAAAGGCTTTAGTCACGAAAATGAAGCATTGAGCAAAATGGCCCGAATGAACATTAATCCAGCGACATTAGATGCGGTGCTGAGAAACCTGTTACCAGTTGTTGCCATCCTCGAAGTGGCTAATCTCTACAGTACCATCAATGACCCTAATGCACCTGAAATAGCTAAATTATCTGCAATTTTAGATACCGCAGATATTATGAGTAATATTGGCCTAAATATGGTGGAAAGAAAAATAGGCCTGCCTTCACCAAAACAGTGCTATGCAATCATACGTAGTAAGCCTGTTCCTCCAAGTGCCTTAACAAAACGTTTTTGGTGGTCATCTCAATTGAAATTTAAAGTGTATGGCTCGCTGGCGGCAAACGCATTGACCTTTGTTGCCAGTGCGGTCAGTACATACGTTGCTTATAACAACATGATTTCAGCATATGAGCGCGGCGATGGGGCACAAGTCTTGTCTCAAGGCTTAATGATGACTGGGGCAGCGAGTATGACCTTGTCATCCCTTTTAGGGATATTGGCCAAATCGAGTTTGGTATTTCAGAGTGCAGCTCTCGTATCACTGGCTTCGGGGCTTGCGATTGCGGGCGTGATTATATTATTGATCGGAGCGGGTATCGCATGGGCATTTTCGGAAGAGCCGATAGAGGCTTGGCTGGAGGCTTGTCACTGGGGTAAAAGCAAGACCCGCTTTAAAAATGATGACAGTCATGATGCCACAATCCGTGCTGCCCAGTGGGAGGAAAACCCCGAATTGGCATTGCATGATTTATACAACACACTCTATCGCCCCAATTTATCGATTACCTCTATTAATGTGATTGGCTCTGTGAAGTTTTCATTCAGCGTGCCTCTTTCATATCCAGAAAATGGCGCAAAATTGGTATTTATGTACAAAAAGCAAGGTGATGACGACTTTAGTATTTTATCAAGGTACCAAATTAGTCAAATGGTCGATACGATTGAACTCTACCCTAATCGTACTGGTTGGGAGTTTACCACGACTTATTCAAAAATTAAGCACGCTTTAGGGGTTCAACAAGACATGAGACTTGAGTTTAAAGTGCTCTATGCTATTTACCCAAGAGGTGTAAGTGAGCCCATCATTCATGGCACTAAGCAGGAGTTTGTGTTGCCAATAAGGTTTGAGAGAAAGAAAGAAGAAAGTATTCAGCAGCGTCATGGTGGGTTAGCAATGTGTTCATTTCAGACAGCGCCTACTAGTCTTATGGCATTATAATTAAAGGGCGTTTATTTTAAGGAAAAATATGCAAGAAGAATCTGATGAGTCGCTCGAACAATGGCGGCTAGAAAAATCAAAAGAAATAAAGTTATATGCGAAAAATATTAGTAAATATACAGATCAAGGTATCTATTATTTTGATGTTTCGAAGGAGCATTTACACCATAAAAGTTACGAGGAGCGATTGGCGTTTGCAGCTTGCTTGAATGGCTGTGAATTTAAAGTGGCAAAACCTTTTAAACGAAAGTTTGCATCGCGAGAACACACAGATCGTTATTATCATATCGGTAAATGTGATGGACAAGTGTTGGCTTTGCGCAGAGCGCCCGGAATTTGGCTTGTTTGTTTTTTTCTTTCTCTTTTTGGCTTTTTGGGTGGTTTTGGCCTATTCATCGTTGGACTAATCACAGGGCCCGCTTGGTGGATGTTGGCAGGTATAGCATTATTCTTTATCGGCCCATGGCTGACTTATAAGTTATGGGAACAGCTGGATTGGTTAGACAAGATTGAGTTTAACCGCCATACCGGGCTTGTACGCACCTCACATACACTATTACGACGGCCATTTTATGTCCCGATTGAAGATGTTGAAATGTGCGAAGGTCCAATCATTCAAGCGGCGAGAGGTGGTGGTGAAATGGGAACGGGTGGTTTAGTGTTGACTAAATACCCAGCTAAATTTTGGTGGCGACCAACCATTGCCACTTTTGGTGGGATGGAAAAAGACCATTGGACGGCCATTCTTAAATTTATGGACAGTGATGAGTTGATTCATAGGCATGTTCACACCGAGATCGAAGAGCATTACAAAAGAGATAAAAATGCCATGGGCACAGGCCCGTTTCCAGAGTCAATGAAAAAGTATTTTGACCCAGAGGATAAGCAAATTAATCGGTGGAAGGTTTGGTAGCGGTTTTGCTGTCAAGCCGAGCTAAAAGGATTGAGTTTGTAGCAAGGAATGTCATGAACGTGAAAAAAGTTGGTTCACCTTCTTCTGACAGTTTGTCTAAACAGGAGCGATGGAAGCATGAATTTGAAAAAGAGAAAGCGAATGCCCCGAGTCATATACGAGCTGCTTATGATGACCTTGAGAGAAGGCGCAAAAACCGTGATAAATATTATGCCCAAGGCGTAGTTTATGAAGAGCTTTCAAAAGACCATCTCCATCATCAGACATATGAGCAACGTCTTGCAAAAGCTGCACAGTTAAATGGCTGCGAGTTTAAAGAAGCTAAGCCATTTAAAAAGCCGTTTTCATCGCGGGAGCATCATGGTACGGATAATCACATTGGCTGGTGCGATGGACAAGTTGTTGGGATCCGCAGAGCGCCATTTTGGGGCGGGTTTTGTTTTTTATGGTTTATCTTATGTGTCTATATGCTTTTTTTTAGTGTTGTTAATGTTGTCTTTTTTTGGGAATTTTCGTACGCATATTTAATCCCTGTAAGTATATTAGGTCCCATGGCGGTTCACAAAATTTGGGAGTGGGGGGCATGGATAGATAAAATAGAATTTAATCGCCACACCGGATTGGTGCGTATGCCTTTTTCATTTCTGAGACGACGTTTTTATGTGCCAATTGAAGACATAGAGCTATGTGAAGGTCCTGTGGTACAAGCCGCAAGAGGCGGCGGAGAAATGGCCACCGGCAGCCTAGTTTTAACCAAATATCCAAAGCGTTACTGGTTTAGACCAACTATTACGGTATTTGGTGGGATGGAGCAAGAGCATTGGGCCAGCATTGTAAGGTTTATGGATATTTCTCAGCCTATTCACCGTCATATACATAGAACAATTGAAGACCATTTTCGTGATAATAAAAACGCCATGGGCACAGGCTCGTTTCCTGAATCAATGAAAAAGTACTTGGATGCAGAGGATAAGCAGATAAACCGATTTGAGGTTTGGTAGCAAATAACGGAGATTTACAAATTTAAGGATGAAGATGAGTCAAGAAGTATTAACAGAAGAGGAAATTAGAGAGCAGCAGCTGGAAGCAATGCGCTTGAGAAGTAGCAATGTTTCAAAATACACAGATTTAGGCTTTTATTATTTAGATTTATCAAAAGAGTATTTGCATCATAGTAACTATGAAGACCGTTTGGCTATGGCTGCAAAACTTAATGGTTGTGGATTTAAAGTAGCAAAACCCTTTAAACGAAAGTTCGCATCCCATGAGCATACCGATATGTTTTACCACATAGGTAATTGTGATGGACAAGTGTTGGTTTTGCGCAGAGCCCCCGGAATTTGGCTTGTTTGTTTGTTTCTATCTCTTTTTTGTTTTGTCGGTGGGTTTGGTTTTTTCTTTGAAGGGGTATTCCATGGCCCGAATTGGTTAATGCCAGCTGCGATAGCTCTTTTTTGTATTGGCCCTTGGTTGACTTATAAATTATGGGAACAGCTGGACTGGTTAGACAAGATTGAGTTTAACCGCCATACCGGACTTGTGCGCACCTCACATACTTTGCTGCGACGGCCATTTTATGTCCCGATTGAAGACGTTGAAATGTGCGAAGGGCCAATCATTCAAGCGGCGAGAGGGGGAGGTGAGATGGGAACGGGTGGCTTAGTATTGACTAAGTATCCAGCCAAGTTTTGGTGGCGCCCAACCATTGCCACGTTTGGGGGGATGGAAAAAGATCATTGGACAGCCATTCTCAAGTTTATGGATATTAATGAGCCTATACATGAAGACGTACATGAATCAATAGAAAAGCATTATAAAAAAAATAAAAACGCCATGGGCACAGGCCCGTTTCCGGAATCAATGAAAAAGTACTTGGATGCAGAGGATAAGCAGATAAACCGATTTGAGGTTTGGTAGTGGTTTTGCTGTCAAACCAAAAGGATTGAGTTTGTAGCAAGGAATGTAATGAACGTGAAAAAAGTTGGTTCACCTTCTTCTGAAAGTTTGTCTAAAAAAGAGCGACGGAGACGAGAATTTGAAAAAGAGAAAGCGAATGCCCCGAGTCATATGCGAGCTGCTTATGATGAGCTTGAGAGAAGGCGCAAAAACCGTGATAAATATTATGCCCAAGGCGTAGTTTATGAAGAGCTTTCAAAAGACCATCTCCATCATCAGACATATGAGCAACGTCTTGCAAAAGCTGCACAGTTAAACGGCTGTGAGTTTAAAGAAGCTAAGCCATTTAAAAAGCCGTTTTCATCGCGGGAGCACCATGGCACGGATAATCACATTGGCTGGTGCGATGGACAAATTGTTGGGATCCGCAGGGCGCCATTTTGGGGCGGGTTTTGCTTTTTATGGTTTATCTTATGTGTCTATATGCTTTTTTTTAGTGTTGTTAATATTGTCTTTTTTTGGAATTTTTCGTACGCATATTTGATCCCTGTAAGTATATTAGGTCCCGTGGCCGTTCACAAAATCTGGGAGTGGGGGGCATGGATAGATAAAATAGAATTTAATCGCCACACCGGATTGGTGCGTATGCCATTTTCTTTTCTGAGACGACGTTTTTATGTGCCAATTGAAGACATAGAATTATGTGAAGGTCCTGTGGTACAAGCCGCAAGAGGCGGCGGAGAAATGGCCACCGGCAGCCTAGTTTTAACCAAATACCCAAAGCGCTACTGGTTTAGGCCAACTATTACGGTATTTGGTGGGATGGAGCAAGAGCATTGGGCCAGCATTGTAAGGTTTATGGATATTTCTCAGCCTATTCATGAGGATATACATAGAACAATTGAAGACCATTTTCGTGATAATAAAAATGCCATGGGCACAGGCCCGTTTCCTGAATCGATGAAAAAGTACTTGGATGCAGAGGATAAGCAGGTAAACAGAAGGGATGTTTGGTAGTGGTTTTGCTGTCAAGCCAAAAGGATTGAGTTTTAAATAGCGAAAGGGAAGCTATGGTCTCACAAAAACGGTTTAGCTTCCTAGTACGGTAAGATTGTAAAAAGTGGTTCGTAGTACTGTATGCACTCAAGTGGTTACAGATAATTCGGCCAGAATATCGTGTGCTCATCAACGCATTTTGCAATCACAATATTTAGACTTTTGCGCTTCTTCCAAAAGCCTTTTACGCGCCAATGGTGCATCCAATTAACGGCGCAAGGGTAAAGCTGATGTGGCGGCGAACGACTGGGCCTGATAAGGAATTTAAAGTACTCACTTATAATCAATTAAGTAAGTTAATGTCAAAAATCACGCTATTTCCTGCGCGAAAAGGTTGGCATTTTGATGTGAGTTATTACCGCTTAAGGCAGGTTTTAGGGCTGCCTTATAACAGCAGTATTGAGCTCAAGGGAGAATACAAAGTATATCCGCAAGGGGAAGGCGCTAAATTGGTTGAGGGGACTGAAACAGAGTTTATGCTGCCGTCGTATGTAAAACGCCAAGCAGAGTCATTCTGGGAGTCTTTTTTTGGCGAGGGTGAGTATGAACAAACTCAAGGGGGGATGTACTTACAAGAGGTGTTTTTGCGTCCGCCAGGTCGTTATTGAGGAAGGAATTATTAGATGAAAACAGAGCCAAAAAATGAAAAAAGTACAGAAAAGTCAATTTTAGATCTACGTGAGCAATATCAAAAAAGAAAAGCAGAAGCGACAGGCGATAGAAAAAAACGATATGATGAAATAGAGAGGAGAAGTGCAAATAATACTAAGTATTTTAAACAAGGTATTTACTATAAAGAGCTTTCTAAACAACATTTACATCATCAAACTTATGAAGAACGTTTAGCAAAGGCTGCTGAACTTAATGGTTGTGACTTTAAAAAGTCGAACTTGAAAAGCGAGGCTTTTGTATCACGGGAACATATTGGCTCCGATCATTTTATCGGTTTATGCGATGGCCAAGTTGCTGCAATTAGGAGAGCGCCAGGTATCTGGTTTTTGTGTATTTTTTTAAATGTGATTTTATTTGCGGTGGGTTTTTGTGGATTATTAATTGGCCTATTCTCGGGACCGCTTTGGCTTATTGCGTTTTCTCCTTTGATGATAGCCAGCCCTTGGGGACTGTATAAATTTTGGGAGAGGTTTGATTGGCTCGACAAGTTAGAGTTCAATCGTCATACAGGACTGGTACGTACGTCACATACTTTATTAAGGCGCCCTTTTTATATCCCCATAGAGGATATTGAGCTGTGCCAAGGCCCGGTTGTAAAAAATGCCCGTGGTGGCGGTGAAATGCCGACTGGTAGCCTTGTTTTTACTCAATACCCATCAAAGTTTTGGTGGCGTCCTTCGATTGTACTGCTCGGTGGAATGGAAAAGCAGCAATGGACGGCCCTGAATAAGTTTATGGATATAAGTCAGCCAATACATATGAATGTCCAAAGAAGCATTGAAGAGCATTTTCAGAAAGATAAAAATGCCATGGGCACAGGCCCGTTTCCTGAATCAATGAAAAAGTACTTGGATGCAGAGGATAAGCAAATAAACCGATTTGAGGTTTGGTAGTGATAGATTGCGGGGCAAGCCCGCAATGACGGGATTGGGCTCAGTGTGAGCGTTTTTCATCTTTTAGGCTGAACTAGCATCCCACTCTTGTTACTTAACAGAACTCATAGCGCAGATGAGTTTTTTAAGCCTTTTTAGCAGCAAAGCGGTCTTTGGCAAAATATAGATTGCGGGGTAAGCCCGTAATGACGGGATTGGGCTCAGTGTGAGCGTTTTTCATCTTTTAGGCTGAACTAGCATCCCACTCTTGTTACTTAACAGAACTCATAGCGCAGATGAGTTTTTTAAGCCTTTTTAGCAGCAAAGCGGTCTTTGGCAAAATATAGATTGCGGGGTAAGCCCGTAATGACGAGGTTTTAGGGCTGCGTTGTGATTTAGGTGAAAGTTTTGAAATGCTGTCGATTTTGAGTTAGTTAGCGTAGTTGCGATATTTCATCAGAGTTCTATTTTCGTCACTCTGAATTTATTTCAGAGCCCATAACGCATCTGAAATATTCAGTTATTTTAGCAACATAGCTTCTGTCGAAAAATATAGATTGCGGGGCACGCCGCAATGACGGGGTTTTAGGGCTGCGTTGTGATTTAGGTGAAAGGTTTGAAATGATGTTGATTTTGAGTTAGTTAGCGTAGTTGCGATATTTCATCAGAACTCCACCTTCGTCACTCTGAATTTATTTCAGAGCCCATAACGCATCTGAAATATTCGGTTATTTTAGCAACATAGCTTCTGTCGCAAAATATAGATTGCGGGGTAAGCCTGTAACGGCGGGCTTGGGGTTCGGTGTTGTGGTAAGTTGTTATAGCGAACTCTGTTTCTCTTGCTAATAGGGACTGCACAATGACGGGGTTTGGGGTTCGCGTTGTGTTGTTATGTACGTGGTTTTCGTATATCCCAAAATGAGTGCATCTCAGCTTTATTATTGAGAATTATTATCATTGCTGATATTGTCATTTAAGTTTTATATTAGTACCTGCTTTTCAATTTCAAGCCGTCAGGCTTAATCGATTTATCTATCACGTAGTATGGCTTTTCTGCTTTGGCTCGTTGTTTTCAGTTTCGAGTTTTAGCTAAATAAATTGAAGATAATTTACTTAAAATATTGGTTTTAAAGTTAAAGAGCGGTTGATAAGGATAGCAGCTGCTGAAACAAGGAGTATAAGTGACAAATATAACTAAGAATGAAATTTCATCTGATGAAGTGCGACCATTTAGTACAAAAGCGCTGATGTTTGAAACCTTTGCTTGCACTATGGCGGTAATGGCATTTGCAGCATTAGCGGGGCCGATTGCGCGAGTGATTGGGTTAGAAGCTTGGCAAATAGGTGCTGCAATGACAGTTGCGGGTCTAGCATGGGTTTTGATGGCGCGATTTTGGGGGCGCTTGAGCGACAAACGAGGGCGTCGTCCAATAATACTATTTGGACTCTGTGGGTTTGTGATCAGCTATACAAGCCTTGCACTATTTATCGATTTTTCAATGAAAACAGCTATGGTTCCGACTTTGGCATTTATTGGCCTTGTTGTAGGGCGGGGTGTTGCAGGGATCTTTTATGCGGCAGTGCCGGCCACCAGCGCTGCGCTGGTGGCAGATCATGTGCCGCCTAAACAGCGCACCGCTGCTATGGCAGGGATAGGCGCAGCGAGTGCAGCAGGTATGGTGATTGGCCCTGGCTTTGTAGGACTGATTGGGGCTTACAGCTTGAGCATTCCTTTATATATTACGGCTATTTTACCTGTCATTGCATTGTTGTTGCTTTGGCGGGTGTTGCCTAAAGTAGAGCAGCATTCAAAGCCTGATGTGCATTCCGTAAGACTAAGTGATGTGCGTTTGCGCAGGCCTGTTGCTGTGGCTTTTGTTGCTGCGTTTAGCGTTGCCATAGCGCAAATTACAGTGGGCTTTTTTATTCTCGATCGCCTGCAACTTGATACATCGGCAGCTGCGCGTTCTGCGGGTATTGCACTGGCCGTTGTGGGAGTAGCTTTGATTGCCGCACAGGTGGCAGTGCAAAAACTTGCGTGGCAACCACAGAGGTTAATTTTGTTTGGTGGATTGATTGCTGCACTGGGCTTCATTGTAGCGTATTTTTCGCTATCATCCCTCATATTGTGGGTAGGCTATGGCTTAGCTGGTTTTGGTATGGGCTGGATATATCCATCGCTCTCTGCACTGGCTGCTAATTCGGTTGAATCCCATGAGCAAGGAGCTGCTGCTGGCACTGTATCTGCGGCACAGGGGCTAGGCATTGTTACGGGTCCAATTGTTGGCACTGCCATTTATGGATTAGATTATGGATTACCTTTTGCGCTGATCGCAGCGATGTTAATAATTGCAGCTATTTGGCGCTCACCTAAATAGTTTGTCAGTGTTTTATTAACCAAACTGCGATCCAAGTTTGATATAAGCGCACTAGATGTAAAGTGACATGTCTTTATTTTATATTTTAAAAACTGCTATAAAATTATATTTTTAGCAGTTTTTAACTTCTTTAATGTCTCATGTAAAACTCTTTAAGAGTGTCTTTTATTTAATAGACGTCATGATTTTTTAAATTAAAGTGGCCCATTATATTGTTGGCCCACCTCTTCGTCACTTTGAATACGCATAAAGATAACTCTTATTAATGTTGTTAATTATTTTATCTATTGTAGCCAAATTCATGGCGTTAGGTTTATATTCTTGATGCTGTGCTATTAAGTTTCTATTTTTTAATAATGCTTTATTGTCACCCTCTAAAAAAGCGACACTTGCCAGCACATACTCTTTCCATAAAAATGAAGGTTTACTATTGGGAGCTGCAGCCGCAATACTTTTGCCTATTTTTATAGCTTACTGATGTTGTCCAGCCATTGCTCTCATTTGAAACAAGTGCCACATTAGTCCACTAGTTTTTTGATTGTTATGCTCCATATAACGCTCAATTAGTAGGGCGGATTCAGAAAAACATTGTTGCTGTGACAAGGCTCGCCAGCCACGGTTAGGTGTTTGATCAAATTCAGATAAAGTAGTGTCTAGTAAAGAGAGTTGCTGTTTTAAAAGGTCATTACAATGCGCCTTTACATATGAGGAAGTGAATAATAAACAGATTGTTACTATTTTATTTCTAAATGAGAGCATAGCTTATATATCCTTATAGGTTTAAAGTTCTCACTTTGATTTTTATAAAAATAAATTTAACTCAATTAAGCTGCAGGTTTAATTTTTTTCAAGACTTTAAAATGTAAGGGGCTTATACTTATGGCGGTCAGGGAAGTTATGGGGCTGTGTTGAAGTCAAATCCAATTAAGGAATATAGAAAAATAAATTATAAGTAAGTTGGTATTTTTAGAAATTGATGAGCCAATTGCCAAACAATTAACTCATCATATTAGATCAGGCGGTAAAGAATAAGCCATAAAAACTTTGCCGCCCAATATGTTATTAGTTAGGGCTTACAGTTACTGTAATTGTATCTGAGTAAGTACCTGCGTCATTTAGACCATTTGACTGTGGTGTGATTTTTAGCGCTGTTGCTTGTGTCTCACCAGAAACACCTGTACCAGCAGCAGTTGCTTTTGAATGCTTGTAAGTACCTGTTTGTAAGTCGATTCCAGTTGTGTCACCGATGTTAAGTGTATACGCAATTTTGCTACCTTTAGCATTGTTAGCAACTAAGAAACCACCGTTAGCTGATGTGTATTCAGTTGTTGCGTTCTCGCCAGTGTTACACCAAACATCTAGAGTACCGATATCTTGAGTTTGTTGTGAAGAATCAAGTTTTAGACCAGTTACGCTATTGCTGTTGCCGCTGCTGGTTTTACACATAGGCTCAATAGTGCCTTCAAAAGAAAATTTTGCTTCAGTTCCTGTGATGTCTGTAACGACAGCTGATGCTGAGATTGATGTAAATGCAGTTGCAACGAATAATGTTTTTAGTAATGCGTTCATGGCTTTCCCCTTTAAAAAAACACGAAGTAGTTTTTATTTCCAATTTTAATTTCTAGGTGTGCTTACCTAGTTGATAAATTAATAGCAAAGGGTGTGCCAAGAATGAATTTTTATTCCAAGTTATTTAATGTTTTTGAGGTGAAAATTAATTTATTATTTATATATCATATAGTTACCTTGGGTAGACTGTCAGCGATAAATTGTCTCGATAGTAACCAGCGGGCATTAACTCTACATTCCCTAAAATGAATTCAAAGCCATACCACTTATTTTTGACGCCGGGATAAAAGTTGTAGCTACGATAAATCTGTTCAGATGACGACATTTTGACGTTATCAAAGCTCACTGAGTAATTTATCAGCGCACCAGCGTTAGTTTCATGACGCAAGCCATTGAATTCGGAATCTAATACAATATCGTACGAGCTATTGCTGAGTATTTTTACGCCCCAGTAAAAACGCATATTACTTTTTAGCTCTCCTAAGTTCACTTGGTAGTGACCGTTGCTACCTGCCACTTTGCCCTTGCTATTGTTGTCCAAAGAGATTGAAACTTGCGGCTCAGAATAATAGGTCATGTCAAAATATTGTTCTTCAACAATTTGATTGTTTTTTACAATGGAAACTCTGATGGCCCCATTGTATTCGCCTGCTGGGAATAAGCTGTAGTGGCGAAGGCGAACCCACATTTGGGTTGTTCTTTCGTTCAGTGGAGATTTCCAGATCCCATTTCGCACTTTGATCTTTTTGAATTGAGAGTCGTACAGTTTCGCATACTTATCTTGCGTTGGTCCTTCGAATACCATTGAGTAGTAATAGACGTCTTCTACCCATATTTCATCTGCGCAATTTAGGAGTTGATCAGAAACTTGAACCTTCAAAGGTAAGTACACGGTCACTCTATTATTATGCTCGGTGATAATATCTGTTGAATTAGAGGTCACCCACAAGTTGCCATAACAGCTGTTCCAATTTGCGTACGCTTGCATGGTGAGCATTGTATAAGTCAAAATCATTAAAACCAAGATTCTGAGTTTCATTATTGTGTGCCTCCTGTCGATTGCGCGACCTGTAATGTGATAGTGCCCAATTTAACAAATCGTTGCTCGGTATCAGTGATACTGAACTGGCCTATCATATCTCCTAACTCAACGAGATACTGTCCTGTACTAATTCCCTCTATAACAAATCGACCTGTTCTATTGGTAAAGAATGGCCAGTTTTGAGGCTGTGTATCAGTGTCTGGCTGTATTTTCACAATCCGTCCTCGTTTCATTGCAATAGATGTGCCTGAGTTGTCCACAAATGTACCAATTGCGGTATAAGACAAATCTGAACCAATCTGAATATGGTGTCCTGTTGCTGCACCGCCTACTTTGACGTACATACCCGGCCCCCAGTCATAGCCCAGTGGGGCGTCAGGTACATCAATGTTGAGCTGAGCTTTGCTATATCCGCTTCCTAAATCAATAAGTGAACCAAATTGACTGCTTGGTTTTGATTGAGCTCGGCCTGATCTATCGACATTGACGAGGACATTGGCGTCTTGCAAAGTTTTATGTTTTGTAATAACAGCAAAGGGCGCGGTCGTCGTTGCGCTCATGCCAACGTGGCCATCGGCAACTCCAATGCTAGTAGATAGGTTTATGCTAGCACTGCTTTCAGAGCCGATAACATCGCGTGTGTAGTTAGTCGCGCTGATATCTGTTCTCATAATTGAACTGGTGTAACTGGCTTCGAGTTGTTCTTGTCTGTAATCTTCACCGTGCTCAGCTAGAACTTGATAGCCATAGTCATTTACAAAGTTGTAGTTTGTTTTTGCGTAGCTCGCACTGGATACTTTGCTACGGCTATTATATTGAGCTCTAGTCCGATGGTTGGTTTTTCGACTATCGTAATTCCACGTAAAGGTGAGAAATAGCTTATTGTCAGAGATAAATCGTTCATCTTCACTGTTACTGAAGTTGTAACCTATCCTCAAGCGAATATCTTCATAGCGTAAATTAAATTCAGCGCTGACATTGTCGGTGGTAAAGTTGTCTTCATCTGCGGCTCTAGCTGCATTGAAGTTTACGTCCATATGTTCATTGATAAAGTAGCTGTAATCGACAAATGCACGATTTCGGTTGTTAATGGTATTAAACTCAAGCCAAGGTGTATTGGTAAAGTTATGGCTGATCTCATAGCCGATGCGTAAGTTTGGTGACCCCACATTGCCATGACCGAATACACTGTGCTCTGTCTCAATTGAATATATGCTGCCTGCTGTGCCATCAACTTCGCTTTGAGAATAGCGTACAGAGAGGTTTCCCACAGGACTGTTTATGGTTGCGAGTGAGCCAATCACGTGACCCAACGGGTGTACTACGCCATTAAAGCCAAAAGTAAAGTGGTCACTTAAGCCGTATTCGTAGCTGCCAGATACCAGTAGGTCATCATCATATTCAAAACGCCGTTCTTCGAATGAAGATAAATAACCAACGGACAAGGTGTAATCACTCAAGCCTTTTGCCAGCAACCTTGCATTATAGTGGGTAGTAAAATTAAATTCTTCCTGCTCGCCATTCGGGTAAGTTGCGACAACGCGAATGTTGTTCTCACCTGATGTTAGTGGTAGATCACTAAGGTCGTATCGGCCAGCTTTTACACGGATCCGAGAGATCAAAAAGTCATTGATATAAACTTCAAGAATTGCCATACGGGGAAGAACAAATTGCTGGCTATTACCAGGGGTGATTCGCCTCTGTGGTTGTAATTTAGAATATGCCTTTTCAATACTGAACCCGGCCAGCTGCGCTCCAGCAAGATGTCCCGTGCTGTTAATACTTGTATCACCTAAGGTAAAGCGCAGGGGTTTATCCGGTTGGTCGTAGTAAAAAGCAGTTTCTCCTCGATACACTTTTGTTTCTCTTCGACTGCCATTTTCCCAAAACAACGAACTACGCATATTAACACCATCCCCACCACCAATATTTGCATTCATGAGCCACTCAAACTGTGACCTATGGTCATCATGATTGTTAAAGCGTTCATGGTTTAGATTGAGGTTGTTGAGCATTGCCCAATCAGCTTCACCTTTGGGTTGTTCAAAGTGGGTTTGCCTCGCGTAAGATAAGCTATCAGTTGCCATTGCGGCTTCTGACAAAGACATTTCGATGGTTAAATCTTGCGCTTGAAGAATTAGTTCTATGCCTTGCGCTGCAAATTCTTCGGGCGAGATATCAGCTTCTCCTTGTTCAGTGAGCCAGTCAATGATGCTTTGGCTCAACACCGTGTGTAGCTGTTTTTTAAACTCAGCTGCAGGAATAGATTTAAGCTCAAAGCCATCCGTTGCGGCAGAAATTTGCCCTACTTCGGCAACATTAAGCCGCACGGGGAAGTCCATTTCGAATGTGGAAGCAAAAACAGGAGTAGCCCAAAGCAAAAGAAGTGTGAATAGCACACACTTCTTTTTGATAGGCCGAAAAAAAGCACCCAAATTAGACATAACTTACATTACTGGTTATCAAGTAGGTTGATAAGCTTTGCGCTTTTACTTGGTTTTTCTTTTAAAACAGATTGTAAGTCGACTTCCATTTTGTGCCCCGGCATGATGAATCGCCCAGAAGTAATGGATTGTAGTTGTGACCAAACGACAACGGTTTCGCCTTCATGAAACTGATAGTCAAAGTGCGATAAATCTAAAACTCGTTTTCCGGTATTAGAAATAGTCAGTTTGCAGTCATCTAGTTTGTCACATTGAATGTCACTCTGCTGCTGACTGGCAATGCCATCAGGGCTTACAAAAACCAATGTTGCAAAGTTAAACACCATTTTGACACCAGATTTATCATCTGCATCTGGTAAAGGTAGTTGTTTGAACACGATGCGATATGATTGTGTTTCTTTCAACTCAGGCGTGCCTAAGTATTTTGCGCGAAAGACTTGATAACTTTTTGCCGCAACTTCAACCTGGGGAGGAAGGACAATAAAATCGTCTTCAGCAGGCACTAATACTTCTTGCTGTTTATCATTAAAGGTGCGTTTATATACTTCTATTTCTATAGGCAGTGTATCGTCACTTGGATTTTGTAGCCGATAAGTAACTAGAGACTTTTTACCATGAGCTGCAAGGTCAACAATCATAGGTTGGACTTGATAGGCCATAGCTGGAATAGATAACCAGAACAAGATTAATATTAATAAACGCATTTGACTTCCAACTAGCAAGCTTGATTAAAAAATTTGCTATACGATACCTGTACTATTAGCTAAAACAAGAGCAAATTACCTTTTTGATAAAAAATAGCTGCCTGATTTTATAAATGTATTGATATTGATATAAAAAGCGATGTTTTTTGATGCTAACCTTCCTTGTGGATTTGAATATATTATTTATTCGTGGGTGTTTGTAGAATATTTTTCCTTGTTGTTTTGGCCGTATTCATACTATGTGTAAAAATTAAAAAGTACATAAAAATCAGATTATTAAAATAATAATGAAAGCAGGGTTATGGTTGACAAATTAAATGTTTTGTTACGAATATGGATACGAAAACTAATCAAAAAAGGAGTTGTTATGTTCTCTAAAATTCTATACAACGGGATTTATGCTAGTACGTTACTCGCAATAAGTAGTTCAATACATGCTGCCCCGATACCAGAGATATCCCTTGAAAACAACACTGCGACTAAAACCCAGTTAGAGCAAGCATTGCCTGATATTTTAACATTTAATGAGTTTGTGCATCGAGTTCGATTTTTTTACCCAAGTGAGGCTGTATCGAGCACTTGGTGGGATTTTTTCCTTGAGAAAGTCATCAATGAAATGGCCATGTTGCCCGAGCAGGAAAGATTGGCATATGGGCTTGCTGAGCTAAAGAAAATTGCACCTCATATAGTGACTCAGCCTAGTAAATTACCCAGCCTTGAACAGGATGATGTCGTGAGTACATGGGTAGCGACAGCGGCACGTACTATAACAGCGTATAACAGGGAGCTCCTGTCTGGCAGTTTTTCCGAGCTACTCAATTATACGGATACGGCAAAATCCCAGTTTTATAAAGATGTATATGATAATCAAACAGTTTATTGGCCGTTGTATTTAGATAGTCAAGAGAGTCAAAATGGTCAAGCTTTCATACCGGCAGCGAGAAAGTCTTCTCTGACGAACCCTGCAACATGTATGTCAGCATTAAGTTCTTTGTGGGCCGAGATCTATCACTATTGGCCTTATTTCGACCAAGTACCAGTTAATTGGGAAGATAGTCATATTGTATTATTGGAAGGGTGCTTGGGTAATCCAAGTAATCTTGAGAATGTTGTCAATATTGAATTTAAAAAATTACAAGATAACCACTTCTTTATCGGCTTAGCGAGTGAGCTTACGGATCGCGGCGACTATATGCTTCCATTGAAAGTGAATTATATAGAAAGCAAAGCTATCGTAACACGTAAAACTGATTATTTATCACTGCAAGTGGATATTGGCGATGAACTCGTCTCCATTGATGGGGTTCCTTCTGAAGAACTAATTCAACAAGCTGCATTGACAAGAGCAAGAAGTGATCACGCTGATGAATTAGGCGCAACTTTTGGGATAGTCGAAGGTTTTAAAACTCCAAGTTTGGTCAGTTTGGTGTTTAGAAAACCAAACGGTGAATTTGTTAGAACCACAACGGCGACAGTGCATAAAGACGTAATAGGAGAGTTTAAGGTAAACTATTCAGCAGATCAGCCACTTGTACAAGATTTAGGTGATGGAATTGTTCGGCTGAATGTTTACGATATAGGAACGAAAGCGCAGTTTAACGAGGCGAAACAAGGGCTGATCAATGCCAAGGCTATTGTGCTGGATATGCGAGGGTATCCACGCAACTTCTTCTTAGTTCGTGAGTTTATGGGGTATTTTTCTGATAAAGCGGTCACGGTTGGGCCGTTTATGCAATTCTCTCAAAGACTGCCAAATCAGGAAGATACTTATGTACATACAATTCCAGTGGGTGTACCACTCAATGAGCATTTATTTGATGTTCCGACAGTTGCAATTTCTGAAGTTTATAACAAGAGTGCGGGTGAACACTTTCTAATGATTGCACAAAACATGGGCATCCCCATTGTTGGTGAAGTGACTATTGGCATTAATGGTGACGTTGTTTACGGTTGGGCTTTTAGTAGGTGGGTTGATGATGGAGGAATTTTTTATGCATACACAGGCGCTCGATCAGACCAAGTAGATGGCAGTAAATTGATAGGCGTTGGTATTCAACCTGATTATGTAGTACCTAAAACACAGATATCGATAGCGGATAACATTGACGTTAAGTTTGAAAAAGCTTATGAGGTAATACAAGATATGTTAAACAAATAATCAGACTCATCTAGTATTTTTCATGTTAAGCAACAAGTAGTGTGGCAATTGTTGCTTAACATTTGATTGAGTGAGAAGCGATTGAACTTAATGAGGCTTATTTATACCGTCATTACCTTTGTGGTTTAAACTTGTACTTAGATTGAGCACTCAAAGCACGTGATTAATTTTCAAATTGTCCCAATTTGTGCATTCAGCCCATTAGGTTGCTTCGGTTTAAGTCATCGTGTTCTCGATTGGCACCCTGCTACAATTCCGCTTCTAATGTTTTAGTTTTTTCACTGATCTGCTTAAAATATTCACTATTGACGATATTCATAGGTGATTGGGCGGTGACAATCTTGCCGCCTTCCATCACAACAACCTGATCGGATAAATTAACACTGTTTAGATTATGGGTAATAACAAGGACTATTTTGTTCTTGGCAAGTGTTCTAAGGTGCTGGTGTAAAAACGCTTCTGTGGCCATATCTAACGAGTTGGTGGCCTCATCAAGAATGAGTATATCGCTGTCACTGTAAAGTGCTCTTGCAATGGCTAAACGTTGCTTTTCTCCACCTGATAAATTTTTTGCATTGACACTCACTTCACTGGCGACGTTAAGTTGGTTGTTTCTCATGACACGGTCAAAGTTTGATAAAGTGAGGGCATGGTCAAGTCTTAGCGCATTTACATCGCTCAAATTATCAGCAAGAGTAATGTTCTGCCAAATTGGGCCGTTAAAAAAGAAAGGGTCTTGTTCAACTATGGAAACGCGTTTGTGCGTGCTATCTTGCAATGTTTTTATATCGGTTTCACCGAAAGTGATTTTGCCTTGATAATTATAATACAGACCTGAAATGAGTTTGATCAGTGTGCTTTTACCTGAGCCTGAGCGACCCACGATAGAGTAAATATGATTGCGTTGAAAAGTAAAGTTGATGTCATCGAGCGCCTTGTTGGGAGATGCTTGATAGCAAAAAGACAGGTCACTTAGCGTGATGTTATCGACAGCTTTTTGCTCAATAGGATTGCTAAACTGTAATTCATAATCAAGATGTAATAGTGTTTCGAGGTTTTTAATCGCACTTTTGGCTTTAGTGGTAACAGTCTTGATATCGCTAATTGATGCGAAGGAATATGACATGAGTAGTAAGACCATTACAAACGCCACGAGCTCTCCGGATGCCATAGCGCCAGAAATCACATTATGTCCTCCAATCCAAAGCACCAGAATAACACTTGCGAAACCACCAAAAATGATAATTCCTGAAATGAGGGACTCAAGCGAGTGAAGCTTTTTTGTAGCACTATATACTCGGCTTGCTTTTGATTCGATTTGTGTCCCTAGTAAACGTTCCATTTTATGAACTTTAACGGATTGAATCCCTGATAAGGCGTCAATAATGGCCGCATTGAGTACAGAAACTTTATCTCGTTTGTGTTCGTTAGCTCTAGAGACGTTTTGGCCTAAACGAAAAATCATTAAGATCATCAAGGGGACTGCGATGATGGAAACGAATGTCATATAAAGATTCGTCGCAAGTAAATAGATGAGTCCACAAAACAAGGTGGCAGATGCTTGTATTACAATACTCAAAACAAAGTGAACATAGACATTAATAGCTTTGATGTCGTAATCGATATTTGAATACAGTTTAGTTGGTGCCGTTTGGTCAAAAACTTGCTGTTGCTTATACATTAAACGGCTAACTACAAAACTCATCAATTTTGTACTTAACATTTCTTTGACATCGAATACCAGTTTTTGCCTCAGGCCATTGCTTGCTACAAAGGTGAGTAACAGGAGCAAAATGATGGCGACAAAATGGTTTAGTCTGGTTGCGGAGACCTTTTGTTCGAATAGCAGCTCGACAGAGTACGCAATACCAAATGAGCTGCACACCACAAGTATGTTGAGTATGACAATCAGCATGATGCTCCAAGATCGTTTGACACATAACGATTTCAGCTTTTGATAAACGATGCCTTGTGCACTGATCTGCATGTTTTAAATCGACTCTTCAATGACTTTTAATAACTTACCAGTACCACAACATTGGTTATCGTAGTCGTTTACATGACGAGCGTTTATGACGCGATCGTGAGGGCAACCACCATTACAAATCGAAAACCATTCGCACTCGTTCATGCGAGAATGTGACTCAACCTCTTCTTGAACGGATGTTTGGTTATGTCTGGAGTTGGCTAGTAATGTGGCTAAATCTGAATCGAGCAATGACCCATAAATACTGCCGATGTCGCCAACATATTTATCACAAGGCGATACATCACCATTTGGCTCAATAGTGATGATTTCCTGTGAGCAGTTCCCCGCCCAGTAGCACGCAGAGAGTTGTTTGCTTCTGTCTGCTAATACATCCATAAAGTTTTCGAACATGCGGATCTGAATAATTCCGCGATATTGTGCGTGCCAAACGGTATAAACTCGACTTAAAAACTCGATGTACTCTTTGTAACTAATGTAGGCATCGCCAATGTCATCGCCAGGTAGTGCGCGGTTATCAGGAACAATGTTTAAAAACTCAATGTCATTGAGTTCAATAGATGCAAGATAGCTCAGTAACCGCTCTGGACTCACATTGTACACATCTCTATCTACCACTATTAGCGCGCCATAAGGGATCCCATACTGTTGCAAACGCTTGATCCCTTCGGCAACTTTCAGACTAGTCGGGCGTCCACGGACATCAAGCCGACGAGTATCGTTGATTTCAGGGACACCATCAAAGCTAATTCCTACGGCCATGCCAATACCCTGTAAAAAGGTGAGCCATTCTTTGGAGATATTCACCGCATTGGATTGCATGGTGTTGGTAATAAAGTGGTCTTTACGTTTAAACTGCTCTTGAAGCCAGATCAGCTTTTTGAAAAACGCAGGACGTAACAGAGTGACTTCGCCGCCATGCCATACGAATTCGACGCGTGAGACATTGGGAGTAGCTAAGATGCGCTTTACAATGGAAATGAGGTTTTCAAATTTGACGGTTTGGTTTGGTCCCTCAGCCCATGAGTGGCAATAAGTACATCTGAGATTACACAATCGGGTGGCTTTTAATACCACCACAACCTTACTTGCATTGAGTGGTTTTGCTTCAAAATAAACGTCTTTTTCACGTCTAAATAACGCAAGTTCTTCCTCATCAAGCATGTCACTGTCTGGGATTTCACCTATCAATTGTGATGCTAAACGAGCGTATTGATAATCCGTTAACTCTAGCTGATTGACGGGATTAACCGGTTCTTCTATAACTTTGATGGAAATATCTCCGAGCATGATGCATTCTCCCTAACTAACCAGTTCACCTTGAACCATTTTTACTTGCCGATTGGCCATGCTAGCCGCTTTATCGCTGTGCGTTACCATGACGATGGTGGCGTCGCAGGCGGTATTTGCATGGTGCAGAATATCGAGTACTGTTTGTCCTGTTTTTTCATCCAAATTACCAGTTGGCTCATCAGCCAAAATGATACTTGGCTGACACGCCATGGTTCTGGCGATGGCAACGCGTTGCTGCTGTCCGCCAGAGAGTTGACTTGGATAGTGATCGCACCGTGATGACAGAGACAGCTTCTCTAGTTCTTGCTCTGCGAGAGCCATGCGTTCTTTGAGTCCTATACCCCTAAATTTAAGGGGGAGCATCACGTTTTCGATCACGCTTAAATCTGGGATCAAATTGAATGACTGGAATACATACCCTAAGTGCTCACGACGGTATTTGAGCTTCTTTTTTTGGGATATGCCCGCAACGCTTGTGCCGTTTAGCTCTATGAGACCTTCATCAATATTTGAAAAAAGACCTATAGCATTGAGTAGTGTTGATTTACCAGACCCTGATGTGCCCGTAATAGCCAAAAACTCGCCCTTTTCGACCTGTAGTGACACATTATTGAGTGCAGTTGTTTTTAATTTTTTAGTGTAAAAATGCTTGTAAACATTTTCTAGTTTGATCATGTTACTCAATGTACAGCTCCTCTTTATAATTCTTATTCCAATCCAAAATAATGAGCTCTTTACCAAGGATATTGGGGTTATCTACGAGCACTTTATCGCCAATCTGGTCCTTGATTTTTAGCAGTGTTTTAACTGCTTTGGATTGGTTGTTTTTCAACAAATAAATAAACATGTCGTTATTTTCTTTAAATGTGGCATTCAACGGCACGCTCGGTAGCTCTGTGTCCGTATTGCCAGTGAGGGACACTTCAATAGACTGGCCAACTTTGACTTGCGTATTCATATTTTGCTGGAAGGGGACTTCAAGGTGCATGCGAAATTTACCTTGTTTAACCAGAGGGAAAATTTTGATGATGTTCAATGCGATATCACGATTTTTGATGCTTCCCACTGCTTGCATAGCGTCGTGAACACGGCTTAAGTAGTACTCACTGAGCTCTACCTCAATTAAAAAGTCATCAATGAGATCCAAAGAGCCAAACTCTTGCTTAGGTAATATTTGTTGACCAAACTCAATATCAAAGCCGGATAAATTGCCTGAAATAGGTGCTCTTATCACCAGCTGTTGCTCGCTTTCTTGCAGCTTGATAAGGAGGGTGTTGAGTATATCTACTGTCTCATTGATTTCGCTGAGTTGATGGTTGATATGATCTTTCTGTGATTGGTAATAACTTGCCAATACTTGTTGTTTTGCATGCCAACGCGAGAGGTTACTTTGTACGTCCTGTACTTCCGACTCTTGTGTTAGGTTATTTTGTAATAGCTGCTGTTTTTGAGCGAGTTCCCTTTCCAATACACTGACCTGAAAAATAGCGTCCTCTAAGGACAGCTTTGAGGTTTTTAATTCTCTGCGCAGATTTAAGCGCATATTTTTAAGGTTGCTGATTTGCTCAGATATTTGTGCAATTTTTTCGGTGAGCTTGAGGATGTAATCGTAGTTCTCTAGCTCAAGGAGCACCTCGCCCTTTGCTACGAATGAATCTTTTTTGTTGAGATAATGCTTAACGCGTCCACCAATATCTGAAGATAGCTTAATTGACTTCCTCGGCTTAATGGTACCCACGGAAGTGATGTTAGGTTTTACGCTGGCAATTTTGACGCGATTTATTTCTTTAATCGGTATGCTGGAAATTGACTGATTGCTGTATAAAAGCCCCAATGTAATTGTCAGTATAATAATGATAATGGCAAAGATGATTTTAGCTTTGTTATATTTTGGCTGCTCTATAACTGTATCCATCTCGTGGCTCCTTATTCTGACAAGTACTGTTTACTTATCACGCCAAGATTTAATGAAATGATAAAGGCGATAAGTGTCGCGACGACAAGCAGTGATAATGCATAGTGGTAGAAGTTAAACTGCATGTGCTCTAAAGGGATCAATTGCTGGTAAAGGGTGATATAACCGAGCAGTATCCCAATGAGTGATGAAGCAAGGTATAAATAGACATTCTTTTTAAATACAAAGCTAAAGATGGTGGTTAAGTCTGCGCCAAGTTGCTTCATAATGTGCAGTGAGTCGCTATGCCTTTCAACATCCACTAGTGAATTCGCAATGGTATTCATCGCAATCAAGACGATGTTTAAAATAACGACAAAAAGCAAGTAGAACACGATTTTACTCAAGTCAGAAAACTCTGCATCCAAGGCTTGTTCACTGGGTATTAGGGGTGACTGAGAGAATAAGCTTGCTGGATTTTCGTGGTTAACCAGTAAGGTATTTGTCTTGGTGTCATCAAGCACTATCATGATGGGGTCAAAGTCAGCTTTCACTTTTCCTAAGTAAAAGTTACTCACGACTTGTACAATCTCGATGTCAGTTAAACCGTCTCCAAAATCTGCGAAAAACCTATGATTGATCAGTTGATCCGTCGGAATATTGTCGAATAGATTGGAAAAGGCTTGGGTGACTATAACGCGAGTTTTGCCATCAACTTCATTTATTTTATCCAGCGCTAAGGTAGTTTGGTTAGCGTTTAGCACTTCTAGCGCAAGTACTTGCGAGATAGCAGGACCTGCAAAAAAGTAATGTACTGGAGTTAATTGCTCATCTAATTTTTGCTGTGCTGTTGATACCGTAATGTAATTGGCTGATTTATCGAAAGGGCGCCAACTACTCACTTCTGACACCCTGCCGTGGTTGGTATTTATGTTATCTCGAATATTGGTGGGTAAACGATCATTGTGCCCATCTAATTTTGCGTAATGAGTGTGATTAATATCATATCCATAGTCTGCTTTTTTTGCTGAAAATAGTTCGTAGGCAACACCAGAGGCTACAAAGACCACCATGGCTGTGACTAATGTTTGTATGATGATGGTAAGTTGCGTCATCCACAGGGTATTGATCCCTGCGGATCTTGAGATTGCTTGATTATTTTGCACCGTGACAATGTTACGTATTACAAGACATATAATTGATACATAAGTGATGATGAGAACAAGCACGATACTCAATGAAATTATCCATTTGTTTGTTGGTGTGAGTATTGCCAATAGTGGAAATTCGACACTTAAAAAACGGCTGCCGAAGTAAAATACGAACAATGAGATCGCAGTGGTGATCAGTAAGGTCAATTTATTGTCGAGTAACGCGTTTACTGCAATTTGCCCATAACTCCCCCCAATACTGAGCAAGGTCTTTATACGCTCTTGGTGAGAGATTTGCGTTGAGGCCACTGAGCATAAAAAACCGACGCAGCCAAGCAAAAATGAAAAGCCACATACACCGTAAATCAGGTATAAACTCGATTTAGCAAAAGTGGTTCCGAGTTCATCTGGCAACCCTAGGTCATAGTGTAATTGTGATAGGTGGCGTTTAGATAAGTGAATAAACGCAGATGGTGTAAAAGGGGCCCCTGGTATTTGTGGTGCGTGCTCTAATACGACTTGCTCAAGGTTCAGTGAATTACCTTGTGCTAATTCAACAAATAAGTGGATATGAGTGTCATACCAATTGTCGTAGTGTGATTGAATTTTTTGCCCATAAGTGGAGGCAAGTGCAATCATGAGGTCAGGTTGAATTGATAAGCGCTCATCTAATTCAATGACTTGTGTAATTTTAAACTGCCCTAATTGACCTAGTTTTAAAGTTTGTCCGGTTAGAGTTGTATGGTTATTAGTGAGTTGCCTGGCAAATGTGCTTGATAAATAAACCTCATTATTTTCAACAGCAGAGATACCATTTGGACTGAGTGACAGCATATTAAATGCCGCTTCATTGAGTGCATATACCTGTGCACTTTTTATTTCGTTGGTATTGTGTAATACGTTAATTGTTTCTCTATGTGCTAGACCGACGCGCTCAATATCATCCCGTGAAGACAGTACAGGTACTAGCGCAGCAGGGGATTGAGAGCTGTTAACTTGCTCACCATTAGGTAAATTAAATTGAGTTTCAATTTTATATACATTGTCGGCAATCGTATTGTTGATTGCATTGTTCGCAATTACAAATGCAAACATAAACCCGAGTAAAATGGTTCCTACAGACAGAGAAAAAATTCCCGTGATAGCAGAAAGCCCCTTTGGGCTGCTTAAAAACTTCAACATCTTCACTTCCTATTTATTTTAAGCGCTCTAATGTTTCTATGAGTTTTGTGTTTATGATGTCATCAGATTCTTTTGCGATACGCACAAATTCGGCCTGTTCAAAGCCTTTTGATGCTTGTTGCAGGTATTTATGGGCATTATCGCTGTTAAAGTGTGCATAAGCTTTTTGCCAAAAGTTTCTTAATCCATACCAGGTGTAACACGCTTGAATATAGGTGTTAGGGTCAAGCATTCTGCCCGTCCAAGGTGACTTGACAGATTGAGAGTGAAACTTGGTAGGCAAACAAGGTTCGTAAAGCTCTGCAATATCGAATAGGTTATGTGTCATTTCATGCACGATGGCATCTGCAAGTGTTTCAACACTTACTTCATTGAGGTGTGGGTTAATCAACACCACAAGTCCATTGCATATATTGGTAGATGCGCAGTTGAATTTATTTTTACTGGTGTCAAATCTCACAACGATGGAGCAGATACTGGCTTTTAAAACATTAAAGCACGCTGTTGACACGGACTGGATATAATCTATTGCAGAAATAACTTTTGGCGCAGTGCTGTCAATGAGGGGTTGCGATAGTCCGGTGTCACCCCAGGGAATATCCCGTTGTTGGCCGCGCGCAAGGTCGCTAAAGTAATCTATGAGAATACCAGCTTCTTTATGCTGGTAGTTGTTCTTATAACCTATATTCGTGCATGGGTTATAGGCTATATCAGCGCGTAAATTCCAAATAAGTGCTTGCTCTTCGATTAAAGAGCTGTTTGATATGATCACATTATTAATAGTTGATAATTTGAGCTCTGCGAGAAAAAGCGCTTTTATATTGTCAAAGTAGTCATCTTTTTCTCGACTAGAAAAGATGACTTTCCATAGCTTGGGGAGCTTAAAAAAAGTGTATAAGTCTTCAGAAGAATAAGAACTAGAAAGCTTATCAAACAATTCCGAGAGTTCTTTGTGTGATAAGATTTCTCTTTTAAAAATATCTATGAGAAGATCAATTTTGCATTGGTCAAACACACCAGCAAATCTATCGCTGTTAAATTCTAAACACTTGGGTAGTTCATTGGTAAGTGTATGCATATTTTTGTCCTTAAAAAGCTGCTAACTACATGTATTTAGCAGCAGGGTGATCTCACTAAGGGTTACTTTTCGAATGACTTCGACCAGTTCCAAGCTGTGATAGGTGGTGCAATTGAAATGCTATCAACACGTGCTTGATCAACATTAGCGATATTTAATGTTTGATCTGAAAAGCTACTTTTAAGCGCATCAAGTTTTTCAGAGATAGATATTTTCTCTTTTGGTGCTTCAACAATCATTTGTAATTCCTTCTTAAATTTAATTTATTTCATAGAGGGAAGCCCTCCGTTTTTTTGTACATGATGTTTATTATTTGTGTCAATTACGTAGATTCCCCGTATTTTTGTTGCTTATTGTTGAGTTTATTCGTAAAAATTTGGGTTGTTGTTTGATTTTTATGCTGGTTTTTAGGATTGTTTTTGTTTTACATGAATAGAGATGTATTGGTTGCTCATTCTAAACATGGCAATTAATTTGACCTTATTCAGGTGTTGAGATGTAAATAACCTTTATTTTAAGACTATTTATTAGAGTCATTACTTTATATTTTCTTGATTTATATAGTTTTAAATTTAGTAATTAATGAGTGATTACTATTCTCATTTATTGATTGTTGAGGTGTTAAAGTTTGAATCGATAAGGTTGTACATGATTTTTATTTCAATAAACAAAATAAAATCATTTCTTACTATTAAGTATCAATCTTCAAAACTAGTATAGTTAAGAATGATTTGTTATTTTTCTTTTTGCTTTTAATTTGATCTAAATCAATTTTGAGATTTCATTTTTAGCAGTGTGGTCAAGTTAACCAAGTAAAAAGTCTGTATTTTTCATCGATAAATCGTGAGTACTCATCCAAAGATAGTAGTTCTGTATCAAAAGGAGAAAATTTTAATGTTCTATTTTTGGGT
The DNA here is from genome assembly GCF_001750165.1 of Pseudoalteromonas luteoviolacea. Lineage (NCBI taxonomy): Bacteria > Pseudomonadati > Pseudomonadota > Gammaproteobacteria > Alteromonadales > Pseudoalteromonadaceae > Pseudoalteromonas > Pseudoalteromonas luteoviolacea. The sequence continues at coordinate 977,896 of NZ_CP015412.1, forward strand.
GCAAGTTTATTTTTGTATATTACATTGCTGGCTATTGAAGGAATACAGCCTCTTTTCTGTCATTGCCTATTAGTTGGATTTAATTAACAGTTACGCTTGATTGAGAGAACAGCTATCAATTTTCGTGTCTGTGTAACGTTGTCAAAGCAACAGTGGATATTGAATTTTTGTGGATAAAATAGATGTGTGATTTTCTTTGTTACTGTTTTACTATGATTTTTTCTAATCTTTCCTGAATTTAAAACTGTATTGGCTATGCTTATCACAGCGAATTCAAACTCTGTTTTGGATTTAGCTTTTCTACGAGGTGTGTTCAGGTTATGTGTTTATGAGAGTAGAATCTTCATTTTATCTTTACACGCCTATCTCTAATTACTTGATATCATAAGCTTGAGGTAATGCATTTTACTTTCCACATATCCGTTATAAGATACGTGTTAAGATTTTTGTAGAGTATAGTGGCAAGCCATCAATGCTTTGATAGCTTAACCACTTTAGTCTGAGAAAGTGGGCATTATCGGAAAAACATCTAACTGAGTAGACTTTACACGATTAAATTGCGCATTGACTTTTCCCGATATATTGCCAACTGTTTAGACCTTGTTGAATATGCTGTGCAGCTTGCTGTGCCGTCGTTCCAGAAAATACCTGTTTGATGGCCTCTGCAACAAGCTGTTGATAGCTTGGCGTTCCTTGATTTAACGAAGCTGCTGTAAATAAGCTCGCACCATAACTCTGCTCGTTTAAGAGTTTTGCTTGTGCTCTAAGGTTGCCGCTGTTGATTTGCATTTTGCCGCCGTAAGCGGGAATTTCATTTAGAGTATTAGCAAATAAGTTGGCAAATGTTTTTGTTGTCGTAAAGTTGAGCACTTTTTGGGCGTGTTCAGCATACTGACTTTTGGCGTTTACCTGATAGGTACCATCGGCAAACCCGTAGAATTTGCCACTTTCTCCAGGCACAGGCCAAAAGTCAACTTGATAGCTTTTGTCTATTTGATAAAACACGGAGTTAGGTCCCGCTCGCCAACCACCATCTAAAGCCAACGCTGAGTTTCCTAGAGCTTTACTGGTACCCATACCATGGTAATCCTGCTTCAATACATCATGATTGATGTAACCTTTGTTATGCCAATCTTTTAATGTACCTAATATATTTACGTATTCAGTATCCGTAAAACAGGCTTGTCCAGTTATCAGTGCTTGTGCTCGCGACGCTTTGAGTAATCCAGCAGTCATTACTTCTGCGACTACTTGCGATAGATACCACTGATCGCTGGCCATTTGCAGAGCAGTAATATTGTTGCTTTTCAGTTGGTTGAACACACGCTCGAGAGCAGAAATAGAGTGAGGCTGTGAATCTAACCCATGCTTAGCTAGCAATTTTTTGTTGACCAGAATACCCTCGAGCTGCATCGCAAACGGTACACCATATATGTTGTTATCTGCGCCTGTTGCTGCTGGGAGTGCATTTGGGTTAATGGATTTTAACGCTGTGAGTTGCGGTGATATCAAATTATGTTTGATTAGCGGTGCAAGCGCTGCGGGTCCTGGCATCCATTGAAACAAATCAACATGTTGATTTTGTATCGCCAATTGGATATGCGACTGATATGTATCAAAATCGATGACTTTAACGTTGACATGCACATCGTCAATTAGGTTTTGTTTGTTAACCTTGTCCCATAACAACTGTTCTTGTTGGCGCCACGTATAGAGATCTAGCTGCTGTTTTGAACAAGCTAGGGTTGGCCAGAGCAACAAAGCAATGAGTAAGTAGAAATATTTTGTCATGTTAACCTCTTATTGCACCTTAAATTGCTCGTTCATTGTTACTAAGGCATCTGATGCTTTATCGAGCTCATTAGCCGCTGCATGGTTATGCTGTATTTGGTCAAGTGTTTGCAGCGAAAGTTCATCGATATTTTCAATGCTGGTACTGATCTCTTGAGCTGCTATATGTTGCTGTTTAGCTGCTTCTGCGATGACTTCATTAAGTTGGTGTGCATCGCTGACACCCTGTGCAAATTCCTTGATTTGCTCATCGATTTCTTTTGCCATTTCAGTACAAGACTCAGTGTTGTTAACTGAGCTTCGAAGCGCTTGCACTGCCAAATCAGAAGATTTTAGTAGTTGATTTATCTTGGTTTGAATTTGTTCCGTTGATGCCTGTGTACGCATGGCGAGAGTACGCACTTCATCAGCTACAACGGCAAATCCTCGTCCGTGCTCTGCGGCTCTAGCAGCTTCAATTGCAGCATTCAGTGCAAGTAAGTTAGTCTGATCGGCAATAGTATCAATAACGTTAACGACCTCTTCAATCTGTCGACATTCTTTATCAAGAGAGGCCACCACATCTGCGGCTGAAGTCATATCACAACGAAGCTGTTCACTGAGCGTTTGGTTTTGCTGAACTAAGCCTTGCGATTGTGTTGCCAGTGCATCTGCTTGGGCCATGAGCTGAGTTGCCTGCACCGCTGTATCTGAAATTTCACTCGATGTTGCGGTCATTTCAAGTACGGCACTGGCCACTTGCGTGGTTTGGTCTTTTTGCTGATTGGCTATTGTGGTTGTGTGCTGCGCACTAATTGACAAGGTATCTACAGAGTGATTGATTTGCTCTGATTGTGTTTTGATATCGGTGATAATAGTCACAAAAGCAATTCTTAAGCTTTGCAGAGCTTGACGCAACTGCGCAAATTCATCTTTGCCCGATACATCTATATGATCTTGCAGATTACCGGTTGCAAGTTTTTCTATATCTGCAACGGTTTGCTTTAGTGGGCGACTGATACTGCGTGTAATATACAGCGCTGTCAAAATACCGAAAATCAGAGTGGCAAGGGTTGCCAATGAAATCCAAGTAAAGCTTGATTCAACTGATGCGGTTGTTTGTAATTCTACTGCAGCGCTAAAATCCTGACTCAATTTGCTGATTTTGGCCATATCAGATTTGAGCTGTTGTAACCCTGACTCCACCTGAGCCAGATTACTAATAAGTACGTTTTTACTTGATAAGTAGCTGCTCTGAAGGGATTTTATACCATCTTGTTTGCCTATAACCCAGGCTAGCTCAGTTGCTACGGAACCCAGAGGTTTTATAATATTGCGCTCTAAAGCGGCACTGGGTGTGAGCGCTTGCAATTGATACCCACTTTTTACGTAGTCACTTAACCATAATTTATACTCTTGTGAGAGGGCTTGTAGCTCTTGTAAGTTGTTGATCAATAGAAACTGTTTAGCGATAGATATACCATATCTCAGCTGGCTTAAAGAAGAAGTAACCGCTTGGTTTGCTCTATATCGTGTGTAGCGCTCTGTAATATCAGCGAGTTGTTTATCGAGATTGCTGATCTGTGATTGGTATTGCTTTAAAGTGGCTTTGTTTTTTAGCGCCGCACTGGCGACACTCATTGATTTTTTTTGTGCGCTGAATACCTGTGTTTTGCTTGCTTCAAATTGCTCAACAACCTGAATCTTATCACTGTTGTTTGGCAAATTAGCGAACAGCGCTATCATAGCATCGAGCTGTTGTTGTATTTTTTTCTGATACGCATTGATGGAACCTTCCAATCTTAATTGCTCAGAAATGTCTTCAGCATAGTAATGCTGGTATACAGATAGGTTAAGCTGATCGAGCTTACTTTCGACAGAGTTTACTTTTATATCAATTGGTTGAGCGACTTGAGTAACTTTTTTTAAGTTGCTATTGATCTCTGACATTCTAAAGAGAGAGAAGACGCTTATGGCAACCATTGCCAGGAGAACTACCGTGTATCCGACTGATATTCTTGATATTACGGATGCTTTGAACATGGTATGGGTAACTTATTGGTGAAACAGGTTTAAATTTTGCGCAATGGTAGCATTGTCCTTTTCAAAATGACCTAGTATTTATTCAGTATATTTAAACAATTAATTGTAATGGGAAGTATTAAACTTGTTGAGTAAGTGTTTAGTCTGTATGTGGTGAGTAAAAATGTAACTTTATTAGTAAGCTACTGATAATAGAAAATCATGAAAATGGATGTTAGTGGGTGTATTGTTGCATTTTCGTTGCTTTGAAATGGGGCTACACAGCAGCCCCATTAAGGTATGATCTATCGCTGATATACTATCTCACCATCTAATAGGGTCATAGTGACTTGCGTATTGGCTATTTCTTTGACTGTGCTTTCAAATAGGTTTTTATCTAGTACAACTAAATCAGCGAGTTTGCCCACTTCTATACTGCCAACAAGGTGATCCTGTCGCATGGCATAGGCGCTGTTTAATGTATAAGCTTCAAGTGCTTGAGCTAGGGTGATTGCCTGTGGTGCTCTTGATATCGCGTTACTGATCCCAATGAATGGATTAAATGGGCTCACATTCCAATCACTAGAAAGTGTTAGTGTGGCATTACTGTCGACTAAGTTTTTAATAGGTACAAGGTCTTGTGAACGTTCAGCACCAAGTAACGGAATGTTTTCAGGCCAGTGGTTTGGATCAGTAAAATCTCCAGCAACTTGCGCATCTGCAATGACTCCTAATTTAGCGAAGCGCCCGTAGTCAGCTGGGTCAACGACCTCAAGGTGAGTTAACCTGTGACGCGCTTTACCAGAAGATGCATTTTCAATGGCATTCAACGCTTCATGGATCCCTCTATCACCAATGGCATGAATATTAAAATCGAAACCCGTTGGCTCCAGCGCTTTTATGTACTTTTCAAGGCGTGCTTGGGTGAAGTAATTCAGGCCGTTATTACCGTCTAGCTCCAACCAATTTTGGTGATATGGTTCGTGCATGGCAGCTGTGGTGTTAACCAGTATACCGTCGACATAAAATTTCACTTGGTTAACTTTTAGCAAACTATTCGGATCTGCTTGGTAGAGTGATTTTAGTTTACTCAGTTGTGTTGCATCATTCATTTGCGGGTATGCCCAAAGGCCTAGGTGAGCTCTGAGCGTTAACTTATCTTCTTTCGCGATCTTTAACCAAGTGTCTAAGTGGCCGCGTTGCCAATAGGTTCTTGCATCACTGATAGACGTGATCCCAGCTTTATTCAGTGCTGGCATCGTATAGTCAATCAGCCCCAAGTAATCGTTTTGTTGCGTGTTGGTCAGCGAACGCATTGCCAGCTCCATCACCTGATTACCTGCATTATCATATAGGATCCCATCGACGTTCCCTTGCTCATCTCTCCCTATAACGCCGCCAATTGGGTCTAGACTATTTGCGTTGATCCTTGCTAATTCCAGTGCTTTACTGTTAACCCACATAGAGTGCGAAGTTTGCTCCATAATGATAACGGGGCGGTTTGGTACAGCCTCGTCTAGGACTTCAATTGGGCTGTCTTGCATTTCTAATAGTGTGCCAATTGAATGGCCATAGCCTATTAGCCATTCAGCATCAGGGTTTTGGAATGCCGCATCAGCAATGAGGTCAATATAAGTTTCTGTAGACTCTTCTTCAGGAATCGTAAATTGCGTTGCGTCTGAACCTGACTCCAATGGGTGCATATGCACATCATGAAATCCAGGCATCATCATCTTGCCTTTTAGGTCAATAACTTGCGTATTTTCACCAATATGTTGTTGGGCTTGTTCTGTAGAGCCAACAAAAATAATCTTATTGTCTTTGATCGCAATAGCCTGTGCCCAAGGTTTGGCTTCATTGACTGTGTAAATATCGCCATTGACAAACACCATGGTCGATTGAACTTGCGCAGTTTGATTGGGTGTAGTAGTTGGTGTATTGCTATTTACGGAATTATTAGCCGTAGAGCTAGAATCTGAGTTACAGCCTGATATACAAAGGCCAGCTACAATTATAGGAAGTAAAGACATATTTGTGACTCTCATGGTTGACTCCTGTTAGTTGGCGTTACAATATCAGTGGCATGGTAACCATAAGGTAACAGTATAGAGGTTTTATGCTTGTATTACTGGTTGAAGACGATACTTCTTTAGCAGCTCAATTAATTGACTTTTTGCAATGTGAAGGTATTGAAGTGGATTATGCCATGTCTGTTGCGAGTGCAAAAGAAATTGCAGTGCAAACAAATTTGTATAGTCAGTATGATGCGGTGATTCTTGATATGGATCTGCCCGACGGCAGTGGTTTAAATTTATTGTCAGAAGATATTTTGGGGCAAGGTGTTCCTGTATTATTTTGTACGGCAGCCACATCTCTTGAAGACAAACTCGCGGCTTTCTCTGCGGGGGCATTGGATTACATTACTAAGCCTTTTGCTCTGCCAGAGCTGGCGGTCAGGCTTAAAATATTGGCACAAAAACAACCAACACAAACCGAGGCCATGTTCGATATTGATGACTTACATATTGACTTTTCTATGAAAATAGCAAAGCGAGGTGAACGCGTTTTGGTGTTATCACCCCAGCAGTGGCAACTGCTCTCATTACTCGCAGAGCATAGTCCAAAGCCAGTTAAGAAAGATCAGATCTTGATACATATATGGCCAGATCAGGATGTGAACAATAATATGTATAAATCTTTATTAACGCGTTTAAGGCGCAATGTCTCAAAGCATGATGAGCCGGAATTGATACATACAATAAAAAGCCAAGGGGTGGTATTGAGGTGTACAGATGGTTAACCCTCAAAATCTTGGGCGTTACTTTACGCTAAGATTTGGCATTTTTTTTGTTGTATTTATGGCTATTTGGATGCAAGTTGCGACCTGGGTTTATCACTATGCTTGGGATGATACCACTGAGCATTACCTCTATCAGGACTTAGTGCTAGCACACAGTGATCAGCTTCAATTGCCGTTCAAATCAGCAGAAAAGTACATTGGTGCATTGCATACAATGCCAATTGAATATCAAAAAATACTGGGGTCTCACGATATAGAATATGAGCATACATTGCTTATATCTTTCGATAAGGGAGATTTGTATGTGCTTAAAAGTGAAGATAAATTAGGCCAAGATTTGTTTGCCGTTCATTTTTTTTCGCAGCAAACATCCCCTAGTTTATTACCCGTTTTTTTGATTTTAAGTGGCTTTATGCTTGTGCCTATTGGGCTATTAATTTGGCGGATTTGGCGGGCTATTAAGCAGGACATTGATGTATTAAAGCAAAGCTTGGATGAACACGAAGAGGACACACCTCCAGCAAGGTTCGTTGAATTTTCTGAGCTTCAGTTTTTGGTATCAACAGCACGCTTTGCACAGCAGCATGCGCAACAGCAAGAAAGGTTGTTTTCGGCATTTTTGAGTCATGAAGTACGAACCCCGTTAACTAAGATAAATCACAGTATCAATCGGCTTCAACAAATAGATGATATTCCTTTGGCTGCATTAGATATGATTGAAGAGTTAGAGTCAGGGCAGACAGAGCTAACTGAGATAGCTGATGCTGTTTTATTACTGAGTCAGCCTAGTAAAGCGAAACTGGAGTGTCATGCTTTGTTACCCACCTTAGTTAAGTGGCAGAAAAAGTGGGCTGATCTTGGTTTACTCATTCATATTGACAAGGAGCCTGTGCTCGGTGAGCAAGCAATTCAGCCTAAGTTACTGCAGCTACTTTTGACGCAGGTCGCAAAAAATGCGCTACAGCATGGCGAAGGTGGACTGCATGTTGAGCTGGATGCAAAGGGCATCGTGTTCGAAAATAGGGTGAGTGTCAGGGCAGTGCGACCTGGGTATGGCCTTGGTAGCAAAATAGTCTCGCAAGTTTGTGACTGCTTTGGATGGCAATATAATGTGAATGTAACTGTAACTGATAAATATAGGGTTCGTATTGTCTGGTGTTATTAAGTACTTGATTGATACTGCTCGAATTTAAAGGAATTGAAATACTGATAGTTCAATTAATGGATGTCGCCATTGCCGCAGTTATTTGAGCCAATATGACAATTTTGTATTATTATTTCCCTAATGCGACTATCAGGTTGATAAACTCGACTTTGGAAATAAAACAATGTCTATGTATTGCAACTAATTCTAGGCATTTCTCTTTTTGTATCTTCTATCCATGTTTATGGTGAAGAGGAAAGGTTCAAGCTCGTGCAACCTATTACTCAACCCACTATTTATTCTACAGTCGCTAAAGAAGTGTTACTCAGTGCGTATGCTCAAATTGATACAAGTGTCGCTTTTGAGCTGTACCCTGCGAAAAGAGCCTTGCGCATCGCTGATAAAGGCCTGGCAGATGGATTGCTTGCCCGTACGCCCGGGTTAGAGCAGGACTATCCAAACTTGAGAATGCTGAGTGTGCCAGTTGCATTTGAAAAAGTGTATCTATTCACTCACCTGCCGTATTTGGATCCCATCGATTGGCGTGAATTAACTAAGTATCGTGTCGCTGTTGTTAGAGGATTTGAGCTTGCGGCACAAAGCTTTCCACGAGGAACTTTAGTGGAAGTATCGAGTATTGACCAGGCTTTTAAAATGTTGTCGCAGCATAAAGTTGACTTTGTTATTGATTTAGAAAGTGGGTATTGCAGCTTAAAAAAGCTGGGGTTAAGTGAGGTCAAAAAATTAGAGCCCGCGATGACAGAGTTGGTTGTATATCATTATCTTCATAAAAACCATAAGAATTTAATGGCTCGCTTAGAGCCGACATTAAGGCAAATGGAAGCACAGGGCGAGATAAAAGCACTATACAAAAAAGTGCACAGTACTTTTAATTGCGAAACCTTGCCTTATATCCCATGACTTCTCATGGTTGTGCTCTTGTCTGCACTCTGTAAACGACTTTGAATACGCGTGTGGTCGTAAATTATGATGTATTTCACCGAGTATTTTAATGTGTACAACCTGATATCGGACGGTCGTTTATCTGGACACAAAATCGTGTTTTGACTAACTTTTTTCTACTCAATGTTCTATTTTAATCAGCGTGTTAACTGAGTTTGCAATAAAGCAAGATTGATGAGCTTGATGGTGTAATTCTGCTATGGCTTTATCATTAATAAGCTCTGGTTGATACCAGGTTACTTGAGGTTTAAGTGTTACTTCAACCATTGCCATGTTTCCCTGAGCATTTCGGGCCATGATACCCGAGGCATTATCGATATAAGACTCAACAACTAACTTTGCTTTTGCTGCAAAATGAAGGAAAAACAGCATATGACAGCTAGATATTGATGCAACATAAGCCTCTTCCGGGTCAACATGGTGTTCTACAGAATAGGGTAGGGGAACAACTGAAGGAGATGACGAGGCTTCGACGATAGCACCGCCATCAAAAGACCAGATATGTGCTCGGCTATATTTAGCATCGATAAATGCTTCATTGGCTTGTCTCTGCCAAGAAATGGCAGCTTGATAAATAGACATAGACTTTCCTTTTTTGAGTTGATGTGTTGACTAAAGCGCTGTCGTAAATTTATAGATATTATGAAATTGACAGCGCGATAGTAGAAGCGATAATAACTCAAAGTGACTTGAGGAGATTTCACATCATGAGTAACTTAAATCTCTCGCTAACTGCTTTGCATACATTTTCTGTAGTTGCAAAAGAACTGAATTTCACGTCTGCATCTGGAATATTACATATTTCTCCCAGTGCAGTTAGTCATCAAATGAAGCTATTAGAAAGTCAGTTAGGTATGAGCTTATTTCATCGCAAATCTAAAGGGGTGACATTAACTAGAGATGCTATTTTACTTGCGGAGCATATCAACAAAGGGTTCAATATTTTGGAGTTTGGTATTGATAATGCGCGGCGCTCGAGTCAGACCGAACGGGTTGTACTTGCAGTGATCCCCTCCTTGTTAGAGCATTGGTTAATTCCTAAATTGGGAGATTTTTATCAACGTTATCCACACATAGAGTTACAACTAATAGCACAAGACCAACTGGTCGATTTTAATCGTGAACATGTTGATGCACATTTACACTTTGGTCATGGACAATATCAAGGCCTCTCCTGCACGCAGCTTGCTACAGAGTGGGTTTACCCCGTATGTGCACCGAGTTATTCAAAAAGACTTGATGGTGAAGCGCACTTATTGAGTTATCAGGGTGGAAAAGAAGATGCGCCAGGCTGCATTGGTTGGACAGAATGGTTTGAGAAACAGTCTATTAATAGCACTTTTCAAGACCGGCTTAGAGCGTTTAGTCATGTGGGTCATATATTAACAGCTGCAAAGTATGGTCAGGGGTTTGCGCTTGGGTGGCACCATATTGCGAGCGAAATGATCAAGCAAGGTACGCTAGTTAAACTGCCTTACAAGCCATTGAGTATGCCTTTTTCATATTTTTTTGTTATGCCAAATCAGTCGAAACAAAGCCGTGGAGTTAGATATGTACGTGAATGGCTGGCGCAGCAATTTACTCATTTAAACTAATACACGTGCTTATTTAGTCGTTTATTGGAATTATTTTGTTTATATTTTTTCATAATTAAGGAGTTAATTAATCGTCTCATATTGATTATATAATTTTATTTCAATATCTTAGATGCTCTATCGGTCAGTGTGTAATGACTTTATGCTGCTTTCGTAGCGCTCAAGGATTGTAATTGGCCCTTAATATGTGGCTAAATTTAGTGTAAAACTTTTTATAGTATATGCAGTCTTAGAAAGCTCGATGGCGGTGTCAAATGTTGGCTCAAGGAAGTGTGTTTATTTAAGGCCTGATATAGAGGTGTAGGTAAAAGATGTCTCAAACGAAAAATAATATTGCATTAGGGATAGCTTCGTCGGCACTGGCGTTGACGTTGTATAACTTTTCAATGCAAACAAGCAGTGTTCCAGCATCAGTTGCAGATTTTCAATCTCAAACGGATAAAACGCAAGCCGTGGTGAATAATGCCCAAGTAGCTGATTTTCAAGATGATCAAAAATATACTGACATGGATAATAGTGCGTTAATCGCGCGCATTGAATATTTAGAAGAACGCCTGTTAGATATCGAAAATCAATCGTTTGGAGCTGGGGCTTCGAATGGTGCGATAGAAGAGACTATCCTAGCTGTTATAGCAGAGAAAGAGCGACAAGACAGGCAGAAGCGCAATGAAGACAACCCCGTTTATGGTTTCTATGAAGACTTACCGAAAGATTACGATCTAAAGTTAAAAACTGATCCAGAATATGCAACCCGAGTGAGTCAGGATCTGAGGGGGAAAGTGTTGGATCAGAGCCTTACACCGCAGGAGCGTTTGTCTGCTATGGGGCAGCTGCAAATGAATATGTATATCCTCAATCGTACTCAAGATGAAATGTTTGATTATGAGACTGTTGATGCGGTCCTTGAAATCAGTAGAAATAGTTCGGATGACAAGTTAAAAGTACAGGCGCTGGAAGTTGTCGCGCACTCTCCTGTCGTTGATAGGCGCATTGCTAAATCTTTACAAGATATTATTGAGAAAGAGCCAAATAAATATATGAAAACGATGGCTGCTGAGGGTCTTATGGGACAGTACTACCAAGCTGATGAGAGTAATCCAGAAGTGAAGCAGCAGTTAGCAAATGATATTTTAGCAATGTACGACAATACAAGTAGTGCAGAAGTCCAAGCTGTGATGCAAAGATTGATTAAAGATGAAGAGCTATTGCAGCAAATTCGCAGAGATGCAGGTAGATAGGTCTCATTTTACACTGGTTTATTCACTGCTTTATTGAAGTGAGTGAGCGATCACTTTTTTGTTCTTTTTTATTTAGAGGTTGTTTTTGAATTACGTAGTGCTCTGTTTGTGTGCTGTTTTGGGTTTTCTTTTGTTGTTGCCGTTTTATAAGAAGATGTATTCCGTGGTGAAAGATATGGATAAAGAGTTTTCTACTGGAATAAAAAAGGAAGATAGTTTTACCAATGGCGCACAAGGTAATTTCTTTATTGCGAAGTTTTATGTGATGTTGCTGCCGCTTGTCTGCCACATTATTGCTTCTTTTTTACTTTATTTGTTTATATCAAAATTGCTGTGACAAATTGTCTGTTATTATCATTGATTAAACTTGGGTACATGCCTTTATTAAAAGGCAGCCTTTATTTTGACTGCCTAAGTAATTTACTGCGGAATGAAGCCGATACTTTTCTTGGCTCAGACCGATAAGCTGAATATCGCTAAATTAAATCTTAGATCGATTTAACTTTGGTGTTTATCAATATGGCCTAAGTCTCGGCTAGGGTCCAATTGGTCTCTTACACGTCTTTTAAGCTCCTTAGCTTCTGGAAATCCGCTATCTTGGACTCGACACCAAATTAATTTGTCATTAAAAAATATTTGAAAAATGCCTTTACTGGCCGGTGCAAGAGAGACTTCGGCGAGATCTGACCCAAAAGTCGACAGCAGCTCCTGTGCAAGCCAACCACTTCTTAGGAGCCACTGGCATAGTACGCAATAATGTATGGTAATTTTAGGTTTATTCATATTTAGTTCGTTATTGAATTTGGATTAAGTTACGCTGCTTACTTAAATGGGTTACTCGCCTTCACGCTGTGCATTTTGAACAAATTCAGAATAGATTGTATCTTTTATCAGTCGGTCTGGTGTAAATGCATAATAATGTTGATAAACATTTTCGATACTGCCTATAAATGTCACATCATAGTGGCGCTCGATTTCCTCTCTGATTGACAGAGGCGCAGGAAATATGCCAAACCCTTGTTGCCCTAAAGCTTTCATCAGCGCGCTATCGTCAACATGACCTGCTACAGACATTTCTATGTTTAAGTCTTCGAGCCAGTATTGGATTGCATTTGTGACTGGACTTGCCTTTGCAGGTAAAATGATAGGCATATCTTTGAGTGTATTTGGGTAGTTTTTGCTGAGTTTGGAATAGTATGTGGAATTGCCGTAAAGGCCGAGTTGACTTTTACCTATTTCATGGCAAAAGGCTTTGAATGGGGTAGAGCTATCCAATGGCTTATCAGCAAGTACCAAATCAATTTTGTGCGTTGCCATCTGAGCCAATAGCTCGGATTGTTGCCCATCAATACAATGCAAATTGGTTATGCGTTCATGTTTAATGAGTGGCGATAG